>NZ_JAKUGG010000012.1:0-179239 GCF_022663835.1 Bacillus cereus group sp. BfR-BA-01347 | reverse complement strand
ATACAGAAAGATTCCAAGAAAAACTTCACGGCCTTTCCCCGATAGAATATCGGGAAAAGGCCGTGGCATAATACTCTTTTTATTACTGTCTACTTGACAGGGAGATGACCACTATAAGGTCTCTTTTACTTGTATTAATTAAAAAATGATACTCATTTCCAAAACATCCACCAAGACTTCTTCTTAAACTTGGCTGTCGCTATTTCTTCCTGAGCTGATACAATAGTACGTTTAGCATCTTGAATCTCCCTGACCATCTTCATAAGATTATCATCCCTTAGCTCTAACTTCTTTTCTATCTTTTTTTCCCGTTCCTTCATATCTTCCATTATTAATTTATTCCTTTTGAAGTACTTTTTATCAATTGAGAAATTTTCCAAAACACAATTAAACAACCTAAACTCCCTATTTATAGGAACTCACGTTGCTTCTTTTAAAACTATTATCTTAGTATTTATAAACATACATATCTTTACAGAGAAAACATCTAACGAAACTATATATCAATCAATTATATAAAAACCCCTCCACCTTAAGGCAGAGGGGATTTTCTCATTCCTATTTCAAACTACCCGCAATCTCCATAAAGATAACTCCAAGTGCATGTGCACCTGCATCTGGATAGCCTAAGCTTCTTTCACCAACTGTACCGGCGCGGCCCATGCGAGCTACGATTTCTTTCGTATACTCCGCTCCTTTAACTGCTGCTTCTGCTCCTTTTTCAAAAGCAGTTTTCATGTCTTCTTCGTTTGAAGCGCTATCTAACCAAGAATCTACACATGGAGCAAGCGCGTCAACAAGTGTTTTGTCACCAACTACCGCTCCTCTACCAAATGATCTTTCTCCGATAGATTGTATACCTTGAAGTGCTGCTTGCAACATTTCAGCGAATTCTTTCACTGTTAACTCACGCTTCTCGCCTGCTGCTTTACTAGCTGCGCGGAATGCTCCGCCCCAAATTGGACCAGAAGCGCCGCCGCAATGTTCCATAATAATCATAGAACAACCGTCAAGGAATAATCCGATCGTTACGTTCTCTTGATCTACAATCGAATGCCACTCACGTTTTAATTGCTTAAATCCTTTTGCTACACTCATTCCGAAGTCGCCGTCACCAGCATGCGTATCTAGCTCACAGAACGGTACTTCATTTTTAATAATAATATCGCTCATTTTATCAACGAGATAAATCATGTTGTTTAATGTAATGACATTATTTTTAATAACAGCGTGTTCTTCCGCAGTTTCTAGTTCAAAGGAAACTTCCTTCTCTTCGGTCTCTTCCAGTACATTTACATACTCTACACTTTCAACTGGACCGTCTACTTTAAACGCGGGTGTATTACATTCTTTTGATAGTAATGTTTTTAGCTCTTCATCTAACTTCATTACCGTTAAAGACATACCAGCCATATCAATACTCGTCATATAGTTACCGACAAATACTCTATTAATTTTAATGTTTCTTGCAGCTAGTTCTCTCGTAACTGCGTTGTTAAATAAGTAGAGCTCTTGCAGTGGTGTTCCGCCAAAACCGTTAACTAGAAGTGCAATTTCTTCGCCTTCTTTTACTCCTAAATCTTTTACAAGATCGTTTGTCATACGGTTCGCTAGTTCATCTGCTGACAACATTTTTTCACGTTTAATTCCTGGTTCGCCGTGAATACCTACGCCGTATTCCATTTCATCTTCCGCAAGTGTGAAAGTAGGTGATCCACTCGCTGGAACGGTACAAGAAGTTAATGCTAAACCGATTGTGCGCACGTTAGCAGCTGCTTTTTCCGCTACAGCTTTCACCGCTCCTAAATCCATCCCTGCTTCCGCTGCTGCGCCGGCAATTTTATGAACTAAAATAACTCCTGCAACGCCGCGGCGTCCTACTGTATACAGACTATCTTCTACCGCAATATCATCGTCCACTTTTACGTAGTCGACTTCAATTCCATCTTCCGTCGCTAAATGAGCTCCGTTTTTGAAATTCATAATATCGCCGCTGTAATTTTTAATAATTAATAACGTTCCTTTTTTACTAGCTGTTTCTTTAATTGCTTGATATACCTGAATTTGTGAAGGAGAAGCAAAAACATCTCCGCACACCGCCGCATCTAACATTCCTTTTCCGACTAATCCTGCATGTGCCGGCTCATGGCCACTACCGCCGCCACTAATTAACGTTACTTTGTTTTCGTTCATTTCTTTCTTCTTAATAACTTTATATTTTTTCAAAAGTTCAAGCTCTGGGTGAGCCATAACCATTCCGTTACACATTTCCATTACTAATGTTTCTGGTTTGTTTATAATCTTTTTCATTGTGATTATCCCTCAATTCCTTTAATATATTGTGATATATTTGAAATCTTCTTCTTACTATCCATGTTAAAATGAAAGCGTTTTATAGTAAACGGACAAAATGGACAATCTGTCTAAAGACACCGTTCTCATTTATGGGTAGGATTTTCATATTACTAACATTCTAGGGATGATTGAGATGACCTCTTCTATAATTTCTAAAAAGATAATCGCGAACTCATTGAAGTATTTAATGGAAACAGAGTCGTTTCATAAAATATCAGTGAGCGATATTATGTTACACTGTCAAATGCGTAGGCAAACTTTTTATTATCATTTTAAAGATAAATTTGAACTATTAAGCTGGATTTATAGAGAAGAAACGAAAGAGAACATTATCGATTTTCTTGACTATGAAACGTGGGAAAACATTTTTGATTTATTATTTGATTACTTTTATGAAAATCAAAAGTTTTACCGAAATGCTTTTAAAGTTATTGAACAAAACTCGTTTAATCACTATTTATTTGAGCATACGAAAAACTTATATATGAAGATTATTGATGAATTATCTGTGAGCTGTGGATTCAGCCTTTCTGATGAGACAAAAAATACGATTGCCTCCTTTTATAGTCACGGCTTCGTCGGAACGATAAAAGATTGGATTGAAAGCAAATGCGAAGTAGATCCTTCCATTATGTCTTCTCTCATGAAAAATATGATAAACAATCAATTACTACTATTACTGGAGCAATCAGCAAAGTAATTAAAGGGTGGCAAAAGCAATGAAAAAGATTATGAATGATGTACAAAATATCGTTCAAGATATGCTGCATGGCTTTTATTTTGAACATAATGACAAAGTAAATTACAACGAAACACATAACATCATTTATGTAAAAGATATCCAAAAAATGAAGCAAGACGTCGCTATTATAAGCGGCGGTGGTAGCGGACATGAGCCTGCTGATATTGGCTATGTAGGAAAAGGAATGCTTACAGCGGCCGTAAACGGCAGCATTTTCACTCCGCCTACAGTAGAACAAATTATAATGGCAACTCGCCTTATGCCGAAAGATAAAAGTATTTTATTCATCATTAAAAACTTTAAAGATGACGTTGAAAACTTTCTAGCGGCAAAGCAAATTGCTAAAGAAGAAGGAAGAAAAATTGACCACATCATCGTAAATGACGACGTTTCAATTGAAGATGATGTTTCCTTTAATAAAAGAAGACGCGGCGTCGCTGGTACTGTTTTCATTCAAAAAATACTTGGTGCAGCCGCTCTTGAAGGACATTCTTTAGAAGAACTGACTGCACTCGGCCGTTCTATCACTGAAAACTTACACACATTAGGAGTCGCCCTTTCACCTGCCAACGATCCAGTGAAAGGACAAGCTTCATTCACATTAAACGAAGATGAAGTCTTTTACGGCGTCGGTATTCACGGTGAAAAAGGTTACCGCAAAGAATCGCTGTCCTCTTCTGAAATATTAGCGATTGAACTGATGAACAAACTAAAAAGCATTTATCGCTGGAGAAAAGGCGACAACTTCGCCATCCTTATTAACGGACTCGGTGCGACACCATTAATGGAACAATACATTTTCGCAAACGACATTCGCCGTTTGTGTGAACTTGAAGGATTGCAAGTTACATTCGTAAAGGTTGGTACGCTGTTGACTTCTTTAGATATGAAGGGTGTTTCGCTTAGTTTGCTTAAAGTAGAGGACTTGGATTGGGTGAAGTGGTTGAAGGCGGATGTTAGAGTGGGTAATTGGTAAGTAAAAATTATGATGATAAAAGCCTTTAACTATAACGTGTTAAAGGCTTTTTGCAAATTGAAATATCGTACAGGCGTTAACAAGAAATTCTTAATCACCTCACTGAATAATTACAGGTCTTCCAAATAAAGCTGGATAATAAATTAACATCGCACCTACAAATGAACACACTAAACAAAAAACAGCCTCGTATTTTATGACTAGAGAAGAATTCGTATCAAACTTTTTTTCATCTCTTTTACATATCATTTTAAATAAAACGCTATATAATAAATACCCAATAATCGCCCCGAGGGTGTTCGTAAATAAATCATCAATATCTGTAATTCTATTATTTAGTAATTGATTTAACTCAATTGCCAATGAAAAAAAGAATCCCGCGCATACGGTGTTTTTCATTTTTTTAAACTGCGGCCAAATAGTCGGCAATAAAAAACCTAATGGCATAAACAGTACGATGTTCAAAAGATACGTAGTACTACCCGCCGTATCAAATAGAGTCAAATTGATTTGATTTACACGAATCCACGTTTCATATCTACTTATATCCCATACAGTCGCAATCTGCGTCACCTTATACACTAGCGAAAGATAGAATAGAAAAATATATACCCATAGAAAATGCCGAATAGATATGTTTCTTTTCGCTTTAAAATAAAATCCAATTTGAAACATAATACAAAACATAATAGTAAAAAAATAAGTATATAAATAACTCATCAAAACTCCTGTATGCATGTGGAATCCCCTAACTTTACATTTTCATCTATTATTTTAGAACATAGTTCAAGAACTGGTACTTTGTTCATATATTTAATCTTCTACTTTGTCTTCGAATATAGGGAATATATTAAAAATATAAAATCCCCACTTCTTCATTTTCAGTCTCCTCCTTGATGTAACTTGTTTATAGGATAGGAAAAACTTTTAAAATAAAAAGTGGGGTAAATATAAAATTTTTCTTAAATCTTATGTTGGGTTTAATTATTGCTCTTCTTAATAATCCGCTATTCATTGTTAGGCAACAGTATGCTTAAACTTAGTTTTCACTCTATTCCTTCGCATCCCTCATACTGTAATACCCCAAATTAATAATAATCAAGAAATACCCACCCATAATTCCAGCTGCAAATGTCCACATGAATTCATGATGTTCAATTTCATACATAATAATCGCGCCAAGTATTGCCGCTGCGAACCGATTTATCATTCCGAGCATCGGTGCTTTTTCTTTTTTTACAATGCTATCTCCGAACTTTTCAATACGCCTTCCTAAAATCCAGGCGCAGTACATACTCACCAAAAGGCCAATGCTTATCCCGACAAACTGGGCTGAAAAAGGTGTCACGAGCCATCCCAATAACATTACGCCTAGCAAACAATACATTTGTATGTTGAATGATCTTAATGCCATACGAATCATGTTATTCTCCTTTATCTTTCTCATTGTAGTTCCGTATCATCAATCCAATCTTCCAAGCTTCAAGCTTTCAGCTATATCTTTTTTTAAATGAGGGAATTTGATTTTGCTCACCATTAAATAAGCGAGTACGCATGTACCAAACGCCACGGAAACTGGATTCTTTAAAAAACATAAAATAAGGAGACACATTGCCGCGAATGGAATCGGCATTCCGATAAATGTCGGGAGTTTGCTTTGCTGTGTGTTAAATCTCGCAAGCCGAAGCATTCCGCAAATACTATAAGCGAGCGCGCATATCATCCCGATAGACTGCAAATCTTTTAACGAGGCATTATATGCAAGAATAGATGGTGCCACACCAAAAGTAACTAAATCCGCAAATGAGTCCAACTCTCCACCAATTTCTGAAACAGAATCAAGTTTCCGAGCGACCATGCCATCAAACAAATCAAGGACCATACCTGTAATAATGAACATAACTGCACCGTACATATCGTCAACGAAAACAGCATGAATAGCCAAAAGCCCACACACAAAATTTGCTATCGTAATCATATTTGGTATGTAACTCATCACATGCTTCCCCTCCTTTCTACTAATTGCTTCATCTAAGTTCTTACTCATTACAATCAAGATCTTTCTGCTTTTCTTCCAATATCACTTTATTTATTTTCGTTAACGTCTCTGTCATTTGCTCTAGGGCATTTATATCGATTTTAGAAAAGTATTTCTCAATTAATACATCATCTAACTCAGACAACCGCTCTATATACTTACTACCGTTTGGACCAAGTGTAAGAAAATACTCCCTTTTATTATTAGGGTTTACTTGTTTTGAAATCATCTTCTGTTTCTCCAATTTCGATAAAACTTGGCTAACGGCACTTTTGGATACATTAAAGGTAGTCGCAATGTGATTTGCTGTCGTGTTTTCATTTAAATTAATATGAAATAGCATGCTCTCTTGCTGTCCTGTAAGACCGAACTCATCTTTTAACTCCTGAAATAGTAAAATGTAGAATTCATTATAAGCTCGGTTCATTTCATTAATTACTTCTTTATAAGTTCTAGTCATAGCGTTATTCCTCCATGCTTTCATTTCGTTTCGCTTAATAGTTAAGTTTACTTAACTATAGTATACCGTTATCTTCGTGTAAAGGGAAATATAACTCTACACTTTACTCACAATGATACAAAAAAGAAGACACTCTTCTAAAACAAGTTTAGTCGCTTCTGTCTCACTGCTTTCCTCATCCAAATACTTGGTAAGTCATTCTGAATAATCAAAAAGAAAATCAATAAAATTCCATATAGACCCATTACTGGTTAAAATGTTATAATAGAATTACCCTACATAGTTACTCATAGCCAGACTGAGGAACTAGCGTCTTATTAAGTAATGCGCATAACTAAAATAAAAAAGACACTTTACGGTGTCTTTTTTATTTATATTCATTGCAATTATCTCTTTTATAAACAGACTCTATCAAACAGTAAAGGAAACTAACAGATGGAACATCCTGTTGCAAGAGAACTACGTTTCATACGTGTATACCTCATCATTTTGATTATTGTCATCGCGTTTTGGGATCGTGAGAAAACTGTGGAAATTACTGATCACGGTAGCGATCCTATCTTAAATACCAGCAATATGACCCAAGTTGGTGAGTATACATTTGCATACAAAGACGAATCTAATCAAATTAAAATATTTAAGTTTAATCCAGATACGAATGAAATAAAACTAATAAAAGAGTTTTATGCTAACGAATATGAACTACATACAATAAATAATTCAAATCGATAAAAGGCACTTTAGGGTGTCTTTTCTTTATGGAGTAGGATTATGAAAAGACAGATTTACAATTCTAAGCGACTCGTTGGTACTACCCCATCATCATCAAGCTAATATTTTCATATCCCCCTAAATTAAAATTTTCTTTCTCTACAGATAGTTATTCTGAGAAGCTGCTCATTTTTTCGTTTTGGGGGCATTTCTTTTTCTTAAGTTGATGGGCGTATATGGTGACCCCTATTAGACGATAGTAAATTAACAATTTCGGGGTTCAGTTCAACTTTATTCAAAATAAGATTTTTTTTGCAGTAAAATCAATGTTAGTGGAAATTTTTTAAAAATTAACATAAATACTTGCAATATTTAAATTAGTACTATATAGTTCTAGTTATGACAAAGGTAAAATTAATGAATCAAAAACGCGTGATTGAAGTAGCTGCAACATTATTTTTAGAAAAAGGGTTTGCTTATACAAGTATGGATGAATTAGTACGTGTAAGCAAAGTTTCAAAGTCTAATGTGTATTATCACTTTTCTAATAAGGAACAATTATTAGAAGGGGTCGTTGATTATTGGATTGAAATGTATCAATCTGCAATTGATAACGTACTTTCTCAGAACCAATTTTTAGTTGAAGATCGTATCCAACTGTTTTTAAAGCAATTATCACAAGGAGTTCAGTCGAGAGAGTATAAGGGGAGCTGTCCATTTATTACTCTTTATATTCAAAGTCCTACACAGGCCACGCAAATAAAAGAAAAAATAGGTCTTTTTTTTACAGGATTACAAGAGAAAGTTTCTCTATTACTTAAACAAGGGGTAGAGAATGGAGAATTCAGAAATACGATTCATATTGATGAGGTTGCATCACTTTTTATTACAAATCTTGAGGGAGCGTTATTTATTTCAGAAACATTGAAAGATGCAACTGTAATCACGAAAACAGCAGATCATTTTTTTAAATTGCTTCGATAAAAGAAGCTTTTTTTTTACATCAAATTAGTACTAATTAGTACTACAAAGGGGATTTTATATGAGAACAGTATTTTTAACTGGTGGAACAGGCTTTATTGGAAAGCAATTAGTGAAAGAATTAGCCAAAGAGGATGTTAAAATTCTTCTTTTAGTAAGGTCGAAAAGTAAAGCAATACGCCTTTTTCAAGAAAGAGGCAGCTTAAAAAAGAAAGTTATGCACTTTATTGAAGGTGATTTGACGAAAATAGATTTAGGTCTAAGTGCTGAAGATAAGGAGAGGGTATTGAAAACGGATGTGATTATTCACGCAGGAGGCCCCATGGATATTCAAGCGACAAGTAAAGAGGCAGCTTCCGTATTTTTAAATGGCGCCAAACATATTAGTGAATTAGCTAAAAGTATTCATCAATTGAAGGGCTTGCAACAATTTATTCATGTTGTAGGTTATATGAGTCCCTTTGATGATAAAAATAGCAAGATTGCAATTGATGTGTTTACAGAAGGAAACAATTATTTAAAAATAAAAAATCCATATGAGAGAACAAAATTTTTAGCAGATCTCTATATCCGTCAGCAGGCATCCGCAGTAGGTTATCCGCTTTCTGTAATTAATCCGCCAACTGTAGTCGGTAGTAGTAAAACAGGGAGTACAGAGCAGATAGCAGGATTAGGTTTGCTTGTGATGAGTATGCGAAGAGGGCTCATGCCAATGATTCCTGGAGGTAAGGGATATAGGTTACCACTTATTTCAAACGATGAGCTTGCGAAGTTTATTATGCAGGTTTTCAGATTGGAGCAACCGACTATTCAAACATATACACTTGTTGAAGACAAACAGTACGATCAGAACATTGCTGAATTATTAAATATTATGTCGGAAAGTATGAATATGAGGGCACCAAAAATCTCTGTTCCAATGCCACTTATGAAAGCAATTATGAATAGTGGAGTAAGTAAAATAACAAAAATTCCTTCTGATGGATTGAATTTTATTACAAAACAAAATTTCCCAAATGTTTCAGCGAAAAAAATTATGGGAGGAGATTGGTTTAAGAAGACGAGTGTAATAAAATTTTTGCCTGCCGTAGTAGCTGATCTGGATTATCGAATGATGTATCAAAATGGCCAGCATAATCATTTATTTAAACGAACATTATGCGATAACACTACCCTTTACCAATTACAAGGAGAGGGTAAACCGTTTATTTTATTACATGGTTTATTGAGTGATGGAGAAGATTTATTTCCTTTAGCACAAGAGCTTCATGAAAAAACTGGTCAACCTATATGGATCTTGGATCTTCCAGGTTTGGGACGTTCTCCTTTTAAACGAGAGAAAAATCTTCTAGATATCTATTTGAATGTAGTGAAAAAGTTATTGAAGAAAGCTACGAATGGTGCACATCTAATTGGCCATTCATTCGGTGCGTTTATTCTTCTGGAAGCATTGGTACAAGAGTACATAGATAAGAAGTATGCAATCACTTTACTTCAGCCACCTGTTGCTAAAAAAAATGCTAAATCACTAAATGTTCCTCAATTTATGAACAAATGGACATTAAAATTAGCAACTACTAATTTGATAGAGCGTTATTTATTAAGTAATGGTTTGTTTGAAAGTATGGAGAGCATCCCTGAACATTATATTGAAAAGATAAGTAACAGTTTTACTTCTCCTAGAATTTTAAATACTACGGTTCAGCTTAACAGTTTACTACTGAAAAACGATCAAGGTGATTTCAATGAAGTAACAAAGTATAATCTTCACATTATTTGGGGGGATTATGACAGAGCCTATTCTGCTCCATCGCATCTTGGTAAGGTTGATTTTGTTCCATATGGCCATCATTTTCCTCTTAGCCATCCGAGTGAAACGGCAACATTAGTAATAAAAAATAGTAATACTAGCAGATGAGAGTGTGGGATAAATAAAAAGTGTGTAGTAAAATCGTTGTGTCTTTGAAATAAAATCGTACTGTTTTGGGTCCCACCCTATGCCCATCAACTTCAAGATTTTATAACACCCCAAAACGAAAAAATGAGATTTTTATTGCAAGTAAGCACAATTTTTCGTTCTGAGGGGTAAAATAATATTCGGATGGGAGTCCAATACATATTATTAAAATTAAGATGGTTCAAGTCGGAGGAAGGCGCATTAAGGTGTCTTTTCTCTTTAAATTAAAAAGTTTGAGACATGGAGTCTTTAGTCATAATTACGACTAAAGGCTTTTTTCTATAAAAAAATTAAAACATAGTAAAAACGACATACTTACTTAAATTGTTTTTCGCTTTATAAACTAAATCCAAAAAGTTGGATAGCTTCTTTTACTACTCATATTATTAATGAATAAAGCAATAACTACAATAACAACGGAGCCAATTAAAACTGGTGTTACTAAATAACTCCAACTATTCGCCCCTAAAATAACGATAATCGGATCGGCCCCTGCCGGAGGGTGCGTCGTTCTCGTTAACATCATAACGGCTATTGCCATCCCCACTGCTAAAGCAATTGTCCAATATTCATTCCCAAACAAATGATATATTGATAGACCAATGAAAGTTGAAATCAAATGTCCTCCAATAATATTACGCGGCTGAGATAATGGCGCATTCCAAACTCCAAACGCTAATACACAACTCGCCCCAAATGGAGCCATTAATAATTCTGTAGAGGTTATGCTCGTTAAATATGTTAAGGTAATAATTGTTAAAAATCCCCCTAGTAGTCCTGTTAAAGAGTCCTTTATATTTACTTGTAATGGACTTCTTCCTTTCCCTTTCATTTTTGTAAAATATCGTACACTTATTGGTTGAGGATCTTCCTGCTTAGTTGCTGTTATATTATCCATCATTCTCCTCCTTTATTTACCAACAATTATAACTCGACATAACTAACCTGTAAATATTAATTTTATAGGTTAGTTAAAGAAGAAAAAAAAAAGAATCAACTGTTATAAGTTGATTCTCTAGACTTCTTCAAATTTTCGATCCTGAAATTTTGCTACCTTTTTCCGGTTCCCACATATTTTCATAGAACACCATTTTCGTTTCCCACTCTTATCTATAAATAATAAAACACAGTCAGGATTTGAACACCTTTTAAGGAAAATAAGCTTATTTTCTGCTATTAACGTTAAAGCATCAAATGCAATTAACGATGCGAGTACATCCTCGATTTCTCCAACCGGGATAGATACTAGCTGCTGTTCAATGATTTTATATGTAAATGGTGCTTTCTCAATTTGTGTTTCTAAATACGTAACAAAATCATTGGAAATTTCGTGCTGATCAGCAATTACCTCAAACTGTTTTCTCAGTACCTCTCTTACTTCCAATATAATAGATGTCACTTGATTCGTGCGCTCTTGAATCCTTATAAATGTTTTTTCATTCCAAAAAGGAAGACTAACCTTTATTACATGTAGCCATTCTAATACATCTTCATTTGTTATTAATAAATCATAACGTTGTCCACGCCTAACTAGCTCTGTATTTACTAAATCTAATGAGAGATTTCCAGATATAAGCGGGAATTGTTTTTTGTCCTGCATGTACTCATCACCTTCTCTTTAAATAATCATATTCCAAATTAATACAGAAGTGCAACTTTTTTATAAACTACAAAGTATGAAGATCCAAGCCTTTAGCCATAATTACGACTAAAGGCTTTTTGTAGATAAGTAAATGAAAAGGAGCTAATTTTATGGAACATAATAAAAATGGAGTGCTTGCTTTAATCGTTTTGTTTGTAGGACTAGCATTTTTTGTTATCGGTATGGTTTATCATTTATGGGGAACGGTTTAAAAATAAATAATAATTCATTTAAGAAAAAGTACTCGTATGAGTACTTTTTTTAATGTCATATAAAAACATTCTAAACTTACTTACATGCATACAATCATCAATTATAGTTATATAATTGGGAAGGTTGTAAATTATCAATCTATATCTATATTGATTAGGAAAGGAGCTAAAAATGTTAGAAATCATTTTTGTTGCTGTATTACTTTTATCTAGTATCATTCCCATCTTTATCAAACGGGGTTTGACGAAAAAAAATGGAGTCCTTTTACTAATAAATTATGCATTATTATTTGTCACCATCATTGTAATTGGTGCAAACTGGCGTATGATTCCCGCCTATTTCTTATTGTTCGTTTTAACATTACAAGTTTTTTTGAAACCAAAAACTACAGCCGTTTCTAAAAAGTTAGTGATGAAAGTTTTAAAAGGTTTAGGAATTATCGTAACTGCTATCGCAATGTTTACATTACATTACCTTTACTTTTTCCGATCATAACACTCCCAGAGCCTACTGGAAAATATACAGTAGGAACGAAAGCTTTTCATTTAATTGATACAAATCGAAAAGAAACCACTGTACCAAATAATCATGGAAATCGTGAGTTAATGATACAAGTATACTATCCTGCCGCAAAAGGATCAGGGAAGCCTTCTGCCTATTTTGAGAACATAAACGAGCTGGCTGAACAATTGGCAGTAACAAACGGTGCTCCATATATCGTAACGACACATTTAGGGCTGACAAAAACACATTCTTATCAGAATGCTAAGCCACTTCAAGATAAAGAAAAATTCCCCCTCCTTTTATTCGGCCATGGGATGGGATTATATGGTCAACAAAATACATTCCAGTTAGAGGAATTAGCTAGTCAAGGCTATGTAGTAATCGCTCTTAATTTTACAGGATATGCAGCAACAACGATTTTCCCTAATGGAAACCGTGTAGACTCTATACCAATTGAATATACACCTACCGCCTTAAATACCATAGTTCAAAAATGGGAACAGGATACTACTTTTGTTTTAAATGAAGTAATAGAAGGCAATTTCGATAAAAGTTTTAAAACTATTGCAGACTTAATTGACTATGACAAAATTGGAATGTTCGGTCACTCTTTTGGTGGAGCAACTGCCGCACAAATGTTAGTGAAGGATACGCGTATTAAAGCTGCAATTAATATGGATGGTGGATTGTATGGCGATCCAATGCCTAAAGACGGTCCTCAAAAACCATTCATGTTGATGAATGCTGAAGCTACGATTCATTTTATGAAAGAGGCTGAGAATCCAAAGACAACCGGAATCCAAAATGAATTATTGGAAATAGTCTATTTAAGAAATAAAACCATTGAAAAACCGGGCGTGTACACAGTGGTAATTCCAAAAACAAACCATACTAGTTTTACAGATTTAGCAGCATTTTCACCTATTATTAATGAACCTGGCGAAGATGTAGCCACAAACTACAAACTAATTAATAAACTAGTAACTAGCTTTTTCGATCAAACTTTAAAAGGCAAAAGCGAAAATCATTTAGAAGAAATTCAGAAACAACACCCTGAACTTCCTCTCATTAAACACAAATAACTATTTTCCTAGTTATGTAACCCCTCCTTATGCTTGAGGGGTTTCTACTTTAACACAATTATAAAAAGGCCCCATTACTGGGGCTCTTAAAAAATAATAAGAATAAATGAATTAAAACAAATAACAGACAACTAAAATATATATGCTTAACATTATATAATCTATATATTTATGTAAAATTACATATATATATAGATTATTATACGCTATACTAAAATAGGAGTCGATAATCGTTATTTTCTTCTTATTTTTAAAGCAATATGGATATACCTTCTTAACTCATTTGGATTGGATAAGAAAAGAAGACAGCTTAATTGATGTCTTCTTTTTTTATAATTTTATGAATTTTTTTGAGCAGCTGCTCTCCAATCACGAAAAGATGTTGGGCGTCCAGAAAAAGCTCTTTGCTTTGTAACAGATGGTTTTTCTTCAGGAGTCATTGTTTTTTCTTTAAGAGTCGCTGGTTTTTCTTTAAGCGTCACTGATTTTTCTTCAAGAATAGTCACAGCTGTTTGCATTTTCTCTAACTGTTCTTTCAACAATTGTTGTTCAATCTTTAAATCCGTAAGTAAACGTAAAATCATCTCAGAATTAGCCATAAGATCCTCCTTCCCCCAATACACAGAATAAAATACAATATGTAGCAGACGAAATACCGGTGACAAAAATAAGGTCGTCAACTCTTTTTAACTTCCAAAATCCTTTTATTTTTTTAAGGACCTGCTCCATTCATCCTTAAAAACATAAAGTAAATTAAATCCATTAATAAATGGTCTTTATGGAAGGAGGAGTTAATATGGGCTATGGCGGTAGTTGTGGTGGAGGCTGTGGTTTCGGCGGCGGATTTGCCTTACTTGTTGTGCTCTTCATCTTATTAATCATCGTTGGCGCTAGCTGTTGGGGCGGCGGATTCGGCTGCTAAGGAGAGGCACTCTTGAGAGTGTCTTTTTTTAATATGTGGCTCGTATACATATTGCTCAAAATTTCCGTTCTAGAAGTATTATAATATTAGCTTAACATGTCAGTTTCCCCTAATTAATAGCTGGTTCTAGCCTATAGAATTCTTTTAAATATAAAATGAAACTATATTTCTCAATGAATAAAACAATTTAACATGGTAAAATAATATTTGGATGGGAGTCCAATATATTATTAAAATTAAGATGGTTCAAGTCGAAGGAAGGCACCTTAGGGTGTCTTTTCTTTTTTATAAATAATTATAAATTAAAATTATAAAGGATGCTTACTACTTACAAGGAACATTTTCTTCCGTACAACTATTTATTTGAAACTAATTACTATTATAAATATAAAGAAATTATGGATAAAGTAGTGAGGTAAATAAAACAAAATATAGATTTAATTCATGTTTCTCAACGAGGTACTACCAGCATTTTCAAAAAAATACGCTAAGCAAAAAAATAATCAGCTGTCCATATGGACAGCTGATTTACATCATTACATTTCTATTATTTATCTTACCACTTGTACAGATACTGGTTTCCACCCCTGATTTTCTACCCAATCAATATTAACCTTATATTTTTTATTATTTTGCTTATCTCGTACATTACCGTAGGCTTTATTATTACCATTATTCCCAATAAAATCGAAAATCAATTGGCTCTCTGGAACATCAACAGCATAAGAAATTGCTTTTTTCATCTCACTCCAATCTACTGTTCCTTCTTTAAATTTCATTTCAGGTTTTGCTCCTTGCTCGGTACCAATTGGCTTCCAAGAAGGATTAGTTTGAGAACCCTTTTCTTGAGATGTCGTTTTTTCTTCCTCATTATTTTCAGTTCCGTTCGTTTTTACCGATTTTTCTGTTTTTGATTTCTCTTCTAGCTGTGCTGCCTCTTTATCTTCAGTTTTCTTCTCTTCTATCTTTGCTGTTTCTTTATCTTCAGTTTTCTTCTCTTCTATCTTTGCTGTTTCTTTATCTTCAGTTTTCTTCTCTTCTATCTTTACTGTTTCTTTATCTTCAGTTTTCTTCTCTTCTATCTTTGTTACTTTCTTTTCTTGAGCAATTGCTTTCTTTGATGTATTAGAAGCAGTAAATAACTGGTATGTCACTATACCAACTGTCACTAATACCAAAGTAAATGCAATATTAAAAATTGCCTTTTGACGACGATTCTGTTGTTTTTCTTGAAATCTGCTTACTTGTCCCATTCTTCAAACCTCCGTGTTTACTTTCTCCTCTACTCTTTATGTATTATCCCTAAAATTCTTAATATTTTTATTAAACAATAGAAATAAACTACACTTTCCATACAGGATTTCATATCATAATAAAATTTGTGTTTTTTCAAGTATCTGACATATGTTATTCAAAATAGTTTAATACATTAAAAATTGATAAGCTTCTGCACTTAAGAAACCTTCAATTTTATTCAAAGGTGATTCCAATTATGTCCATATTAGATCTCCTGTAGAAAGCTTTTTAACAATTAAACCTCTTCTTCCCTTATTTATAATTTTTAAATTAAATTTCCCTCTATAGTATAATAAAGATGTTTCGTTTTCTAATGGGGTATGTCGTAAAATTAAAAGGGATTTTATCTCTTTTACCTTCTTTTCAGAGTAAATTTCACCACTAGGAAATTCTATTATTCCTAATGTAATCTTTAATTCGCTCTCATCGAAAGGCCACTCCTTATTAAGTTCCCTTATCTTTTGTATAAAGCTTCTTTTGGTTTGTCCTATATATAGCAATGTTACACTCTTAGCACATACTCTAGAAATTGCAAATATCCCCTTCTTAGAAGCTTCTTCCCTATTATAAAAATCATTTATACTATACATTCCATACCATTTAATATGTACTGTTTCTATGAATCTCACCTCATTTTTAGACAATATTATAATTTCTGAATGTTCAAATTATAATGGGCGCATAGTCCTGATTACTTGAATTATAAATTGTGCTTTTCAATAATACATTTTATTATTACTAATTTCAATAATACAAAAAAAAATACAATATTATAGTTTAATTACAAAACTTTATAAAAAAACAAAGTGATGTCGTACCAAATATTATATTTTTTCAATATCAGACTACCATGAACAAAAGTTAGAGAGTTATGGAATAAAATATAATTTGTATGTACATACATTTCTTTAAAAAGAAGTTTTGTAGTTTGCAACTGAATTAAAAAAACATAGATTTTTATGACTCTTTTTGGGATATAGCAAAGTGGGATCTTTTATATGCACGTTACTATACCGAACTTTCGGTATAGTATTTTTTGGCAGCTCCTTGATTTTTCACCAAATACGTATAAAAATTAATAGTATGAAAATAAACTGCTGGCTAAAAGTTTACTTTCGATAAAATAAAAAAGGACCTACTCCATTCATTCTTAAAAACATAAAGTAAAGTGAACCCGTTAAAATACATGAATGGCCCTTAGTTTTAATCCTCTTATCTAAAGGAGGAACTATTATGGGCTATGGTGGTAGTTGCGGAGAAGGCTGTGGTTTTGCTGGAGGATTTGCTTTGCTTGTTGTACTCTTTATACTATTAATCATTATCGGATGCAGTTGCTTCTGCTAAAAAACTATTAGAAAGGACACTCTTATATGGGTGTCTTTTCTTTATGAAAAATATCTATAACCTTTTTCTTATGACTTTTAACATCAACAAAGGGTGATACAAACTATTACATATGTTTGTACCACCCTTTATTGATGCGTTTAAACTTCACAAGTGTTGAAGTTTTAGACTTCTCCCTTAGTGCACCCATATTATTAGAACATCCTGTAATCTGTAGACAAAATGTAGCTAATAAAAACAATATTAATAATTTCTTCAATAAATCCTCCTACATACATAAAACACCATATATCACAAATCAAACATAACATCAACTCTTTATAAAAACAATAAAATCCTCGTTCCTTAAGCTATCTCTTAACATAGGAGTACCGCTACAAATCCATTTTTAAAATATCCTCTACTTAAGGAATTTGTAAGTATCAAGTAAGAAAAACGAGAACTTTGCTTCGTATAATCAAAATATAAAGTGAAGGAAGAAAGATCATTTCTGAAGTTTATATGCATGTGGAAAAGGAGAAATCTACGTTTGTTTAGAGTAATAATATAAATGTGTCCAAGTTTTGGAGATTAATTGTAAATATTTTGAGGTTTTTGTACCAGAATTCTAATTACCGTACTTGTTTTTTACCAGCACATATTGGAGGTTAAAACATGAATAAAAAAAAGAAAATACAAAAATCAGTACTTACTAAAATGTACCCTATAGAATAGACTTTTTTCAAGTGTCTATTCTATAGGGTACATTTTAAAGACTACTCTTGTTTCTTTTCCTTCTCTTCTTTTTCAATTTCAGATACCGACTTTTCAGGGTCTTTTATAAGTTTTCCAAGTTCTCCAGAACGTGTGAAATCATCTTCGAAATTTTCTGTAGTACTAATATAAGCTATAAAATCCAATTCTTCATTATTATTTATATAACCTTTTAATCTGGGAACACCCATTGGACTTACACTGTGTTCTTTAAATGTAATCGATTTTACATCTTGAATATTGTAATGAATATACTTTTCTACTCGTGCCTCTTGTGCCTTCCAAAACTTTTCTTCTTTTTCTTTTTGTTTTAAGTATTCCATAGTAAAATACCCTCCTACTATGAGTATCACAGCAGATACAACCCAAATGATTACTTTCTTCATTAGAAAATCTCCTTATAAAAAACCTACCAATGGATTCTTCTTAAAATGAGACAGAGAAGAAAAGAGTAGTACAAAGACTACTCTTGTTGTTTTTCTTTCTCCTCCTTTTCAATTTCAGATACTGATTTTTTAGGGTTTTTTATTAGTTTTCCAAGTTCTCCAGAACGTGTGAAATCATCTTCGAAATTTTCTGTAGTACTAATATAAGCTATAAAATACAATTCTTCATTATTGTTTATATAACCTTTTAATCTGGGCACACCCATTGGACTTACACTGTGTTCTTTAAATGTAATCGATTTTACATCTTGAATATTGTAATGAATATACTTTTCTACTCGTGCCTCTTGTGCCTTCCAAAACTTTTCTTCTTTTTCTTTTTGTTTTAAGTATTCCATAGTAAAATATCCTCCTGCTATAATACAAATAATGGATAAAATAATTACCAATTTCTTTTTCATTTAAAATCCCCTTGTATTTGAATATAGTTAAAATATACCATGAAATGAGTTGGAACATATGAGTGAGTTTAAAAAGAACACAATTGCGACAGATGAAGATTATTTCAAATTAGCAGATCATGTTTATGATGACGAAGTTTTAAAAAAAGGTACAGAAATAGAAGGTGTTGATGGAAAAACTTGGATAGTTATAGAATCAATAGATGCAGATTATCAAAAAGTAAAAAATGGATTAGAAGCTATCGCAGTAGTACCAGCAGACAAATATGATGAAAATGCAACACATTATGATGAGATAATCCTAGCATTTCGTGGGACAGAGCCTAACCAATTAGCAGATTTCGAAACAGATATCGATCAGATTACGTTTGGAATTAAAACACATTCTAAAGTAATTACTCCAAGTAACAGTCAAACTATAAAACCTGATTCTGAAACATCATTTGATACTGGATTAAAATGGGCAAAAAATGACATCGTAGCAAAATATACCCCTTATTCTCTTCATACTACTGGACATAGTAAAGGTGGTGCAGAAGCGGACCTTATCGCTGCAGAATTAGATTGTTATGCAACTACATGGGCTGCACCAAATCCTTATCGTTTGCTAAGTCCTGAAGCAAAAAAACGAGTAGATAGAGGGGAAATGGAAAACAAAGCTACGGATTATACACATGAGAATGATCCAATTGGTAACCATACTCAATTCGGTGCGCCTCTAATTGGTAAGCAATTTACAGTGAGACAGAACGATACAAAAGAAGATTTTTTTACACGTTTAACTATGGAAGGACACGGCAGAGATACATTTAGAGGAACATTTCATTCAAATGGAAGTCCCCTATTAAAATTAGAGCCTGAAGATATTATAAGACAAGCACAAAAAATTCAATTGCTCAGTAATCGATTATCAGATATCGCAAAAAATATAGAAGAGTTTCAAAGAAGAGAAGCTGAAGCGGTTCAAAAGTTGAAAAGTCAATTAAAATATGAAACAGGACCAGGTGGGAAATATCATCTATTAGAAGCATACGAAATAGATGAAGCCATCTCACGAATTGCCAAAACGAAAGAAGGTGGAAATGACTATTTTCACGATGTACACATAGCAGAAGAATTAATTCATCTTTTAAGAAAAGAACAAAAAAGTTTAAGTAGATTTGGGGATGAAATTAGTGATGCAGCAAATTCACTTAGGGATAAAGATAATCAATTAGCGGGGAATTTTCAGTTTAGATAAGGAGATAATTATATGATGGATTTTATGGGGGAAATTAAAAAGATAGAAAAGCAAATCGAAAGTGTTACAGGAGATTTAGCGAATCAGGTTGTTGAGGAGTTACAAGCTGCTAAAAAACAGATTGAAAGAGAAATGCAGCGTATGATGTTAAAAACAGAAGTAGGGTTTAAATCAATAGATATTATAAAAGAAGATACATATGCTCTTCAAAAAAACATAGGGGCATTTCATGAATTACAAACAAGTCTAAGAGATATAGCAGCAGAATTAGAGAAAAGTTTTGAAAGTAAAACTGGCAGTAAAATCAATGAAGAATTAAAGAAATATGAAAAACAAATTAACAACAACATTTTTAATGAGCATGTTCACTTGGCAAACAGTTGCGGAAAAAAATAAGGGAAATAGAAAAAAAGTCCTCTTAATATAGGACTCTTTTTTTGTTATTCCTGAAAGTAAACTTTTAAATATTAGTTTACTTTCAAATTACCTTAAACATTGAGTTCACACCAAATCTTCTGATACTCTCAAAATATAAAATAAAAGTATACATTCGAAGTATTATAAACAAAGAAGTTGAATCCCTCATAAGAAAAGATGAGTATCTCCTCACTATCGAGATACTCATCCAAAGAAAACATAAATTAACTATTAGTATTTAGCTCTTTACTGTATTTCTTTATAAAAAACGCCATTATTAACGTAATAATTCCTATACCTAAACCAAGTAATTGATCTAACGAAATTACATCACGAAAAATCCAACGTATAATAAATCCCACACTAAATACTAATACAAGTAAAAAACCAAAATATTTTAGTCCCCCATATACGTCTCCCATACCCAAACCCCTCTTAATTTTATAATTAATTCATCCATAAATATAAAATATTATTATTGATTTTGTTTTTCTCTTTCACCTACAACCCAAGCTACTAATAAAATTGAGCTAGTTGCTAACAATGCTGTAAAAACTCCCATTAAACATTTCTCCTTTTTACAAACATAATTAACCATATTATACCATAGTGATAATACTTACAAAGACTTAGTTACCATAACATCACTTATCGGGATTCAATGTATCTAGAAAAAACCCCTTCAGTTTACTTGCTGAAGGGGTTTCATATTTACATAATTATCGTTATTGGAAGTCGTTTTAAAATTCTACATGTTTACTTTTTTCTTGTTCTTACGAATAAACCACAACACCACAGTTAAAAATAATAAAAAAATCAGTAAAAAGAGCGGTATTTTTTGAATAAAGAAAAATCCTTTCCAAAAATCTAACCTAGTACTATCAGGAGAATCTGTTGCCATCCCACCTATAAAATAAGATAACGGAATGGTAAGTATATTTATCCCTAAACCGATCATTACGAATGATAGATTTTTACTCCAGATTTTTGGTAATGCAGCCATAATAAATAAAACTAATGCAGTACCAATTATAAGAAACAGTACTCCAAAATAAAATGCAAAATATAAAATAATCCCCATAATATCCCTCCAAGGCTTTAATTGTACCATCAATAAGGGTAATTTTGGTTGAATATGATATTTATAGAAAGTTAACATAACTTCTCATTATCGGTAGCGAAGAAAAAAGTGCCCCCTTAATCTCAGAAGGGATTCGCCTTTTTCTTTTTCTATGACTCTATGCATCTTTTTATACATCCCTATGGTTCCCGGTGTCCCCCTATTTTTTGCATAAAACTTTGTATACTCTTAGCGTGTTCTTTTCAAAAATGCTGGCCGTACCCCTCTTCAGGTGAAGCGCCTTAAATCATCTTTCCCTTATTTTCAAAAGGACCTGCTCATTTAATCCTTAAAAACATAAAGTAATTTGAATCCATTAAAATACATGAGTGACTCCTTATTTTTCTCCTACTCTTTAAAGGAGGAATTATTATGGGCTTTGGTGGTAGCTGCGGTGGCGGTTGTGGCTTTGCAGGAGGATTTGCTTTATTAGTTGTATTGTTTATTTTATTGATTATTGTTGGAGCTTCTTGCTTCTGCTAAAAACTATGGGAAAAGACACTCTTATTTGGGTGTATTTTCTTTTGTACATTAAAAAACTCACCATCCTACAGAAATGGCGAGATCCTTATATATTATTTAATATCTTGTTTTCTTTAATACTTTTCTTCTTGATTGAACATCTATAGATTCATAAAAAAATAACCAAAAATTATCACAGAAATTACAAGTCCCATAGCAGCACCTAATAATATTTGCCCATCAGTATCAGTCCAAAATTCTTTTAAATCTGCTTTTGCCTTTTTCCTATTTTCGCCTGTTGAAAATAGATATCGAATAGAATATATAACTAGTAAAAAGAATGACGTGATTATATCTATCATGACTTATGTACCTCCTAATATATATGTACCTTTAATTATCCAGTAATTTTCTTGCACTTTGTATCAGCCTGAGTAACTGAAATGCTTAGTTCAATAAAAGCCAAATGACAAAAATTACTCCTGTAACTGCTGCAGATCCAAAAAAACCTACCAACATTTTCCCCTCAGGACCATTAATAAGCTCTTTTAAAACTTCTTTTGCTATTCGCTGACCTTTACCACTTAAAGATATCGAAAGAATAAAGAATATTACCACTAATACATATGAAGAAATTATTAGCTCCATGACTTGTGTACCTCCCTAATATATGTTCGCTATTAATTAACCAATAATTTCCTTAGACATTATATCGGCTAGAGTGCATGGAAGTATAACAAATTATTTTTATATTTAAATGTATTAATCATTACCATATTAATACATGGTAGTTCAAGTCGGAGGAAGGCGCCTTATGGCGTCTTTTTTCTATTTTCAAAAGGACCTGCTCAATTAATTCTTAAAAACATAAGGTAAAGTGAACCCATTAAAATCCATGGAATGAACCCTAGTTTTACCCTCTAATCTAAAGGAGGCACTATTGTTATGGGATATAGTGGTAGTTGTGGCGAAGGCTGCGGTTTCGCTGGAGGATTCGCTTTATTAGTTGTATTGTTTATTTTATTAATCATTATCGGATGCAGTTGCTTCTGCTAAAAAACTATTGGAAAAGGCACCCTTATATGGGCGCCTTTTTGTATATTAAAAACCTCCCTATTTCCGTAGGCAGGCTAAATGTGATTTTGCACAATTGAGTTATAGCAAAATCATTTATATTGAAAGTAATGAAAATTAACTTAGTAATCCTAATACCTTAATAATCTCAATTGTTTTATTATCTTTTATTTTAAAATAAAGCCTTTTCCCTATACGTTCACTAATTACAATATTTCCAAAGGCTAATTTACGCAAATGTTGTACAATCAAATCCTCTGTAATTCTTGTTTGCTTACTTAAATCAGAAACTGACAACGATCCATATGTAATCAATTTACAAACAATTGATAAGCGAGTAGAATTCCCTAATAACCCTAAAACTTTTATACTTTCGGTATAGAAACTAAAATCCATATGAAAAGCATGTAACAGATTTTCCAACCTCCTAAAATAAGATGAATATCAACCAAAATATCTTAACATAAAAATAGTAAAAAACACCCTAAAATATACCAAATAATCATTGAGAAAAATGTTACTTGAATGGGAGTCCAATACATATTATTAAAATTAATGTGTATTGGACTTTCCATCCTCAATGAATGGAAAGTAGAGATGCTTCAATTATGTACCGATCTGGAGCGTCTCCTATATAGTCAAAAGGATAACAAGTTGTTAATGTTAATGTTGGCTCACTTTTTTCTACAATAACTGTTCGATCTTCTGAATCTGTTATCCAATGCTTGTTAATTTCATATGTATATGTTTTATTTTCATATTCCACGATAAGTTGGTCATTTTCCTTTAATTGACCAAGCTCGGTAAAAACAGTATCTCTATGTCCACTTAAAACTGTATGACCATTTCCAGATGGTGTAGTGGTTAAGTCACTAACAAACATACCTACACCCTTTTTTAGTACTTTATCATCAGCTCCCCAATATATAGAGTATTTCTTTTGTATTTTAGGGATAATTAAATATGCTACTTTATCTCCTAACTGATGGTTTACCTTTGAAGCAGGAATTTGTACAGGTTTTTCTTGTAAGGAAGTGTCAGTCTTTATCTCTGTCTCTGTTTGATTGATGTTTTGCGTTTCATTTTCTTTAGAAGGGGTGGAGGTCTCATATTGTTTAGCCTCGTTAGTTGTTAACGACTCTGCTGATTGTCTAGCACTATACCATTCTAGAAAATAATAGGAAAAGATAGTAAGTCCAATAACAGTTAAACATAAGCCTATCCATTGTTTTTTATTCACTTTTATCACTCCATTTGAAAACGACAGGATTTCTCCTGCCGTTTTAAGGAACTATTTTATGCGTTTGTCTTTTTACGACGGAACATTAATACAGAACCAGCTAATGCTAATCCTAAGCTTGCTAACATCATTGTAACACCGTTTGATGCTGTATTAGGTAATTTTTCACCTTGTTTTTTCGTTTCTTTTTTCACAACTGTATTAGTATTTTTCTTTGTTTCTTTTGCAGTTGTTTGAGGCTTAGTTTGTTCTTGTTTATGATTTGTTGTTTGGTTATTTTGTTTTGAATTCTCTTGCTTAGTGTTTTCTTGTTTAACAGGTTCTTGTTTAGTGTTTTCCTGTTTAGTATTTTCTTGTTTAGGTTGTTCTTGAGGTTTAGTAGTTTCTTTATTTTCTGTTGTAGTATTTGTGCTCTTTGGATATTTATAATCTTCACATGGAATGCCGTCTTTATCATTATCTAAACGGTGTGGATCATTTCCAACACCATATCCATTTTGATCCCAGAATGCTTGAGCATCTTGTTGACTTTTAAAATGGCCACAGTTTTTTGTATCATTAGGACTCTTAGCTGCAAATGCAGAAGAACTGTACCCCACTGTTAATAGTGTTACCGCTGTTGCTGAAGCTAATAATTTTTTCATAAATTTCTTTATCCCCCTAAATGGTATGTATTTACATTGAAATATTTTACATTTAAAAATCTAAAAATACAATAATAATTTGTAGATAAATGTAAGATTTCTAGATAATAATACCAAACTGTTAATTCATATATTGTCATATTATGTCGAAAGAAAATAAAAAAAGAGCCAAAGCTCTCTTTAATAACTAATACTAACCATAGTCACTATTCTCACAGTAATATGAATTTGATTTATCACAACAAATATATGTTGTTTGTTGGATAAATAATGGAATCAGTAAAGCGTTAGCTGTAGTAGCATTTGAGACAGTAATACTTGAACATCCTCAAATAAGAAAGCTCTTGTATCTCCCGGTGTTAATGTAATTATTACAATTCTACATGCCTAATAAAGAAAAGGTATACCGTATACTTTATACAGTTGGCTATTGTCAGGAATCATTTTGCACGAAAGAAAAGACACTCTATATGAGTGTCTTTTCCAATAGTTTTTAGCAGAAGCAAGAAGCTCCAACGATGATTAATAAAATGAATAACACAACTAATAAAGCAAAGCCTCCAGAAAAGCCACAACCGCCACAACTACCACCGTAACCCATAATAGTTCCTCCTTTAGATAAGAGGGGAAAACTAAGGTTCACTCATGTATTTTAATGGATTCGTTTCATCTTATGTTTTTCCGTATTGATTGAGCAGGTCCTTTCGAAAACTATTTACATATTAACTATATTTTTAAAAATGAATAATTTAACTATAACAATAAATAGATAAATTAATATAATGTATTAATTCTAAAAGAAGGGAGGAATAGCCATGCAATTAGTTTGTTTTAAAATAGTAAGTGGTCAATATTTCTTATTTGTAGAAGGTATTCAAATTCCTGTACCAATTCCAGCAGTTGCTGCAGCTTTATTAATTGGTTTAGGAGTAATTCCACTTTGTTCTTAATGTAAGGAATTCGGATCATTCCTATCTTTCCATTGGAAAAGCCTCAAGTATATGAATACTTGAGGCTTTCTTTATATCAGAGAAAAAACACCTTACAGCGCTTGAAGATCTCCTGATTTAATTAATGCGGCCGTTACATCATCACCGAAAGTATTGAGACAAAATACTTGCTCGTCTACCTTATCCATCACTGTAGCTTCACCTATCACGCCACCTTGAAGTTTAATAAAATAGTTATGTTCTTCTACAATTTTACTAAAATCTCTATTTGCCCATCTTTCAGTAATTGCTAATAGCTCTTCTTTGTTCTTGAAATTGTTTCCGTTTAGAATATTTCTTACTTTCTCTGCATTCTTTTTGGACATAGGGGTTGCTCCCTTTCCTTCACACGCTTTTACTTTTTGATGAGTCATGCTATGCATAGCTGAAATAACTTCTTCTTCAGTAGAAGTTACTGTAATGTGAAGTTGTGCATTTGAACCTTTCACTTCTGCTTCATTCGATAGTATGTCTTCTTTATTAACCTCTGCAAAAACATGGTCCTCACTCTTAAGCGGGACTTCAGCAAACTGTAATATTCCATAAGTCATACCAGTTGCAAGTACTACTCCCCCTATAATAGATGCTAGCCAATACTTTAGCTTCTTATCCATCTTCACTTCCCCCGTCTTCGTTTACATACATTAACTAAAGAATACCATATTTAATTCCTTTTTATTGAAGAGTCTCTAATTTCTACTATTTAAAAATATTCTCATCGTCTAATGTAATACGATATAATCATTTTATAATACAAAAAAAACCATATTCTCATTCCCTATTTTTTTGGAGGTGATTGTCTTGAATAAAAACATCAATCTACTTCTTCAAATAATAATTGGAATTATAATTATGATCGCACCTATTCTCATAACAGGATCTATATACGATGTCACTAAATCATTTGGTGAACTATTAGTGGCAGAACTTATTATAAGAACACTTTCTCTCATTATTGGACTTTTAGTTATTAGTACGGCTTTGCATCGTTATTCTCAATAATTATTCATGTTCAAAAAATACAAATATTTTACATACCAATTCTTATGTATTAAGACATCAAAAACAAGTGTTACGAAAAAAATATAAAAAAGACATCTTTTTTAGGGAAAGATGTCTTCTTTATATAAACCTTAATGTTCGTTCTGTAAAACCCTCGCTGCCTTTACTCCCTTTTTCTCTTCTTTTAAAAATAACGATATGATAAACGCAACAATTATAAAGACTAGCCCAAGTGTAAATGCACCTTGGAATCCTGACGTTAAACCGTTTAACTTCTCTACTGGATCCAGTGGATTTGCGGAGCTTTCCATATAGCTAGTTGTTCCTGAAGACATTTTCGATATGAATATAGCTGTACCAATTGCGCCAGCTACTTGTTGCAGTGTACTAAACAATGCTGTTCCGTGCGGATATAAATCTGGTGTTAATTGATTTAAACCGTATGTTTGTGCTGTCATGACAAACATAAGTCCAACCATTAATACGCTATGCATAATAATAATTTGTAACATTGATGTATCAGGAGTAATGCCTTTAAATAAGAACATTGCAATCCCTACTAACACAATGCCGGGAACGATAATAACTTTCGGACTAAATTTATCAAATAGTTTACCTGCAATCGGTCCCATTATAGCGCTAATAATACTTCCCGGAAGCATGATAATTCCTGATTTAAAAGCTGTAACGAGTAAAACAGTTTGCAGAAACATCGGTAATAAAGTCATCGTTGAAAATAATGACATCATCACAATGACGATTAATCCAACTGATAATGTAAACATCGGGACTTTAAATGCGCGTAATTCTAAAATTGGATTCTCAATTTTTAATTGTCGGACGACAAAAATACATAATGAGATAAATCCAACAAGTAAAGCGCCATACACTTTCGTATCAGACCATCCTAAATCACCTGATGCACTAAAGCTATACACAAGTCCGCCAAATCCGAGTGTCGATAAAAGGATTGATAGGTAATCTACTTTTGGTCTTGTTAACTCTGAAACATTTTGAATGTACTTCATCCCAATCATAATGGAAATGATCACGATCGGAATAACAATGTAGAATAACCAGCGCCAATTTAGTGAGTCTACGATTACTCCGGATAATGTAGGACCAATTGCTGGAGCTGCCATCATTACAAGTGCGATTAATCCCATTGTTGCACCACGTTTTTCAGGCGGACAAATAATTAAAATCGTATTCATTAATAACGGTGTAATTAATCCCGTCGCTACAGCTTGGACGATACGGCCGACTAATAAAACGGAAAATGTCGGCGCAAATCCCGCAATTAATGTACCAGCTAAAAACGTTACCATAGCGATTAAAAACATTTGCCTCGTTGTGAGCCATTGTTGAAGTAACGCTGTAATTGGGACTAAAACACCAACTACTAACATGTAAGCTGTAGAAAGCCATTGAATCGTTGAAGCTGTTACGTCAAATTCTTTCATTAATACCGTTAACGCATTACCAAGTAATGTTTCATTTAATAATGCAACCATTGCCCCTAAAAGTAACGCAATTAAAATGGGGGTATGTTTCAAATTAGAAGTATCAACTTTGCCACTTGCAGGGCTCTTAGTTGTCATATTCATTTACAGATTCTCCTCCTGTTTCTTACTTAAAAAACTTTAAATATACCTAAACACATGTAATATAATATACATATGTAGATTAAAAAGGGAGAATCAATTTTCAGCCACTGTATATTTAATCTACAAAAAAGGAGAAGTGTAGATGAACGATAATGAAAAACAAATTGATTTACGTATTAGACGTACACATAAATTACTATGGGATTCCTTATTTGAATTAATGACGCAATCAAAACAGAAATATAGTACGATCACGATTAACCAAATATGTGACCGCGCAATGGTACACCGAACAACCTTTTATAAACACTTCGAAGATAAAGATGCTTTATTAGCATTTGGATTTAAACGATACAGCAAGATGATTGTTGAAATACCAGTTTCAGATCGATTAAGTAAACCATTTCAAGTAATGGAACAATTCCTACACCATGAAGAAATCGGTAAAATATTAGAAACGCAAATGTCTGATGAACAATTCATTAACCGGACACAGTATTTAAGTCACGAAACGAGAAAACAAGAAATAGAAGCGTTACATCAACTGCGCAAAAATCATACGATGCCAAATGATTTAATCATTGAATTTTATTCAGGGGCAATCACCTCATTAAGCGCATGGTGGTTTAAAAATGAAAGAAAAGTTTCTGCTGCTGAAATGGATAGGTATCTTCACCAACTCATTAACCGGGATATTTTTCAGTTTGAAGAGGAATAAAACTACACCTTTTCAATCATGCAATCAAATTGACCACAAAATAGGAATATGATATATTTTCCGTAGAATACTATATAAGTGTGACAGCGAATAAATTGGCATATAATAAAAAGAAGAGATGCGCTAACATCTCTTCCTTAACTGCTACCGTATAGGGTGGTGGTTATTATACGTTACTATTTTTTACGAAACCCACCCTTTTGCTTCCTACGGCGCGGAGTGGGTTTTTTGTTGTCCTTCCCCAGAAGTTGCTTCCGCAAAAAATACGCTGAAACTTCACGTACGGTCGCTTTTACAAATTCTTTTACAAGGTCAAACAAAAACTCCATATTATCACCCCCTTTCCTTCCAAATGGAAAGAAGGGATAACCACCCACCCTCACAATATGCAGTTGACTTTATTTTATCAAATGATTGTAAAGATATTATGTAAACAAAACAAATGAAATGAAATTTTATATAGAAAATATGAGTTTATATTATTTTCATTCTCTTCACTTAAATTTTCTTTTTTAATGAGAATTTTTCAGATGCTATCTTTGAATAAATAGCATCTAAAAAATGTTAAAAGGAATTTCCCCTATTGTCTTCTTATATTTTATGTAATCTACATATTTGACCTTTTCTACATCCTTTGATTACTTACTGAATATAGTCATACAGATTTTTCGCTAACAATAAACAAGTTACTGTAATGAAAAGAGCACGAACATACCCACTTCCTTTTTTTATAGCGAATTTGGAGCCGACAATTCCTCCAGCAATTTGAGCAATCCCCATTATGAAGCCATACACATAGTTTACTTGCCCTACATACATAAACATCAACAATGCACCAACATTACTTCCTAAATTAAGAAATTTCGCCGTACCTGCTGCTTTTAAAAAATCATACCCAATAAATAAAAGAGCGAACATTAAAAACGAACCTGTGCCAGGCCCTAGAAATCCATCATAAAAACCAATAGCAAAAATAAAAAAGGTAAAAATAATGACGTGTCGACCAGACAATTTTTTATGAGTGGAAATACTTCCCCAATCCTTCTTGAATATCGTATAAATAGCGACCACACCAAGCATGATCAGCATTAATGGCTTCAGTACTTCTGGGTTCATTAAATGAACGGTCCATGCCCCTATTATGGAACCTATGAAAGTGATTGGAAATAATTTAAACGCCGATTTCAAATCAAGATTACCAGAACGATAAAACACAATATTACTAGTTGCACTCCCCATTGTTGATGCTAATTTATTCGTGGCTACTGCACTTGCTGGATTCAGTCCTGTAAATAATAAAGCTGGTAAGGCAATCAATCCACCACCACCTACAACTGAATCAATAAATGCAGCTACAAATCCAAAAACAATCAAAATCATTAATACAGATGGGTCTAAATAAAAATCCATACTAGTAGCCTCCCCTTTAGTCACTATTGTAATAGTAACTATCAATTTGCTAAATGTAAAGAGTTATTGTAACGTTGAAATATAAAGTGAAACTTTAATCAGTGGGGGATTTTGTTCATCCTCCACTGATTATCAGCCCTCACCCATCGGGCTGCCCGTTAAAGCGGGATAAAAGCAAACATCGGAGGACGAAAAAGTGGACTACATAGTGCAACAGCTTAAAAAAATTGGTTTCAATGAATATGAAGCTAAATCTTATGTATCTCTTGTTAAACAGGGACCTGCTACAGCCTACCAAGTAAGTAAGGATTCAGGGGTCCCAAGAGCGCGAATTTATGAGATTTTGGGTAACCTTGTAGAAAAAGGAATTGTCATGAAGGAAGAAATAAATGACACCACTCGCTATTCACCTCTACCTGTTGAAATCTTTTTACAGAAAGCTCAATCAGAATGGCATTCTACTTATGAAGGAATCAGTGATTCATTAAAAAAACTCGAAACTTCCGAGGAAAAAACGGATAATCGAGTGATTACTTTAAAAGACAACAAAACAATCATTAGCTATTGTCAGGCATTAATAAAAAAAGCAGAACAACGTATTGTCATTTCAATGTGGGATGAGATGTATGAAGCGTTAAAAGAGGAACTATGTGAGGTAGCTGATAAAGTTTCAGTACAAGGTATTACCTTACATGTTGAAAATCCAATTAAAAATCTAGAAGCTCATCGTATCACACCTTATACAGAAACCCTCTCTACAGAACATTGGTTTATTGTATCGATAGATTCTAAAGAGATGATTTATGGACCATCAATTGAAGAGCGTAATATTGCTTTTTATACAGATGACCCCGTTCATATATACTTACTTGAGGATTATGTATGGCATGACGTTTTAGTAAATCGAATTGTCCGACGTAGCCAAGACGACTTGGAGCAATGGATTACTGCAGAGAGAAAATCCTTCTTTATGGGGAAATAAGGAGGATATTCAAGAGCAAATCAAAAAATTTGCGTATTAAACCTAACAACTTCTCCTTATAAAAATAGCCGACTATTATATAGTAAATAGTCGGCTATTTTTGTATAAATTTATACAGACACTGCCATTTTCCCTTTGCGAAATATTCCCATTAATCCAGCGATTAATGAGATAAACGCTTCTCCCACTCTTTCACCTTTTCAATTGTTACATCTAATTTCTTAGCCACTTCCTCTATACTCATTCCTTTAAAGAGCATTCCAGCTGCCGAAAGTGCTTTATCAATTTCTTCTTGCTTCTCTTGCTCATATAAACGACCTACTTTTGTCATCCGTAACCACTCCTTTACCTTTTTATATGCCTTCTTCTATTTTATCATCCAATCTCCACAAACCGCCCAAACTCCTTCAAAAACCTCAATTTAAAACTCCCCACAGGCCCATTCCGGTGCTTCGCCACATGAATCTCTGTCATCTCTTTCTGCATCGTTTCCTTATCATAATAATCCTCTCGATACATAAGCATAATGACATCCGCATCTTGCTCAATTTGTCCTGTCTCTCTTAAATCAGATAAAAGAGGTCGCTTATCTTGACGTGCTTCTACCGAACGAGACAATTGCGACAACGCCACTACACAAACATTTAATTCACGCGCCAATACCTTAAGCTTACGAGAAATCTCACTAATCTCTTGAAATCGATTACCCTTATGTTTCGGATCGCCCGTAATAAGCTGCAAGTAATCTACAATGACTAAAAGTTTTTTCTCCCCATGCTTCCTCTTTAACTTACGAGTTTGCATCCAAATATCTTGCACCGTAACACCTGCGTTATCGTAAATCTCAAATGGCAGTTCACCAATCTCTGCAAACGCCTTACTCACCTTTTCCCAGTCCTCTATCGCAAAACGATGCTTCGGATTTTTCAGCCTACCTCCTGACACTTCACCTACGCAAGACGCCATCCTTTTTAACAGTTGCTTACTACTCATCTCTAACGAAAACAATCCAACCGCCGCTCCAGACTTCGCCGCATGCAGTCCCACATTAAGCGCAAACGCAGTCTTCCCCATAGAAGGACGCGCACCAAGAACGACAAAATCACCTTCCTGCAATCCGCACGTCATTTTATTTAGCGATGTATAACCAGTCTCAATACCAGTAATCTCTTTCGCATCTTGATGAAGCTCTTCATATAAATCAACTAGCGCATCCTTCAAATCAAACTCACATACACAGTCCTTTTCCTCTAACTCACAAAGTGCCGTAATCGTCTCACCAATAATTTTTTCATTCTTCTCCGCAATAAGGCGCTCTCCCATCTTGTGCCCGAGAACACCTGCCTGATACATTTTCCAGGCACCTCGAACAAGCCCCTCATAATAAGAGAAGTTGGCAGTTGTAGGCACCCCATCCATTAAGCCTATAAAATACTCCATTCCCCCGATCCCCTCTAAAAACTTCGGATCTACCCTAGAAATGAACGTCACAAGATCAATCGGTTGCCCCTCTTCTTCCATTTTTCGCATTAACTGAAATATAGACTTGTGCACCGACAGAGAAAAATACCGCTCCGTCAAACGGCACTCCTTAATAAGCTCTCCATCAAGTAATAGAGAACCTAACACCGTCTTTTCCGCCTCCACATTTTGAATACTCATGGACGCCACCCGCGCTCCGCTAAAAAGCGCTGCAACTCTTCCTCAGACGGCGCATTCTTCTCCCACTCCTCACACCTCGCCAAAAACTCCTCCGTCTCCCCCGTACTAACAGACGACTCCTTCTTCCGGAAACTAACCGTATCCGCCTCAACCTCACATACTTTCGTAAATCCTTTCCCGTGCCAACCACGCAAAATCCCCTTCACATAAGCAACCGTCCGCTTATTATTCTCAAACGCAATTTGAAGAGCCTTCAGCACAAGCTCCTCTGACAGATCTTCCATCCACGCACTCAGTTCCTCCACAGTATGCGGAGACAAACTACCGAAATGTTGCTCATAAAAAGAAAACACGCGACTTCCCGTCTCTTCCTCTATAACCTCTTCTTCCTCTGTCTCCTCACAAACTGGATCTGGATCAACATCATCCACAGCCAATTCACTCGGCATACCGAAATATGCTAAAAGCATCGGAACATTCAGCTCCTCCTCTACGCACTTCTGAAGAAACATATGTACAAACTCCTTATTCTTCACACCCTTCAGCTCACGAAGCACACACTTCTCCACATTCGTATTCGTCACCGGATTATAACGAAGCCAATTCAAAACGAATAACTCACGAGTATCCGCATCATAAAGAATCTTCCCATAATCAATGAAGCGCTGCACAAGCTTATCAACAGTCTCCCGATTATAACCCGTCTCCATCTCAGCTAACCGCTTCGGAAAAGGAAAAATCCCACACTGCGTCGTCTTCGAACAAGTTAACAAATAAACATAAAAATACCGCTCCCCCGGCGTCAAATCCAAAACAAAATCATCCTACCAAAAATTCACCTGCACAGTACGATACACCGCCATCCCAATTCCTCCCGTCCTAATTCAAAAATGAAAATTTCCTCTTTGTACTATATATAGGAAGGAGGGCCGGGTTTTTGGCGTGTTATTTCAAAATTTTTTTCGACTCCTACTACGGTGTTTGTTGGTGTTTTTGTTTTGTTATGTTTTTTCTTAGTGATTTATTACTTGGTAGGGACTTGTAAGGGGCTTAGGAGGGGATCGGATAGTTCTATTTTGGAGGATGCTTCGTTCTTCTTTTTAGTAGCTTAAACTCATTTGCTCTCTTTGTAATACCTATAACATTAAATTTATAAGTTAAGTAATCGTACAAATTACTTATTGAATATTCATTAATAAACCCTAAAACAAGTAGGTGGTTTATATTGAACTTTAAACGCATCGCTTTAGAACATATTAAACTAGAAGAGGAATTCCGAAAGAATTTAGAGGATTTTAGCCTTGCTACAAACATTAAAGAACATGGATTAATAGAACCACTTATTGTAGAAGAAAAAAATTTAAATTGTTTTATATTAGTCGAAGGTTATCGTCGTTTTTGGGCTTTAAAACATTTAAATATTCCAGTCGTAACATGCAAAGTGGAAAAAATCACCTCAAAAGACTCTAGGATTCTAAAACGTCTCCGTGTTGAATTAAAATCCAAGAAAAAAACAGGTTATGAGGTAGAACGAATGATTAGTTTTTTACTTGATAATGGTTATACAGAAGATGATATCGCTAAGCAATGTAACATACAAAAAAAGACCGTAAAAAAATACATTAATGGAAAAGATGTTAACACTCACTGGAAAATTAGGGCGGAACAATCTGGAGCTGGAAGACATGGATTAACTGAGATTCACCATTTAACTAATATACACCCCGACAATAAAGAATACGTAGCTGATATTTATATTAAACGCAAAATAAATGCTAACAATGTAGAAAGTATAAAAACATTTACCAAGTTAGATGAATTTAATAAATCCTCAAAGGATTTTCAAAAAGACTGCATTAACGATATGATCGGCGATGATAGTTTAAATAACGAAAGACTAAAAGATATTGTTTTTACAAGATCATTAAAACAAAAATACACTCTCTCAGTACATCAATATATATTTGATAAAGTTCTCCGTCTATTAGATAAAGTAATAGATAGTTGCTGTCATAACTTTGTTAATCACCTTACTCCCGTACAAAAGAAAGATCTACAAAGAAAAATAAAAATAATTTCTAATAAAATTGGATTCCCTCCTCCTTCACCCATCCCTCCCCAAAAAACATTTTCCACTTCGATTAAAAAGCATCAAGAACATACTATATTAATTAAGATCGATAAAAAATCCTAAAACTCTAATCGATACTGTAATCCATTCTGTTTTTCTGAAGAGTATTGACATGTTATTTAAAGTTTACGAATTAATAGAACAGCAACGCTTATTTAAGCGTTGCTGTTCTTCCTTTAAAATATGTATGCAGACGATATTCGCATATCAAAAATAGAAAGGTCCTTCGTAATATATAGGAAGGAGGAACAAGTTTTCAGCCTATTATTTCAAATCTTTTTGACGAAAACTACAGTAGTTGTTTTTTCTTTTTTCTTAGTGATTTATTACTTGGTAGGAACTAGTTATCGGTTATTTCAATTAGGAAAACTCGATCTGAGAAGCCACCTCTTTCTTCTGCTTTCTTTTTACAGATGTTGTTGATTTCTTTTAGTGTTGTACCTTCGTATTCGGCTAGGGCGTTTATTAATTCTAGGAGGTCGGATAATTCTTCTAGTTTATGTTCTTTTGTGTCTGCTTCTAGGTATTCGGTTAGTTCTTCTTGTGTTTTTTTGCAGATTTCTTTTATGTATTCATCTTCGGGTAGGATTCTTGTTGTGGGTGTTTTTCCGTTGAATTTTATTATTTGTGGGATTTTGTTTCTGATTAGTTTGTTGTAGGTTGGCATGGGATTTCCCTCCATTTGGCTTTTCTTCTATTATAATGGAAAAGCAGTTTAACTAGTTGTTAAACTGCTTCATTGCTTCTTTTATATAGTTTTCTTCTTCGGTGGTGAAGAGGGTTGGGAATTCGGATAGTGGGAGGTTTGATTTTTGGATTATATCCTCTATATCACTTTGAGGTGTATCAAGGGAATTCATTACCTCTTCTATTACATTGAAAAATTCCTTCAAGGTAACTTGAACATCTTGATGACTCGGATCCTTCTCTTCTACCTTATACTTTTTCAACTTCCCTATCACATCCATAAATCGCCGATCAAACTTTTCTTTTAATTCCTTATTATTATAAAACGTTTGAACACTCTCCTTTGAAAAGTGTTCCTCTAGCCATTCTTTATTTTCTTTCTCCCATATAAAAGTTTGTAGAAAAGAAGAAAACAAAGCAACATCCACTCGTTCTTCCTTTTGAAACTTCTTCGTCATCTCATCCATATGCGAAAGCACCTTCGCAATTCTTTCTTGCTCTGCCAAAAGCAATTCCCTTTGAAATTGCATTTGTCTTAAAAATTCTTCCGTCTCTATATCACGCTGCAATATAATATTTTTAATCTCCCCAAGCGAAAAACCGAGATGCTTAAACGATTGAATTTGCTGCAGCACATACAAATCATCTTTCCTATATAACCGATGTCCGCCCTCAGTATAATCGCTCGGCTTTAATAAATTAATCTTGTCATAATAACGAAGCGTCCGCACCGTAACATCCCCAACACTTGCAAACTCACTAATCATCCACGCCATATCATCACCTACTCCGATAACTTCTCTTTCACATACTGAAGCATATGAGAAAAACTCATCTCATTCTGCCTACAATATTGAAATAAACCTACAACAAGCAATACAAAAGGAACATCCCCTCTATAACGATGTTCATACTCACTAATACCGTCATAAAGGTACTCACACTCTCTTTTTCGTAAAACGATATAAATCGCAATAAACAATACTGCAATCATAACGGAAAATCGATTTACCTTTACCTCCACTTCTTGTTTCATCACCTATTCTCCTTCCACTACATACTTATCTTCTTTAAATACAGGAATTCGAATGAAATAACGATATGGCTCATCGCGTGTTACTTTCCACGCAACAATGATCACTTGAATGACCTCAAAGGCAAATACAATCCAAAGCAAAACATCACTAATACGCGAACTAATATTAAATAGAAGAAAAATTAATAAATGAAAATTGAACGCCTTTCGGCAATGGTATTTGTACACTTCATTTTTACGCGCCAGTGTGATGTACATGAGTAGTGGTGAAAAGATTCCTATTACCGCTGAGAGTAGTAGCATGATGATGGTGTTTCTTTTTTCTTTTTTGGTGGTTTTCATGAGTGGTTTGATCCCCCTTTTGATTTGTCTTCTTTAGGTTAGGGGATGACGTTGGGTGAGGTGCAAGGGGAATATATAAAGGTAATTTAGTATGAGTAATATAGATAATTTTTAAATTTATCCTCTCGAACAAGTTAACAAATACATATAAAAATACCGCTCCTCCGGCATCAAATTCAAAACAAAATCATCCTGTCAAAAATTCACCTGAACATTACGATACACCGCCATCCCGATTCCTCCCGTCCTCACTCAAAATGTAAAGCCCCTATCTGTCATATATCTAGGAAGAAGGGGCATGGAAGGTAATTTAAAAGTGACATTTGGACTAACTGATAACCAAAGACATCGAGTGTTAATTCAAAAATATTATATCGTTACCTTTATGATTCTTTTTTTATCCAAAATTCATTAGCATTTGTTGACCTTCCAGTTACAATTGTAGCTGCATGATTTGCACTTCTACATTTTATATTATCTACTAAAATTAAAATCGCCTCATTTTCACTTTTCGCTACCTTTTTATTACCAATAATGTTCTTTCTTGTTTTGCTAGCGCTCTGAGTGATAGAGCCTTTTTCCTCACTTGAAATTTCAGATCCCTTCATTAAATAAATTTCTCGGTCATCTTTTTTCATAATAGAATTGTACTTTTCATTACTATAAAACATTTCAGTTACACTAGAAATCTCCTCAGAAACTTCTTCTTTTTTGACACGTAATATATTTTTTATATTTAAGATTCGTTCTATTTCTATTACTAATGGATTAATATAAGAAAAATCCCTATCTCTCCTTATATAAAAATCAGAATATACACTTGCTAATTCTGTTTTATGATTTTCTATAAAGGTCGTTATTAGCTGCTCTCGGTCATGAAACTTCCCTTTTGATTTTAAAAGTTTTCGGGGTAAATAATCTTCATCTATTGAATGTAATTTAATATTAGATAATTCCCAATTTGTTCTTTCAAAATCCTAAAACCCTTCTAAACTTATGTATAAATTAATTTATGATGTGAAACATTCAAATCACATACATTATCGTTTTTCTATCTATCACCTGACTAAACGAAGAACTGTAATTTCATAACTTACTGTTAGATTTAAAAGCCATTTTATTATATTTTGATCGAATAACATCAATATGCCATATAAATGTATTTTCTCCCTCATGTCCTATCGATATAACATAAAATAAAGATCACTTATTTAAAGAAAATAAATAGATAAACTAACATTATTAAAATAATAATGTTTATAATTAGTGTTTTTGTAGAAAGTCCTTCTTTTAATTTTTGAGTATATTCTTTAATCGGATAGGGGAATGGCAATAACATTATACGGAATTTCCAATAATCATCCAACATTTCTTTATTACAATTATCACATTCGGACGAATTATTAACAAAATACTCCCTAACCGCTTCAAAAACTCCTTCTCCTGTCAATGCTGGTTGTTTTTTTATCATCTTTGAATTACCGCATGAGCACCCTAAAAAAAGAGTTACATATGGTTGATATCCACAATCTGGGCAAGCTATACCACCTAACCCACCAAAATTCGCCATCATTGGATGCCCGCAAGATGCACACTTCTTCCAATTCCCTGCTAAAAATCCACCAATGGTTCCTGCGAACCAATATTCTTTTTTCCATTGTCTTGTAATATTTTTCTTCGACTTATTAATCTGTTTCTGTAATTCTCTGTTAATACTTTTATCTATCTTTTCATATCCGATACTTGTCTTAGAGTACCCCGTTTGTATCATTAAATCATCCATCACCCAAAATTCATTTTCCTTAATAATAGAATGGATTTTAACTAAAAATTCTTTACGCCTTATTGGCTTCCGTGTTCGTCTACCTTCTGCAAACTTCTCAAGAAGCTCCTTAAATATCTTATCCAGTAATTTATCGCCAAAATCTCTAATGTTATAACTTTTTCTTAATTTATAATTAAAAATAGAGGTCACTTCTTCACTATCTTTAAATAACCCTTGTGTCCGCACTTCTAAATGCTCAAGAATCTCACTGTAATCCAAGCTTATATTGTATTGATTTAATAAATTGGTTTTTCTCGATTTAATTTCTGATTCTTCATAAACCCCAATCCCGTTTAATAATTCCGTTAATTTAGTATCAAATCCCTCTAATTTACCTCCTAGCCCACTAAGCGCATATAATATAAAATGCGCTTGAATATCTAAATCTTTATCTGTTAACATTTGTAAGTTTTGTTTGAAACTCGCAAAAATTTTTTCTAAATCATTTTTCTTGCTTATCCGTGTAGATTTAACTTGAATAAAAATTCTATCCTCTTTAAAAAGTACTTCTAAGTCATCGTTTCCTTCTGGAACTATAATCCAAGGTTTATCATCCCTATCAAAATTCCCATACTTCGAATTCTTATCGAGAAGTTCTGTAGCAAAGATTACCCCCACCGTATCCTGATGTTCAATTTTTGAGGCAATTACCCCTCCCCTTTTCTGTGGTGAATAAAAATCATCCATTTATTTTCCCCTCTTCACATTTATTTTCCTTATTTTTTTGTTACAATACCGCTTCTTTTCCATCATTAAAGATACTTTTTAGGTTTCTCTCACCGTTAAGAGCCTTTCTTCGAATTTCTAATTTCGCCTTGCTACATGCTCTTCTCAAGTTAAAACTAAGAACATTTGATACATTATCAAATGCTCTAATACAGCCAACACTACGTTCATATATTTTTTTATGAGCCTAAACAAATTTATTTCACAACACCTCACCTATAAAAATGTGTAATCCTTCATTAGCTTATCAAAGAGTCTTTCCAATTAACACGGTGCAAGGTATCCAGTATGTAAAAATTCATTTACTGCAAATTTGATACTAGATTTAGTCATTTTCAATTCTTTGTTAGCTGTAAGTCTTACAATACGAGGAAACCCCTCTTCGGACTCAAGGTACGTAATAATACTTGAGTATTCTCCTTTTCCCGCAACTGAGTGTGGTATAGGACCAAATAATACTATCCTATATTTTGGATTGTACTGTAACTTACTATATTGATATTTTTTAGCTTTATCATACCCTAAACAGAGTTCAACTTGCTCTTTTGGTATTCCTAAACTTTTCAATGCGCCTAATATATCTTGAGGCTTCACTTCATTCCCACCTATAATCAATATCTTTCCGTCTCGATAGGATTCAAATCTGTGATCATCTTTCTCTTCTGGAAAAAGATCTCCCATACCAATTGAATGCAAATAACTTTTTAACCTGTTTCCCTTGTCTGCCGCTCTTAATTCAGAATGTAATCGATAAGATGCTTCAGCTATAACATCTAGGAGTTGATCATTTGTTATCTCCATATTCATCAAAATCCTCCACTCGATTTAATAAATTTGCCTTCTTATCTTTAATCTTCTCCAGTTGCTTTCGAAGAATTAAAATATCATCACAAAGCTCCAGATACTGTTCTGCAAGTTTTTCCTGCTCTTCACGCGAAATATTCGGTATTAGTAGTTGATTTAAATCACGTATACTGATGCTCATCATAGATGAACCTTTTGCAAGCTTAGAGAGTTGCGCCTGACCGATTTCGCTTTCTAAGAAAGCTTTAACAAACACAGGGTTTATTTTGCTATCATCCAACTCAATGAAGTAAAGGTTACCATTTGCGAGAATTTTTTCACCTGGTTCTACTTGAGCCAATCCAACCTTAAATGGGGAGCCTATCTTTGATAAAATTAAGTCATTGTCATGGATACAATACTTTTCATATCGAGTTTCAATATTCTTTAAATTCGGTAACTTCTCATCAATTAACCCCTCGTGAATATTCTGAAGCATTAAATAATGTAATCCCGTGGAATCAGCGGTCGAAATTTCATCTAATTCAGACGACTTAATTTGGGCCCCTCTAGAAATACGAATACAAAACTCTCTAAAAGGAATACCATTTGTTGTATCATACTGTGATAGAATAAATCTCTGCGGATTTAAGAAGTACTCTTCATTTGCAATTTCTTCTATTGAAACAATTCTGCTAAATTCCGAAGTTGTATTATAGCATTCTAAAATACGGGCAATGTCTTTTTCTTCGAGAGTATTCTGACGTCTGCCCTTCGTATATATAGCCGAAGCATCAACCATTTTAACTGTATTATTTTTTCTCTTTCCAAGTACTAACATTGTCGCCGATATACTTGTTCCTGTAAAAAGTCGTTCCGGCAGCAAAATGACTCCCTCAATATTTCCTGATTCAACAAAATACTTACGAATCAATTCGTCTGAACTATTCCAGGTTCCTGAATTTGTCATAAGAACAACGGCTCTTCCTGAATCAGAAAGATTATCTAAAACTGCAAAGTTATAAATCCAGTCTGAAGAAATATTTCTTTTCATAGTTCCAAAGAACTTTCTCAATGTAGGATTCATATCAACTTTCTGTTTTAATTGAGCTAGTTTCATCCCCATTGGATAGTTGGAAAAGATTTTATTAGCGCCTATCTCATTGAAAGGTTTTAAAAGCATATCTCCTTGAACTACTGTAATACTATTATCAACAACAAAACTTCTAATATTAGCGACCACTACGCTCTGGGTATTAATCTCAATACCAAAATACTTAGCCATATTTTCAGCTGCACTAGCAGCAATTAAGAAAGTATTTAATCCCGATCCCATGTCCATAACTATATCTTCTTGCTTAATATCAAGGATACCAATAGCTAAATTAGTAATTCCTTGCGGTGTCACATATTCACTAACAGAAGAATACCGATTTGGTCCAGCAAATAAAATATATGCAACAAGAACCTCTTCTTCATATCGATTATTCAAATCAAAAATCAAATTTCCAAATTCAAAAGCTATATTATTTAAATAGTGTGCCGTTGTTTCATTTTTAATTTTCTTAGTTATTACTGATGTTAACGTAGAACTTTCTTGATCTTCCGTTTTCTGCCACAGTAAAGTTAAAAAAGCAATTGATATCCCATTTACTAAATATTGATCTGGAACACAAAAAGCTCTCAAAGAATTTGTGAGTGTCCACTCAAAACCAGAAAAGTCAGTCGTTTGTAATTTGATATATTCTCTTTTATCCAAGATTTCGCCTCCAATTGGTTGTTACAAAACTTTATATGGTTTATGATAACCAAAAAAATAATACCATCAATTACCACCCATTAAAATTTTATAGACACAATATCTTGATAAAATTATTACTCTTTCCTAAAAGATATAGTTTAAACATCTTGAATAATATCCAAAACAACTCTTTTTACCGTTCAATTCCCATGGAAACCTTCCACACTCTATTCTGTAGTTTTTAAATATAATCACTATTTTCATACTAAAAAATAGCAATCCCATTCAAAGATCAGTGAATCAGATTGCTATTTCTATAATCAAATTTATCCTTATTTCATATAAAACATTTCATTCTCTTCTCCATATCATAGGCTCAATCACTCTAATAAAAGCATCTTGCGACAACTCACTTGTTCCTTATAAAAATAAATTCAGTCTCTTATCCATTACTCAATCCCATTTGTATCTAAGCGCTATTCCCTAACATTCAGCACTTCTAAAACTTCCCTAAACAACACCGAACCTCTCCCAACAACCAACTCCAAAGGAACTTCCTTAACTCGCCCATCTCCCCCAACCATAACAACCCCACTCTCATAATCAACCCAAATCTGAACATCCTGCACATAATAACTCTTAATAGCAGAAGCCTCATCTAAATTGCGATGATCCAGCTCAACCTTAACTTGCTTCGTAAAACGACGCAGCGTTTTCCAAAGAGTTCGTTCTTCTTTTGATTTCATAAATAGTTCTGGGAGTTCTTGTACTTCTTTTAATAACGACATAGTTGTTATTGTGTATGTTTGAATGCCATATCCTACTGGGCGGATGAGGTGGTCTAGTTTTTTCCATGGTTCTAGTTCGAACTGTATATATTCATCGTTTTGTTGCATTTGAATGTGTTTGATTTTGGCTACGTATTGAATTCCCCCTTTTTCTCCGTGCCATTTTTTCGGTACATATAATGCTATGTACTTTGCTTCTTGCCATCCTGGTTTTAGCTGTTTGATTGGTAATTGATATACGCCATTCTTTCTATACGTTTCATAGTCACTTTCAGTTTTCACGCTGCCTACTAATATTTTTTCTTCTAGTGAAGAGTGCCATTCTTCTTTTGTTCCTCTTGGGAGGATGCCTTCTCTTATAATTTCTTCTGGGCTTTTTTCAATGAGATGATCTAGAAATTGTTCGACTAGTCTTGTTGCGTTTGGTAAGAATGGAAAGCCACCGATATTTACTTTTCCGATACTTTTATAAAATGGATGGTTCTCGTACGCTTCCTCTTGGTTCCATGGGAATAATACGTACGCTCCGTAAGCTGTTCGCTCAAAAGGCCCTTCTTGTTCTACTACTAGTGCGTCTCTGTAACGATGCATTGTGTTAATATCTTCTTCCATTGGACCAGGGGTGCCATACTTCCTTTTATAATGAGATCTTTCAGCAAAATCAATTCGGTATTTCGCATCAAAAATGTATTGATATTGATAGTTCTTTCCCTTTTTCTCAATAGCGAGCATCGTATCTGGCTTTTGTGTAACTGTCGGCAGTCTACCATTTCTTTTCTGGAAATAAAGTTCTATTACTTCATCAGTGACTGGATGTTTGAACGTTCTTTTCGCAGCTTTACTTTCATCAAGCGTTACATATAAACCATCTTGTTTAACTTGAATAACATCTTGATGGAGCGGTATATATTTTTCAGATAGAATTTGTCCAAGTTTTAAATACGTCCAGTATTCGTATAACCTTGCGACATCTTTTACCGACATTTTAAAAATTTGTCCTCGTAATGTTAAACCTCGCGATAGCATTAAGAAAATTTGATACGCATCTCTATAGCCTGCTGCCATTTGGATAACGAGCGAAAAAACTGAACGATCTAATTTTCCGATTGCTCTCCAAAATGGATCGTTCAATTCATTTTTCATTCGATACTTCATATTTTTTACACGCTCTAGCAAATCTTCATCAGTTTCACCACGTGTATATCTAGACTTTTTCTCTAGCGCCTTAAGTAAATCGTCTATTTTATGTACAACTCTTTGAATCATCCATTTAACAAATCGATTTTCCAGCGTATCATAAGAAACTTCCTTATAAGCTGTAATACCTTTAGTCGGTATACTGTTTTCTCCTTGCAGCAAGTGTGGTCGCTTTCGCAAATAATTCATTCCGACAGAATCCAATTTACGAATTTTTTCTCCTCGTACTAGTTGATGTCTAGTCATAAGCGTATGATGTGGTTGTCTTTTTATGTGAGAGATCGACTTCATAAACCGCTCAAAGGAATCATTTAAAATACGATAAAACTCACCCTTCGATGGATTTGTAGCGTAAATTGCAGATGCTCCTAAGTAAGTTCTCTTTAGTAAATGAAACGCTAAATTATAAATTTCATCATTTACTTCATCTAATAAGGCTCTGTAATCATCCTTATAATCAAGTTTTGCCGGAAAAACTTCAAATGTAATAGTTAATAAAGTATCTTGCTCATCTTTAATTTCAAACGTTGTATTTCCTACTTCATTTGGAAATGAAAGATTTCCCATTAACACATGAAGTGACCCCATTTGAATGGAACTAACTTGCTTTCGAAACCCCGGATGTTCATGATAAAAAGAGAGCTGCTTGTTATTTTTCGGAACAACAACAAGCTGATAACTTCTATTTTCAAAAAAGATTGGTGGGTGTTCATTCCATTCGTCTAGCCTCTGCAATCTCGCATCAAATACAGAAACGGATTCCGTCTTCCCATCTACATGAAAATACATCATTTCATCTGCGTTCATAGCTTGATATTCTTTTAAACTCTCGTATTTTTCATGATAAGGATTTCCTTTAATCGTCAATGATAGATCCTCTGTTTCAATCTTAACTAGCTCTATTTCATTATTAGATCCAGAAAGAGGTGAAACCATCATACTCGAACCTCCTTAACATATGAGACAGCTTGTTAGCTGAACGAGGATACTTAGCATAGGAAGCGTCATTATTACCACTATCATATTCTTCATTTGCGCATAATACATACAACTGCTTTAATACCTCTTCTGTTCTGCCGTCACTCCCTGCAAGACGCGGTAAAATCTTTTGATATATTTGATAATCAAGCGCTTCATCAAACGATAATAACTTTCCTTGCTCGTTGTATGCCATATAGAAACAAATTTCATCTCGTATACGATATCCAACTTGAGCTCCAACTGATTCAAGTGTTTTATTTATTTCTATTAAAACGCTCGATATATTTCTCACAAGATCTTCGTTTTCTTTAAAACATTCTTTTAAATGAAGATATTCGGTTTCTAAAGAGCGATTTGAAGCAATTTCAGCTTCCTTCTGTTCTACATCCATTAAGAAATTAAAATAATCTAAGTTAACGGTATTAAACTCAATTGTATTCGCACGATCTAATACTTTCTTACTTAACGGATGGGTCGTTTCGTCCATGTTTACCGTTCCGATAATATATACATTTGATGGGATAGTAATGTGCTTATTCGTAATTGATTCTGGAAGTACTGGTGACGTAACAATTTTTCCATCTTTCCATTTACGACTCTCAATTACACTTAAGAAATCACTAAAATAGTATTCCACTCGAGCTAAGTTCATCTCGTCCAATACTACAAAATAAGGTCTATTTGGATTTGCATCTGCGGCTTCAAGCACCTTAATTAACGGTCTTTCTTGAAACTCCCCTTGAAGATTCACATAACCAAGTAAATCAGAGCTATCACTCCAATCAGGTCGAACTGGAATAAGCGTAAATTGTCCATTCTCTTCCGTAGCCCCTAAACTCTCTGCAAACCACTGCACAATTTTCGTTTTTCCTGTACCTGAAATACCTGATAAAATTACAAATGGCTTTGTTTTTAATGAAAGGAAGAAATTAATAAGATCCTTTTTCTCATAAAAGAAACCTTTACTTTGAATATAAGAAGACACATGCTCGATAATTGATTGTTGATCTAAATATACTTCTTTCCTCTCATAAATCATTTCATATTTCGTTCCTTCCTCTTTATAAGCTATGAATCCCTCATAATAGCGAAGCATTTCTTCTAGGTCCTCTATTAGCTCTTTTTCACTTGGCATTTTATTAACATCATATGCAATATAAGCCGCTGTTGAATTTGCATATCCTTTTGCTTTTGAGCTTGTTCCTAGGAAAATCTCATCATCTTTTTTCACCTTTTGGGACATATGTATTTGTTCACGAATCTCTTCTTTAATTTTTTGCATCTCTTCTTTAGTCGTTTCTGTTACACCTTGTCCAATGGTCAAATACAATCGTTGCATATCTTCACTAAATAAATAGACGATATAATACCCTCTCTGTGTCGATGTTGTAATACTTCTATGCATTAGTGCAATCCATGGAACTGTCGCCCAATTCCCTTTTCCGACTGACCCTATCACACTGTACTGCTTCTCATTTATAAATGGTAAACGAATGATCTCTGTTGCTATATCATTTCGGACTGTTAATCCTAATTTATGTCCTGCAAATTTTTCTGTTTTTGCATCCAAATATTCTTTCAGTATCTTTAAAAAGCCTTCACGTAAACTACTACTCATATTACCGCCCTTTTCTTCACTCTTTTTTATGTATTGTTCGGCTGGAATCCATTCAGCATTAATTATTTCCAATTTCTCAGACCACATTAAGAGGTTATGCGTACGCTCTTTCGCTAATGATTCTAGCATTAAATTATCCCCTCTAGAGTTCCGAACAATCGTCATCGCTAAATGTACTAAAGCTGCTTTCTTGTCCCTTCTCTGATATGCTCTTAAAAGATTAAGCACAAACATAACAATGTGAACGTATTCCTGCTTTAAAACTAACTTTCGAATAACATCATTCTTATTTTCCGCCTCAATATATTCATTTAATAAAGATGTATTAATATTATGATTATCCTTTAAAAATCCCAGTAATCTTAAATCTTGTCTTCCTTTAGATTTAACTCTATACAAATTACCATTGGTTTGATCACTTAAATTTTTCGGATCGTATGTATTGTTTATTACCTCTTCCAAAAATCCAACAACTTTATGATACTGCTCACATGGCAAATTATCAGTTTGGAACTCTTTAAATGTAATAGCCCCTGATTCCGTTAAATTCACAAATGGAAGCTGTGAAAAGAAAGCTACTAAGAAAGCATTACATTCACTCACTTGTCCGAAATCCTCACTCTTTACCGTACGCATATCGATAAATTTTTCCCAAGCGTTCTTAAGAAGTTCAGAACTCACTTTAAAATAAGATGATGTTTCCTTTTCATATTGCTCACGTAAAAATTTGATTTCAATGTCTAAATCTCCATCATCTTTGTTTATAACCAAATAAGTTTTATCACCTTTTATATCTTCAACCTGCTTCATTGTTTTAGCCAATTCAATTATAAGTTGATCTAACATTTTCATCCCACCGTTACAATTAATTACAATTACTACTATTTTACCAAACTATGTATAAAAGAAAAATCATACAATATGATGTATGATTTTCTACTCTATTATTTAAAATACTTCTGATAATCCTCTTCATTTTTAAATTCAATCGGCCCTACATCCATTCGAAACTTCCCGTTCTCGTACAACAGTGGTGAAGCCTCTGAATGGTCTTTTGAGTAACTTTCCACATATGAGATTTTCATCTCATTTGAATTCGTGAAATCAATATGAGCAATACACACCCAATAAGCATGGTCATTTATTTCTAATAACGGTGCTGTTACAACGCTTCCCATATGATTATCGACAACAGCCTTAGCCCTCATAGAATAGAAACTACCTACCCCATTTCCGACAGCACTATACGCAGCAAATAAAACATATTTTAAAGCTTCTGGTCGATAAATACGAATCGTTTCTTTTCCTGTTTCTTGCGAATCACCGTCCAACACAATATACGGCGACACTTTAGACGACCCTAGATTTTTATAATAAACCTTTCCTATTTCTCCATTAGTTGTTACGTAAAAACAATATAAGTCTAAATCTTTATTTGTTTCCCATTCTAAAATAGCTGTTACCATTTTAGATTTTTGTATATTTATAGATTGTTTTTTCTTCAATTCAACCTTCACTGCATTAATAGTTTTTTGTACTGGAGGCGGAGTAGGAACTATTTTCTTCTCTACAGGAGGCGCCAATTGTTTTTCATCTTCTGCAATTTCTATTCCAAAATTTGTACACAATGCAGCTAACCCACCAAAATAACCAGCTCCTATAGGATTGAACTTCCATCCTCCTCCATGTCGATATAGCTCTCCAACAATAATGGCACTTTCATCTGTAAATGGATACGTGATAGGAAAATGAATAATTTCTAATCCTGATTGTGCGTTGTTTATTTTCAATTGAATATGGGAAACATCTCGTAGCGCCTGTTTCTTCTCTTCAGCATTATGAATTGTAATCGAAAATACAACCTTTTGTACCTCATCTTTTATATGAGTAAAATCTATCGAAAATCTTTGTTTACTTCCATTTGCGATATTTTGATTTAATTGAACAGATCGACAACTAGAATAAGGTTGTCCATAAAAAACGAAATCCTCTTCTTTAGTAATTTTCCCATTAAAACCTACTAAAAAAGCTGATGCATCTACATCCATATTCATCGGGGCATTCCAAGTTAAATCTACCAGTAACCCTTTCATCTCTGGATGATTCTTTGTAACATCTATCTTTTGTCCCCTTACTAAAGTATGTATCATCATAATTCCCCCGTCCTACACCTTTAATGTTTTAACATTCAGTTCAATTATACTCCTCTTTAGATTTTCAAGGATATCCTCAAGATATTTCGTTCCTTAATACTTGTCCAAAGGAAGGTTTATCATAACTTCCAGCATGAATGTATAAATGCTCAGATGATCTTGTCATGCCTACATATAACAGCTTACGTAGTTTAATATCATTTTGTTCAAGCTCCATTCTTTCAAACTTGTCCACATCAACTAAAAAGACAATTGGTGCCTCAAGACCTTTTGATGAATGATATGTTGTTATAATTAAATGTCCTTCAGTAATATTTTTTGTAACTTTTACTTTTTGACGTATCTCACGATTTAATTTCTTTTGTATATTCTCACAATCTTTTCCTTCTCTACACAAAATTAATATATCTTCTGGCTTATAACCCTTGCGCTTAATAAGCTCGTAGACTTTATTACTAATATCTTCATACGATCCTTCAATAAAACTAACTCCATCTTTCATTTCATTCTCAAAAGATAGTTCGCTCATTGGACAATAAAATTTATTTACTTCCTCTTCCAATTTTTTTTCTTGTTTCAAGAAATTAAGGGCTAAATCTATATGTTGACTACCGGCACGATAAGATTTCTTTAATAAAGAACTTCTCCCGCGCATATCAATACCTAAGCTCTTCCAACTATGATCTGAGTTGTTATAGATGCTCTGTAGTCTATCTCCTGCTAAAAATAAATTTATCCCCGTAACAGTTTCCTTTTGATTATTAACATACGTATGTTCTTTACACGACTTCACACATAATCGAATCCAATCATCTAGAAAGTCTTGGTATTCGTCCACTAAAACAGCATCATATGATGATTGAGCTCGCCGTATAGCTACTTCCGGTAATTCTTCATTCCACCACTTCACTGTATTTTTTTGGGGTACACATATACTTGCTGTATCTAGCGCAAATTTATGAAAAGTGCTAACATCTATATTCTCCAAGCGCACATTCATAAAGGCAAGATCAGCTGCTAAAGAATTCAATTTGTTTTCAATTTTTGTTTTTAACGACCTATTATACGTTAATATTTTTATTTTCCATTCTGGATGTTCACGTACTAGATGAATTGCACGAGCTAGCAATAAAACCGTTTTCCCACTACCCGGAACTCCAGTTACCATATAGTGACCGTATGGTACACGCTTCGCGAAACGCTCTTGCTCTGCATCTAGTGCTGTAATTAATTCTTTTGTACTAATTTGATTATCGCTACAACTAACCTTAATTTCTGGAAATAATAGTGTTCGTATTGCAATAATTTCATCTTCTTCTACGAAACTAAATTCATTTTTAAATAATTGATTTATATTTATTGTACTTAACATATCAGATGAAATACACTGCGCTGGTGGCTGATTAAATACTTGATCTAATCCACTCTCTTCAATCTTATTAGAATGAAGATACGGAAATATAACATTAGTATGTAATTTAAACTTTAATTCGTTCCGTTCATTTTTTAAAATATCGTGCAACCTAAATAATCTCTGTGCTGCAGTATGGTATAAGTTAGCTTTACAAAATGGATTATCTACCTGTTTTCCATCTGCTAAATCTATTTTTCTTCTATCTGCTCTATTAATATAAGAAAGTTCCCAATCTTTCACTTCAAAGATTGTTACACCTCTTTGTGAATCAATTAAAATAAAATCAGGTTCTAAATGTCTAATTCTTGGCTGAATATATAAGTACGCTTCTCGCTCCACGTCTTTATATAAAGAGCGAATCTTTTCAAGCACTCTTCTTTCACCTGGAGTCAAGCTTGGCAAATCATTCGGTATAATGTGTAAACCCACAAGAATCCCCCTCTTTTTTCATATTATGCGTGTATTTCATTTTTATAAATTAAATATAAATATATATAAATAAACGAGTTGCAATAATAAAAAATGATTAAAAGTTCTCTTTTACTATTAAAAATATTATTACACGCCATTCTCATTTTAAATTATATACTAAAATATAAGTTTTCTGGATTATTTTTCTATATCCAAAACAAAAAGACACTTTTCATAGTGCCTTTTCCATAAGTCTATACCTGACCTTTTGTATCACTAATTTCTATTTTCTCGTTTGCCCTGACTAATTAACTTAATAAGTTTCTCTCTATTAATTAATACAACTCGATTCACTTTAGCGAGTTTGTATGCTGCAGCTGTAAATTCACTATTTGTAACAACCCATGTTTCATCAGCTTTATAAAATTCTTTTGCACCTACAATCTCCTGAACAGATTTAATTCCAACGTTATTCTTATAGCGTTTTGCCTGTACAATAATTCTTTTATCATTTTTTCTCAAAATTAAATCTGCACCAAAATCGTTAGATGCTTTAGTAATCTCTGTTTTATAACCCAAAGCTGGAAATAGACTTCCTAAATATTTTTCAAACTGGTGTCCGCTCATTTTATCAATATCATAAATTCCTGATTGCCGAAGTTCTCTTAGCTTTTTTACATTGACATACATATATAATAATATAATTGCTGCCGATACCATTACTATCGGCACTAAAAATTCCGGTTTCCACAACACCCCGAAAAACGTAATAACTAGTAAAGATCCCAATATTGATTCATCTTGCTTTTTCTTTCGCTTAGCCATCTTAACTCCTTTTCACTCATAAACTATAATAATTATTTTAATAACCTAGATAAAATATCCCGCCTAAAATAACTAATGCTATAGCACCTTTAATTATAGGTAGAATATCATCTGGTATATAAGATCTAATAATTACAAGCAGAGTACATATAATAAATATGACACCAAGGAGTATCCACCCGTCCCAAAATACTTCTTTTAGTGATTCTGGTAACTCTATATTATTAACATCCATTTTATTTCCCTTTCTATCTCAACTTATAAAATTATAATAACGCATTATTTTTATAAAGGGAAATATTTATATAAATGCATATACTAAGAATGATATCGATATTTTATAAGTACAAAGCACTAAAATTACTTATCTCCTCTATCTCCACCAACCATCCCTCCATACCAACCACTACTCTCCTCCAAAAACCCCCTCGTCTCCCCACTATCCTTATAAAAACCCTCCCAACCCCGCTCCCTCAAAATCCCCTTCCAACTATCACTCTCCACCATCCTCTTAATCACACCATCCCAATAAGCAACCTCTTCCTCCGTCATATCTTTCGGTCCCATGATTCCTTTCCAGTGCTGGAAGATGACGTCGATTCCTTGTTCTTTCCATGTTGGGATTTCTGGTAGTCGGTCTAGCCGTTTTGGTGCGGATACGGCTAGTATTTTTATTTTGCCGGCTTTGTATTGTTTTTCGGCTTCGGATAGGGTCATGGTTGCGGCGCTGATTTGTTTGTTCGTTAGGGCGTTTATGATTTTTTCTTTGTTTTCGTAGACGAAGAATTGTAGTTCGGCAGGGTTTATGCCGAATGCTTTGCTTACTTGTACGAATGATAGGTGATCGTCGTTTCCTAGGCCTGGGGCAACGCCGATTTTGAAGTTTTTCTTATTTTGTTTTAGTTGTTCCATTAGTTCGTTTGCGTTTTCTATGTTTGATTCTTTTGATACGACAACGACTTCCCAGTCCGATGCAAGTGTTGCGAGCGGCGTGAAGTCTTTATATGTTAGTTTACTGTGACCTAGTAGGTTGTTCGTTATGAGTAAGCTTGAGTTAATCGCCAGTACGTGACCGCCTTTTTGTTTCGTATATTTCCATCCGACATCACCGCTGCCACCTACTTTGTTTGTGACAGTGATTGGTTTTTTGAAGATATTTTCTTCTGTTAGTGTTTTTTGCATCGCCCGTGCTGTTAAGTCCCACCCTGCTCCTTGAACGTTTGGCGCAACGATTTCTACTTTGTCTATGTTTACTTTATTCGTATGGGGTTTTTCGGAAGAACAACCAGTTATTACTCCTGTCATGATCCATATACATAGTAATAATCGTTTTTTCATAGTCCTCGTCCTATGCGATATTTTCGTTCTGGTCGTCCGATAATGCCGTATGTGTACTCTACTGTGCATTCGTTTGTCGCTACTAAGTATTCTAAGTATCTTCTTGCGGTTGTTCTGGAGGCCCCCATTTGTTCGCCCATTTCTTCTATTGTAATGCCCTCTTCGAATCCTTTTATAATCCCTTTCACTTTTTGCAGTGTTAACGGATCCACACCTGTCGGTAAGTTTTTTATGTCTTGTGTTTGCGAAATACCGAAGAAGTTATCGATGAGTGCTTGATTTACTTCATTGTTACTATGTAATAGTTGCTTCTTTCTTTTATAGTCTTCAATTGTGCGAACAAATTTTTCTAACGTGACTGGTTTTATGAGGTAGTTGCTTACTCCGTTTCGAATTGCTTTTTCTAGCATATAGTTTTCATTCGCCGCAGTAACCATAATGACGTCAACGTTTGGAAAGTCAGCATGAATTTGTGGTAATAAGTCAGTTCCAATTCCATCTGGTAAGTAATTATCTAATAGAAGTAAATCGATTTCTTCCTTTTGTAGTAGTTCCATCGTTTCTTTCGCGTTCAATGCTTTCCCGATTACTTTTACTTCCTTTATTTTTGATAAAAACTCTTCCTGAATTTGCGCGACGCGGAAATCATCTTCTGCAATTGCAACCTTCAACATATGCCCATCCCCCTGTTTGTCATGTACTTTCTTTCAATGTTTTCGGAAGGTAAATTGTAAAAATAGCTCCCCCGTTTTTCTCGTTTTGAATTTCAATTGTTCCCTGGAGTAGTTCTACCATTTCTTTTACGTTCGCTAGCCCGTAACCACGATCATTTCCTTTCGTTGAAAATCCTTTTTGAAAAATGGTCGTGATTTTTTCAACTGGTATCCCTGCTCCACTATCTATTACTTCAAACACAATGTCGTGCCCAATATCCGTAACAAAGAAGGAAACATTCTTTTCCTCTCGTTCATTCACCGCATCAAATGCATTGTCGATTATGTTTCCAAGGATCGTAATAAGGTGCGAAACTTTTATATGGTCTGGTAACGGTTGAAGCGCACTATCTCCTTCAATATGAAAATCAATTTTCTTCTCAGACGCTGTTCCGATTTTCCCCAATAAAATAGCTTGTACTTTTGCATCATGAATTTGATGGAATAAAATATGATTTTGGCTTTGATGAATATTAGATTCTTGCTGGATAAATTCAATCGCTTCTCTGTAGTGCCCTAACTGAAGTAATCCTGATAAGACGAAAAGTTTATTTGTAAATTCATGCGTTTGAGCACGTAAGTCCTCTGAATACTTTCTTACCTCAGATATTGTATTCACTAAATTTTGCAGCTCCGTTTTATCTCTAAAGCTACATACAACGCCTACCGTACTATTATTTTCGAGTATCGGCGTCATGTTTAAAATAAACACTTTATCTTGAAACGCGATTTCTTGATCGTTTTCTAGCACTCTTTCCATATTAAATTCTGGTAAAACTTTTGAAATGTGCTGCTGCATATAATCATCATTTACATGTAGCATCTCTTCTGCCGACGTATTCATCATCGTAATAAAACCATTTTGATCAATGGCGATAATTCCTTCTTTTATAGATAGTAGTATCGCACTTCGTTCACGGTATAACGCTGCGATTTCATTCGGCTCTAAACCCAGTGTATCTTTCCGAATGCTACGCGCTAAAAGAATTCCACCAACAATGCCGGCTATTAATACCGCTAAGGAGAAGAGGATAATTTCTTTCGTTCTACTCAATATGTTAGATTCAATGCCTTTTATTAAAAACTCTACTGTCACAACGCCTACTACTTGATCGTAATCTCCGTTATGAACAATAATAGGTGCTTTCGCCATTAAAGCTGGACCGCTTGTACCATTTCCTTCGAGCGTATAATAACCACCAAAAGTGAGTGCTTCATAGTTATACGGGTTGTTACTCTTTGTTCCAATCAACTCAGAATTAGAATGGGAATACATAACCCCATAGCGATCTTCCACAATTACATAATCCACACCAGCTTGCTCACGAACTTGTTCCGCAATGGATTGAATCGTATTTTTATGCTCGTTATTTTGAAAAGCATCTTTTATAGCTGGCATAAAAGAAAGCGACTTGGCTGTTTGTAGTGCTAGCTGCTCCACTTGGCGCTTCGTATCAACGGACTGAATGTAAACAAACATTCCCGCTAATAGGAGAACGACAAATAAAATTAACGCGATAATTAAGCTTACTATTTTCGTTTGTAATGACACTTTTCGTGATTTCTTCATACTTCATATCCTTTGATAAAATATTCAAAACTATCAATCTCCTTTTTCTATTATTATGACAAAACGAATAAGGAAGCAACTATTAAAACTCTCCATGTACATAAAGTACGAAAAGAATAAAATTGTCATAATATTGAGATTTCATTCTATAGATAGTACAATCCAACTATAATGAACACGCTTTCATAATTATCGTTTTATTTATAAGCAAGAGGAGGAACGATTATGGCTCAAGTAAAATCTAATCGAGTCGCCGGCAATATTTTCAAAGGTTCTGTCGGCAATTTAATTGAATGGTACGACTGGTACGTTTACTCTGCTTTCGCTGTTTACTTTTCAGCAGAGTTCTTTCCTAAAGGCGATCCAACGAGTCAGTTACTGAACACAGCGGCTATTTTCGCAGTTGGATTTTTAATGCGCCCTATCGGAAGTTTATTAATGGGACGCTATGCAGATCGGCACGGACGCCGGGCAGCATTAACACTTTCGATTACGGTTATGGCCGGTGGTTCTTTAATTATCGCCTGTACACCTAGTTACGAAAGTATCGGTATTATGGCACCAATTATTTTAGTTCTTGCCCGTTTACTACAAGGATTATCACTTGGCGGAGAGTACGGAACTTCTGCCACATATTTATCTGAAATGGCTAGTAGTGGTCGCCGTGGTTTTTATTCAAGTTTCCAATATGTAACGCTCGTTGCTGGACAGATGGTTGCGTTAGGCGTTCAAATTGTTCTTCAGCAATTACTAAGCGAACCAGATATGAAAGCTTGGGGATGGCGTATTCCATTCATTATTGGAGCGATGGGCGCAGTAGCTGTATTATGGCTTCGCCGCACGATGGATGAGTCGGAGCAGTTTTCAAACATAAAATCACAAAAACGCGAAAGCGCGGGAACCGTTCGCGCTCTTATGAAACATCCGAAAGCAGTATTAACAGTAGTCGGCCTAACATTAGGTGGCACTGTCGCATTCTATACGTACACAACATATTTACAAAAGTTCATGGTAAACACAGTCGGTCTTCCGAAAGAAGTTGTAAGCTGGATTAACTTTGTCGCACTACTTATTTTCGTCGTACTTCAACCAATTGCGGGGCTACTATCCGATAAAATTGGACGCCGCCCACTATTAATGGCATTCGGTATTCTCGGAACATTACTAACAGCACCAATCTTCTTCTTTATGGAAAAAACGACAGAACCAATCGTAGCATTCTTACTCATGATGGTCGGTCTCATTATCGTTACTGGTTACACATCGATTAACGCAATTGTAAAAGCAGAACTCTTCCCAACTGAAATTCGCGCACTAGGCGTAGGTTTACCATATGCACTAACCGTTGCGATATTTGGCGGAACAGCTGAGTTCATCGCATTGTGGCTAAAAAGTATCGGTATGGAATCACTATTCTACTTCTATGTAGCTGGGTGTATCGCGATCAGCTTTATTACGTATTGGCGTATGGATGAGTCATCGAAAACTTCGCAGATTGAGGCGGAGCTTGTTGGTGGGGATACACTAGCTAATAATAAGTCTAGTTAAAATTATGTATTCTGTGTTCTTCGTTTATCTGAACTCGATGAATCTCTTTCTTGGCAGGGTAAAGATGTTGTTGGTGCTTTAGAGGTAAGATTAGGATTTACCATTGATGTAAAGGTAACTGTGAATGGAGCGCCACAATACAAAGTACATAATAGCAAGGATAAAAGATACTATGTATCAGCAGTTGAAGCCTATTTGTATGTAAAGTAAGAGGTATAAAAGGGCATCCACTTAAATGATACTTTTTAATTTAAATCAACAAAAGAGACCGCAAATGTTAGGTCTCTTTTGTTGATCATTCTCCATATGTAACTTTCTCTTCACTTACTCCAAGCTAGATAACATGGTTCATTGAAATATTCAATCTTAAAGAAGGCTTGTTCTTCAAAAAATTCATTTCTTGCCTTCAGAATCTAGCAAAGTAGCTATTCAATAAATTTTTTCTCTGAATCCAAAAATTTATAAAACCTATTTAACAAATCTTCCTTCGTAGTTGGGGTATCTTGGGGCATATAAGTAATAAAACTTGTCATATCTTCAGGATAATCATGTCTATCATAAAACTCTGCAATTCTATTTAATAGTTCATCCTCATCAGTAATCTTTTCTTTTAACTTAGATAAGTAAACGAATCTGAGTTTACTTATCTCATTCTGTAATTCTTTACTGTTTTCTTCTAGATTAGGAAAGTGGAAATCTTTAATTTCAAACAAAATTTTATCTAAATCACTAGAATCTATTCCCCAAGCTAGTTCATTAACAAAAGCTTCATCATCACCGGCTTCCATTAGTTCCACCGCATAATCAGAAATGACATTCGGTTCGAAATATTTTTTATTTACACCGGTATAAATAGTTTTCCAATCATACTTAAGACCTTTGTTCTTAAAATCTATTAAATCCATATAATTCTCCTTTTACTTTTTGGGAACTTGATTTGGTTTCCCTGTAACAGTACCATTTTCAATAAATCTTCTATGACTTACATTTCCATTTGGTTCAACAATCCACTCAAAGACACCTTTTTTACCACCGTTGCTTCCTTCTATTTGGAAGAATATTCTACTAATACGATCTCCTCCTACTAATGGAAATTCATCAGCAAATCTTGAGTAATTATCAACAATATCAGAAAAGCCATGTTCCTTAGGGACATGAAGAAACTCTTTTACTATGATAGGCTTTCCTTTTTCATCTCTTCCCCAAATAAGTTTTACTTTATCAATCTTTTCTCCACTTCCAACTCGCTTTCCATCAATAACAGGTCCCTCTAATTCCTCAATTACTTTTGGATTATCTCCGCTGGTTTTATTACTGGTATTATCCATCCCTTAGTAGCATTTTCCTCTTTATTAAGTTTACCATTCTCTTTAACTTTATTAATACGCTCACCAGAAGATGGAGAAGACTCGAATTTTTGAAGAGTATCCTTAGCATTTTGAATCGATTTATCCCAAACCAATCGACCATGTACAACAGTACTAACACCAGCCGCTGTAGCAACTGCATCTAATGGAAGAACAATTGGTGATGCTAACCCACCACTTCCCACCACTTCCTACTTCTGCGACGAATGTTAAGAAATTAGCTCCACCTACTAAAGATGTAGCCATGTTGCAAGAAATTTTAAACCACAGCACACCACAAATTACACTCAAATATATTGGAATTAATAAAGAAGAAAAAGATAATATTCTTGATACATTGCAAATTTAATTTATTTAGAATTACTATTTTTTTAATTATATTTTCGAAAAAACGTTAGATTATACATTTTTTCTTTGTTATATTTAAAGAATAATTGGAGTAGTAAAATCAACTGATAGAGGTGTTTGCGTGGAATTATTTGAGTATTATAAAAAAAAGGGGAAGTTTAAGTGTTTAATTGGAACTGGGCTTTTTCTTTATGGATTAATTGGTATGTATAATACTTGGGGTAATATTAATTGGGGACCAGTAATCTTAATTATTATAGCTTCTCTTGTATTTTTTAGTATTGGATTTTGGCAATTAAGAAAAGGAAATTTACTAGAAAAAAATATAGTTAAAAATGATTTAACATTTTGGGATATTGATACTTATGTTTTGTTAGAATTACCCGGCAATAATAAACATTTAGGTTTATATACTCCTGATGGGAGATATGTAGCAGGAACAAAGATGATTTCTTCAACATTACCTATTTTAAAAAATAAAGAAGTTTTTGGATTAGAAGCAAGTGATGGAGAAATTCTTGCATACTTTCATAGTGAAATTGAAAATTATGATTGGGCTATTTATGATTCAAATTATAATTGTGTAGGTATGTTTAAAGAAAATATTATACAGGGATTTGGAATGGTACGTGGTTCTTTAATAAATGAAAAAGAGATAAAACTTTCTGAGATAGAAGTTGAATTTGATTTTTTTGAAACATCTTTTCGTACAATAGATGATCGTATATTAATAAACTGTAAAAAAGGATATATGCCTTTAGAATGGAGTGAAAAATTCGGATTAAATGTACCTATTATTAAATTAGGTAATAATATTTCTAATGCTGAAAAGATATTTGGTTTAGGTATTCTTATTTATATTTTAGAAACTATTAAAGTAAGAAAAAGTAGGATTTTTAATGATTAGAATTACATTGTTATAAAATTTATTAAATGTTTTATTAAGAATCACCAAAAGTGAAAGTAGCTCTAAAATCAATTTTTATTGTATATTTTGGAGCTACTTTACGTTTACTTCTTAAAATTAATAAGCATGTATCACCAAAACCAACTAGAAATAGAATTGGCAAACAGGTAAAAATCAATTGCCATTTTTTATAGCTTTGTATGTATTTGAATTCCTTTTGCTTTCTCTTCTTTACCCTTCACACGTACAATTAAATCATATGATCCGGGTTTTGGCGCTTCAAAAGAAAGCAAACCTTCTTTTTGAGAAGTGACTTCTTCTTCATAAATAACCTTATCGTCTTTTGTGACTTGCAATAAAATCGTACCTTCTTCAACTGCTGCCTCATAAGGAATTTCCACATTTCCTTTTTCAGCTTTAAGCGTTTGTAAATCGTAATACCCCTGCAAAGAACCAATTGTTAAAGTCGTTTCGCCATTTTTTTGAACCTTTGTGACTTTTGTTGCTGTATTACATGCGCTTAACAATACAACAAGAGTCAAAATGAGAAATGAACGAAGTAATTTCATAGAGAGTCCCCTTCCTTTAAATATATATGTCTTAACATTCATTCATTAACTATTTCAAAAACACTAACAGCTTAAAAAAATCACCGTGTTTCTTCAACTTCTTTTTTAAATAATTTTTGAAACTCTAATTCTGTTTCATTAATAAAACCAAGATGTAAAACACTAGAAATATCTTCATGATTCAAAAAGAAATTATACTCCGAAGAAATATTACCATGAGGAAAATAACAACATACATAATCCCATGTTCTTTTTGTTTCAGAATCCATCTGTTTTCTTCCATAAACCATTAATGGATGTTCCCAATCTTTAAACATTACAACAGAACCTATTGGAAGTAATTCTAACTCTAAATTTTGTACCATCTTAGTTTTCCCTTCTTAAAATAGCCTTTTTTATAATGAAATAAGTAATAGAAAACAACAAACAAGTACCAATTGTACCAAAAACTGCAACCGAAATGTTACCTGCTAATGTTTCATTTGGATCCAATGCATTAGGTAAAATTGTACCAAAAATTGCAATACAAGCTAATATAATCATAAGATATTTAAAATTTTTCACTTTTTTATTCATACTAATTATCTCCTTTATTCCTTAACACTAACTTCTAAACCAAATCCCCATAAACCTACACCAGGACCAAATGGTGCATGGAATTTGAATCCGCTTTTTCCAGCTTCAAAAGATCCCCCGAGTGTTCCAAGCGATGCTGATCCCCCAATTTGTAACTTTTTATCCATAAATGGAATAGGAATTTTTATAGCACTCTCATATTTTACTAGAATAGCTTCAGCTCCTATATGTAAGTTTCCATTTTCCACATGAGCACCTAACTCTGCAGTAGCAATCGCTACTTTAGCCTCAGCTCCTATTCCAAATCCTTTAATATTCTCTTGTTCTATTCCAGCTTGGGCTACTGTAAAACCAACCATAGGTCCATAGGTTTGTTCTCTCTTTTCTTTATCTTTTACATCAAATCTATCATAAGTACGAGAACTTACAAATGGCTCTGCTTCAAGTGTAAGACCTTTAATAAATATACCACCATATCCCTTTTCCTCAGTAAATGATTTTTCATACTTTTTACCATTTATTATACTACCAATTCCTTTTACAACTACTCCAGTAACTGTTGCTACTCCATTAGCTGTTTCCTCAGCTTTTTCCTTTACCTCTTTTGAATCCATCAAAAACCAATCATTTTTAACAGCTTCTTTTTCAATTTGAACAGCATGAACTTTATCTTCTGATTTTTTTTGAATAGCCACCGTCCATTCCATATTTAATTCTTTCACACTAAATATCCCTGTTAAAGCATTAAAACCTTTTCCACTTTGGACTTCCGCAAGACCTGTAGCAATACTCGCTGCTAATTGAATTGCTGTACTATAATTATTACTAGAGGTCTGATTGAATTGATACAAATGATCCAGCTTTTCTTGCAGTTTTTTCCTCATAACAATAAAAAGATTTACCATAGCATCCATACCCGGAATTGGCATAGCTTGATTGACAGCTTCCATACTTGTTTTCATTCGGTCAATTTCTCGAATTTGTTCTAACACTTCTTGTTCAATAACATCAGTGGAAGCTACCTGTGATTGAAATTGACTTGGAAAGGCATTATTCTGACGGATTAGTTCTTCACATAAGTAAATAATTCCTTGTGCTAGAGGACGAAAAGTTTGTACAAAAAATGATTTTGCACTGCTATACGTTTGCCCTTGTAACACAGTATCAATTGCAAAAGCATCAATCGACTGAATCGCTTGTTCCATACCTTGAATGGTGGCCGTACATACAGCATTCATACTTTGAGTTTGGTTCTGTACTTCTCCCAAATACATATTTAAACTCATGAATTAGCCTCCTTTACTAATTGTTGTTGCTGATATGAAAGGACGTTTTCTAAATTACTAAGATCTCGTTTCTCTTTAAACAATGTTTCTTTTTTGTTTTCCAATTCAAATGTTACTTTTCGTTCAATATGTTGTGCATCTTGATACGTATTCATAAAAAACTGGGACATTTCTCTATCACCATGCCAAGTTCCTAAAATTCGTTCAAACAAACGACGATTTCGACTCCTACATTCATAAAAATCTGCTTCCGCTTGTTCCTGAGCTTGAATCGCGAATTGATTTCGGTCCTGTTCTTCAAATACATTTCGTAACTTTAGATTTAACTCTTTAATTTTATTTTCAATATCTCGACCCATCTTTTTCCTCCTACTATTTTACTTTACGTAGGTTGTCACATCAGCGAAAAGTATTGTGAAGTTCGTTATCCATTCTCTCAAATTCTTTAGCTACCGAATGAATATTATCAACCGCTTGCTGGAAGGCAGCGGAAAATTGTTTCGTCAAGTCTAAAACTTGCTGATTCGCTTCTTGTGATTTGAAATTAACAGACAACGTTGTACGCGCCGCCTTTGTTATAGAACGACTGGTTGCACTTTGAATCCTATCAGAGGCTGATCCCATTTTCGTAGCAATTTGCGTTGCTGTTTGTAAATTACTTTGAAATTGTCCCATTCTTTCAAACCCTTTCTATAAGTTTTCCAAACGCATCAAAGAAATCTCATTAAATATATATCCCTATCAATCGCTCGCTAGGCATGCAATCAAATGAGCCATACAATATAAGCTGTATGGCTCATTTGAAATGCTTGTTATATAGAATAAAGCGTTTTTAATTCAAACCGAAATTACGTGATAATTCTTCATCATGAGAAGCAACAGCCTCTGCAGTTTTATTAAGCTGCATATTAATTTCTTGTAATAGCTGTGCAAAGTTTTGTACCTTTGGCTTTAATTGATTGAACTGTTGGTCAAAACCTTCAAAAGCACGACCTTCCCATTCTCCTCTTAATTCATTTTGCAAGTTTTGTAGTTGACTTAAAATGTCCTCAATTTGATTTGCACCTTGTCCATATCGAGCCGCTTTCGATTTAAGCTCCTCTGGTGACATACGAATTTGTCCAGCCATTTTCATTTCCCCTTTAATACATAATGAGCAAAATATTTATTGGTTAATTTTACCAAACATATTATAATCTATTATTCTGAACTTTTAAACGTTTTATCTTTCTATTGAATATTAGAATATGAATATTCAATTCTAATCATTAAATATCCTACTTTTTCTAGCTTTACAAGATTTTATGCAAAAAAGACCACCAAAAGGCAGTCCCTCAAAGCTCAATCCCATCCCGCGCTCCACTACTTTCTCATACAAATAATTCGCAACGATAATATCTACTACAGCCAAACTAACTGATTTGAAAATAGTAATCTCTTCATCATTTTCGCGTCCGTTTTTCCCCCTCTTAGGATTTGTCCAAGTTCGGCGTGGAGATTGCTAGTTTTATCGGAATTTGAAGATTACCTGTTTCTAGATCATATTCAATTAAGCAATCCTACAAATGCCTCTTCTTCCTCATCTATAAAACCTACAAATATAATTTCTTCGATATCCTCATGATTAAATACAAATGTATACTCAGGATTAATATATCCTTCTGAATAAAAACAGCCAATATAGTCATACATCACAAGTTCTTTAATCCCAAGTTTTTGTTTTCTTCCATAGTTATTTATGTGAATTCAGCTCGTTTTTTTGTTTTGGATGAAAATTATATTTGAACTTGATAGCAATGTGGTGCTGCACCTATTAGGCAAATTTGACAAAGAAAAGATACCCAAAGGTGCCTTCCTCCCACTTGAACCATCTTAATTTTATTGTGTTGTTATTATATAAGAAAAGAAGACATCACTTAAGATGTCTTCTTTTCTTGTACACTTGGTGTTAAGAAGGTATTTATTGCTTAAAAACCATAAAAAAAATATAACAATCATCGAGTAAACCTATTATAGCATCAATAAATAGAGTTTTTATATGCATTTTTACATATATATAGATTTATTTATGTTTTATCTATATAGTTAAATTGTCTGTTTCTTGTTTTAATTCGTTTGTTTATTTTGAGTGCTCCAGCAATGGAGCCTTTTTTTATGCAATAAAACATTTTCTTAGCATTACTTAGTTGATCTATATTAACTTTACCCTCTTAAATTATATCTATATTTTACCAAATAATTATATAGATAACCAGTTTTTTCTAATAATCTAGTGAATTGATAATTTTAATGTTAGTTGTTAATACCCATAGAAAAATTCATTATGCAATGAAAATTGAGAAATCAAGAATTATAAAAAACTTATAGTATCTTTTGTAAAGGTATATTTTTAATTTGTATATTAATATGTTATAATTTAATTTCTAAAACTACCAAAAAAGGACTGCCAGTAATGGTGGTCCTTTTTTATATTGATGAGATTGTACTAGGTTGAGCAAAAAAATGGAACCCAAAAAGTTATTTCTAATGAGGATAGCCTTCTTATGATGAAGTTTAATTCAGTGGATCTGCAAGCAAACATAAAAGAAGGAAAAAATTACAATTTTACTTTACGTGGATATAGAGTACCTATACTTTCATGGTTTCCAAATTTAGATGGTGCCGAACCACAAAATTAGCACTATTCTTTAATAAAAAATCCTACTCATTTTTTAATGAGTAGGATTTTTTATTAAAGAGCTATTTCGTATTAATTTGTGCCATCATTTAATATGCTATTTTTAAATGATTTCCAAATTTGATGACTAATTATCTAAATTTCTAAACTCTATACAGCACTATCATTTAAACAATTATTAAATATATCTTCTCTCTAAAACATCGTATTATCATTAACTGCTTCACTTGGAATCTCTTGAATTACATCCCAGTGTTCGACAATCTTTCCATCCTTGATACGAAATATATCCACTATAGCAACTCCCTTATCTTGAGAATTAGTACGAGAGTGTACATGAAGAGCAACTGTATCCCCTTCAGCTACTACACGTTTAATCTCTGCAGAGGAATTAGGATTTTTAACAAAATCCTCCTTAAAGAAATCCATGAAGGCTTTTCGTCCATCAGCAACAAAAGGATTATGTTGCTTATAATCTTCGCTAACATATTTAGGGATAATATCGATATTATGTTTGTTAAAAACTTCATTATAGAAATCAACTACCATCTTTTTATTCTTTTCATTTTCTTTTACTTCTTTTGATACAGAAGCGACATTTTCACTCTTTATTGAGTTCCCTTTGTTATTACCGGTGGAAGCTTGATATACCAAAGTCGAAACTACTCCTAAAATAAATACAGAAATAATTGTTATGATTAAATTTTTCTCTAATTTCATATATACCTACCTCTTCTACTTAAATAAGTTTTCTTCTATAAAAAGCTTGAAGAAGGAGAAACCTTCCCCAAAATGTAATGTCAGGGATAATGTTAGGAATTTCATTTATCCTAACCTCCCCCTATACAAGGCATATTAGAAACGATTAACTCTAACTTAATACCTCATTAACAGTTGCACTGTCCACAATTTGAATAAACTTCTTAACCTTATCGTTCTCATCAAACTTATAAAGATGACAAAAATCTGCTACAAATGACTTCCCTGTAGCTTTATATGTTCCACTATATTTTCCATAAACGATAACAGTATTGTTATTAAAAGTATAAATTTCATCTTTAGCGCTATAGTCATTCCATTCCGTGCCAAGACGTTCATGTACGTTTTTCACTACTTCATCTGGACCTATATAAGTACCTGCATATGGAAACCCAGCAGCTTCTGTCCAAGATACATTTTCACTTAAATACGTTTTGAACGCATCCAATTTCCCTTCGCCAGTTAACACATACGTTTCATGTAATAGTTTTTGATATTTATTCATATCATTAACCCCAAGGCATTTCTTTTGTAACAACTTTTGCACTTAATTCTAATACACCTTTATTTGCATAGCCTGGATATGCTGCTTCAAGTTTTGCCACAAAATCTTTTGAAGTTCCACTTTCCTCAGAAGCTTGAACCGCCGTTCTTAGATAATCCATTGTCGCAGTAAGTGCTTGATTATTTAGGGATTTTTCGATTGATCCATGGCTAGGCACAATTATGTCAGCATGTAATGCTTGTAATACTTTCAAGTTCTCAATCCATGCCTCCATAGCCGCTTTTGAGCTAGTATCCGCTAAGAATACATGTATTTCGTTAAATACATCAATACCACCAATTAATACTTTTAGTTCTTTATTAAATAGGCTAGTTCTGTAATGATCTAAGCCTACTAGTTCAAATGTTAACCCCTGAAAATCAATCGCTTTTTCTTTAAATACTTGAGGTAATACCACGTTACTTGGTGCATTTTCTCCAAGGGCGTCTTTCCAAACTTTTAATTTCCCTAAGACAGAATGAACGATATGTTCAACAGTAGACTCTGTTGCATACGCTATAGCTTCTGGGTAAACGGCTTTAATGCTCTCTAATCCAAAGTAGTAGTCTGGATCCCCATGAATAATAAAGATTTTATCTAGAGATAAGTTGTTTTTTTTCAAATACTCTACAATTTCTTTCGAATCAGATTGCGTAAATTTTGAGTTTATTAAAAATGCATGTCCTGCTTTCTCAACTAATGTTGCTGTGACCATAAAGCTTTTTTCGTCCGAACTAAACACCGTTAATTTCACATCTTTTTGATTTGTATCGATTGTTTTAAACATAGTATGTTATTCTCCTTTTGTTAAAGTTATTAACTAATTATCATATTTTTATCTTGTTCCGATAAAATCTCCCACTCCCATTCATCTGAAAGTGTAATAGTACCGGCGAATATTCCGGAGATGAATGTCAGGTGGCCTAAGATAACATGTTTGCTACTGTATCCTAAATTTTCTTAATATAAATTTTTAAAACGCGCTTCAATTTTATCCGGTGTCATTACGCCACCACCAATAGGAATAATTTGATTATCCTTTTGTAAAAGTAATGAAGGATAGCTATTAACACCAAGCTGTCGAACTTTATTGAAATCATTTTGGACATCTATTATTGTTTCTTGAGCGTTTAAACGTTCTAATACTTGTTCAGGGTCCAAACCATGCTCGATTGCAATCTTGCGATATGTTTCAGGATCACTCAGACTTTGGCCCTCATAATAAAACGCTTTTTGCATAGCCGAAGTGAATTCTAATAAACGGTCTGGCGCTAATGAGCGTAAAGCTGAAAAACCAATTGCAGCATCTTTCGAATTCATTTTAAAAGTCCCTTCCTCCACCAATTTTTGATAGGAAGGACCAAATTCAGCACCTGTAAGTTGATTAATTCTTTTATTTCCTTCTTCTATATATGAGAAGTTTTTCATTGGTAAATTATCTAAAAATAACCCTCCACATAAAACCGTTAATGGTACTTCAGTGTGGTTTTTGTAAAATCCTTTAATACTTTCTGAAAAACCATAGCACCATCCACAATATGCATCCCATACGTAAATAAGATTATCTTGTTTCGTCTCCATTTAAATCTCCTACCTTTTTTTATTATCCAGCTCAACTAAATTTTTGGTTTATATAGGTACGTCTTTTTATACCTTGTTCTTTTTTAGATGCCTTACTATATTTCCCAAAAACTAATATTTCCAAAGAAAGATCCACCAAGGTTTTTAACAAAAGATAACATTGCACCTTATTGCCCCGTAACAGAAAATACTAAAGCTTGGAATATGCATTGATTTGAATGTGTTAGTAACTTTCTACACCGGGTGGCAACGTATGGACCACCATCCTTAATTAAATATATAAATCATATTTTTAGCAGATATTAGTTGTAACTAAAATGATTACACCTTTATGTAATCATTTTAGTTACAACTAATATAGAAGTCAATTCTTTTTTTCGAAAACATTAAATTTCTACATTATAACGAAATTCTGTGTTAACTTGTAAAAAAAAAAGAGGAGCCATCTCCTCTTCATAAATAAACACTATTTAATTTGTTCCTTATACTCACGGTTAACAACTACATACCACTTTCCTGTATCAAATTTTTCTTTATTAATCACGTAAACTTTACTTTCTCTCATTACCTCACCTGGTTTTAATCCCTTAGTAATAGTAGAGGTCTCGCCTTTTTCAACCGCATAACTACTAGCTGCCAACACATCACTTTGGTAAGCATTATCATTTTCATCCACTAAATCCACTGATGGTAAAACGGCTAATTTCATCGGTTCGTTTGTGATATTTTTCCCTTCTGCTTCTACAACAATAAAGACATGTCCATCTTCAGGTTTTTGGAATCCTATACTTTCTTTACCAACCTTATCTCTTTCTACAACTCTTTTTACAGTTACATCAAATTTAGGCGTATGAAAATCCTTGTTTACAGCATACTCTTTTTCTTTTATTTTTGATTTCTCTTTTGTTTGTTCTGTATTTTTCTGCTTTGTATTCTCTTTCGTTTTCGCCTCACCAGTTGTTTGCACTTTCTTTTCTTCTTGTTTAGAATTGGTTTCTTTAGATTCTGAAGAAGTTTTGTCGGATGTATTGCCGCAACCAGATAAATTGAATACTAAAGCGCCACCTAAAATACATGTAGTAAATTTTTTCAACATCTCTTTTTATCCCCCAATAACACGATATGTAAATTCCTTACTTATCATAGCAAAAAACACGATCTTAAATTGTTGCATCTTGTCGAATGATTAAGAATAATCATGTTTTTATTGCATATAAAAACATGATCTTGATGTAGTACCAAGATTATGTTTTATGTTGATGTTATTTATAAAACACTTTATTCACATTATACTTCGCTTGAAATTCGTTAATCATATATGTTTCGTAAATTTCTCTTTCCATCGGATTTTCTACAATTACGATACACTTCATCACGATGATTTTTAATACGTTGTCTTACTTTACGTGCTTTCCCAACAAAAAGAAGTTCGTCATTAAAATTATAGTTGAAAAATAAAGGGAATTATATGATAGGAGATACAAATATAGACAGTCGCTGACCATTAATCTACAACCAATCCCACTCTTTACAAAAATATATCAACGATTATTCAATTATATCGATCGTAACTCCGAATATATCAACGTTTCGACACAACATATCGATTTACCGACAAATTTCGAGTGCGATATCCCCTAAACCAACAACCAATCCCACACCACGTCCACCTACAAAGAAAAAAGCACCAGGTCCCCCCTAGTGCTCTTCCTCTAAAACAAATGACAAGCCACCTGATGCCCTTTCGCAATCCCCACCATTTTCGGTACTTCCTGCGCGCATTTTTCAGTAGCGAATTCGCAGCGCGTTCTAAATTTGCAGCCGGATGGTGAGTTTAGTGGGCTTGGTACTTCTCCCTCTAGGATGATCCGTTCTTTGCCAATGTTTGTTGGATCTGGTTCTGGCATAGATGAGAGTAGTGCTTGTGTGTATGGATGTGCCGGTTTTGTGTATAGGTCTTCACTGTCGGCAATTTCTACTATGTTTCCTAAGTACATGACTCCGATGCGGTCTGATATGTGTCTTACCATGGATAGGTCATGTGCGATGAATAAATATGTGACTCCTGTTTCTTCTTGGATGTCTTGCAGCATGTTTACGACTTGTGCTTGGACTGAGACATCGAGTGCTGAGATTGGTTCGTCACATAGGATAAAGTCTGGTTTTACAGATAATGCACGCGCGATGCTAATGCGCTGGCGCTGGCCTCCGCTAAATTCGTGCGGGTAGCGATATAAGTGTTCTTCTTTTAATCCTACCTTTTTCAGAAGGTCTAAAATGATTTCTTTTTGTTCTTCTTTTTCGTAAGAACCGTGAATGTTCATTGGTTCGCTAATAATTTGGAATACATTCATTGCCGGGTTTAATGATGCGTATGGATCTTGGAAAATGATTTGCATTCGTTTTCGATATTCTTTTAGTTCACTTTCCTTTAAACTTGCGATATCTTTTCCATCAAATAAAACGTTACCTGAAGTGACATCGTGTAAGCGAATGATACTTCTTCCTGTCGTTGATTTTCCGCATCCAGATTCTCCTACTAACCCGAATGTTTCACCCTTTTTAATAGTGAAGCTTAAATCATCGACTGCTTTTAATTGCTCTGTTTTTCTGCCGAATAGTCCTTTTTTAATAGGAAAATACTTTTTTAAGTTCCGAACTTCAATTAAGTTTTCTTCATGCATGAAAATCACCTACCGCCCTATCGTTTAGCCAGCACATGGAACGTCTTTCGTTTCCGATTTCAAAATATGGTGGACGTTCTTTTTCACAAATGTCCATCGCATGCGGGCAACGCTCTGCGAACGGGCAACCTTGTGGTGGGTTTAATAAGTTTGGCGTTACACCTTGAATGGGAGCAAGTCTTTCTTTTACGCCGTTTGCGATTTTTGGCAGAGAGTTTAATAACCCTTTCGTATATGGATGATTCGGCGATTGGAAAATATCAAGTACAGGTCCTTCTTCCATAATAAGTCCGCCATACATAACGATGACGCGCGTACAGTTTTGCGCGACAATTCCTAAGTCATGCGTAATAAGAAGTAACGCCATATTCGTTTCGTTCTTTAAGTTTTTCATTAAATCTAGTATTTGTGCTTGTATCGTTACATCAAGTGCAGTCGTCGGTTCGTCAGCAATAAGAAGGTCAGGGTTACAAGACATCGCCATTGCAATCATAACCCGCTGCTTCATACCTCCGCTTAGTTCATGCGGATATTGTTTCACCCTTTCTTCTGGTGAAGAAAGACCGACTTGTTTTAACAAGTTGACCGCGATTTGCTCTGCTTCTTTCTTTTTCACTTTTTGATGACGTATAATTACTTCCATCATTTGTTTCCCAATTTTCACGACCGGATTTAGCGCTGACATTGGGTCTTGAGAGATAAGTGAAATTTGATTTCCTCTAATAGAACGCAATTCTTTTTCAGATTTAGAAAGTATGTTTTCATTATGAAAAAGGATTTCCCCTTCTTTCACTTTTCCTGGTGACGTAACGAGAGACATAACGGACTTCGCCATTACACTCTTTCCACTTCCAGATTCCCCAACGATACCGACTACTTCTCCTTTATTTAAGCGAAATGTAACGCCGCGAACCGCTTCAACTTCGCCACTTTCTATGAAAAAAGAAGTCTTTAAATTTTTCACTTCTAGTAGTTTTTCAGACACGCTTCTCACTCCCTTCACTTAACACTTTAGTTTTCATGTCCGGCTCCTTTTGGTGCGAAAGCTTTCTTCAATGCTTCACCAATTACGTTAAAACTAAGTACCGTTAAAAGGATAAGGAATCCTGGGAAGAGTGTTAAATACCAAGCTTCACCAATATATCCTTGCGCATTGTTTAGCATGCTGCCCCAAGAAGAATCTGGTTCTCTAATACCTAAACCTAAAAAACTAAGTGATGATTCCATTAAAATCGATGTCGCAATTGTTAATGTCGCAGCGATAATAATGGTTGATAAAATGTTAGGAATGATATGTCTTACAATAATCATAAGTGATTTTTGTCCTGATACTTTTGCGTATAAAACGTACTCACGCTCTTTTACAGATAACGTTTCTGCCCTTACAATACGGGCGGTGTCCATCCATGTTAGTAATCCGATAATAAGAACTAACGTCGTAATTCCTGGTTTTAAATACGCATTTAATAGTAGCATTAAAAAGAATGATGGAATTGACATAAGTACTTCAACAACCCTCATTAAGAAGTTGTCTAACTTTCCGCCAAAATATCCGCTAATTGTTCCAACTGCGGTACCGATTGTAATAGAAACAACCATCGCAAGAAAACCGACCGCAAGTGAAACTCGTCCGCCATATAACGCTCTCGTTAAGTAATCTCTTCCGTAATCATCCGTTCCGAAAGGATGACTCATACTTGGTTCTTGTAAGCGATCTGGAATCGACATTTTGCTAGGATCGTACGGCGATACGAATGCGAAAATTGATGCGACCGTTAAAATCGCAAGTATAATAACTCCCATTGCAACAAACTTATTTTTCGTAAAGCTATGTTTTATCGTTTGAAATCTCCTATTATTCATTCCAAATCACCCCCTCATTCGAATGCGCGGATCTACTACGCCATATAAAATATCAGCAATTAAGTTACCGAGAATTAACATGAATGATGATAGTAATGTAATTGCCATGATAATCGGATAATCAAATCTAAAAATAGCATTTACCCCAAGTGAACCAAGACCCGGCCATGAAAATACTGTTTCCGTAATAAATGCTCCGCCTACTAAACTTGGAATCGATAATCCGAAAATTGTAATGATTGGTATTAATACATTTCGAAGTACGTGATTAAATAAAACCGTTTTCTTTGAAGCACCGTACGCATATTGAATTTGTACATATTCTTCTTCTAATTGCTGAATCGTACTTGAACGAATATATCTCATATAAACAGATACGTTTTGGAACGCTAGCACCATACAAGGTAAAATGCCGTGTTGCACAATATCCCAAACAGAATCTTTACCTACGGTGCGCATACCCATACTCGGAAGTAGGTTCAATTTTAAAGAGAATAAGTAGACTAATAGTAGTGCAAACCAGAAAACCGGCATAGAAATACCAACATATGAAATAAAGTTTACAATGCGGTCAAAGAACGAATTCTTTTTCACACCTGTAAATAGTCCAAGTGGTATTGCGATTACGAATGAGACGAGTAAAGATGATCCCATTAACCCAATTGTTGCGGGTAATCTTTCTGCGATAAGATCTAAAACAGGACGATGATTTTGAAGTGAGTAACCAAAGTTTCCTGTTAAAATATTTTTTAACCATAAAATATACTGCACGTAAATTGGTTGATCTAGTCCTAAACTTTTGCGAATACGCTCCACATCAATTGGACTCATATTTGGCGTTACAAAGTTTCGAACAGGATCCCCCGGCGCTAGCTTTATTAATAGAAAAGAAATAATAGAAATAACAAATAAAAGCGGAATTGCATTTAAAAGCCTCTTCGCAATTACTTTATACACAAACTTCCCCCCTCAAGCTAAAGAAGCTGATTTCCACCAGCTTCTTTACTGTTTCTTATTTCACTTCATAAATCTTAGATAGATCTTCAAACATTGTGACAGGAATTGCTTTTGCTTCTTTTAATCCATCAAACTTTTTATCTACTGCAATAACTGCTTTCGGATATGCGATTGGTAGATAAGGTACGTCTTCTCTAGCTGTTTCTTGAATTTTATGGTATAGCTCTGCACGTTTTGTTTTATCTGTTTCAACTGCAGCTTCTTCCCATAACTTATCGAAATCAGCGTTTTTATAACGTGCATAGTTGTATTCAGCATTGCTTAAGAATAAGCTCTTATATGAATCTGGTTCAGGTCCCATTATGTAACCACCAAATGTAATGTCATATTCTTTATTCTCTTTATCTAAGCCTTTTTCACTTGCCGCACTAGCATCTAATGCATTTAGTTCAACTTCTAAGCCAACTTCTTTTAATTTTTGTTGTGTATAAAGCGCTAAGCTTTCCATGATTTTATTATTCGTTACATACATAACACGTACTTTTTCTTTATCTTTCACGCCAGCTTTTGCTAATAAATCTTTCGCTTCTTTTTTATCATACTTATAGTCTTTAATATCTTTCGCATAATACATAGCGTCTGGCGTTAAGATTGAATTTGCTGGTTCTGCAAATTCACCCGAAACGAATGCTGAGTTAATCATTTCTTTTTTATCTAACGCATGCGCAATTGCTTGGCGCACTTCTTTTTTCTTCATCAAATCTGTATTCATGTTATAAGATAAGTAGAATAATCTACCTTCAGGGAATGTCACCATTGAGAAGTTCCCAGTGCTATCTAATTTCTTAAAGTCTTGTGGCTCAATCATCTTCATATTGATTTGACCATTTTGCAGTGAAACATTGGCTGTATTACGGTCTTTTACAACTCGGTATACGATAGAGTCTAATTTAGCTTTCCCACCTACATAATCATCGAATCGATCTAATGCAACGTACTCATCTGATTTATATTCTTTAAACTTAAACGGACCTGACCCTACAGGTTGTAAGTTTTTCTTACTCTTCGCTAAATCTGCTTCCCCTTCAAATACATGTTTCGGAATCGGGAAGAAATCATTCATCACACCTTCGAAAGATGCGCTTACTTGTGGTAAAACGAATTGAGTTGTTAACTCATCTACCTTTTTCACTTCAAGCGGCTTTCCTTTAAAAATAAAGTTTTCACGACTTGAGCTATTTTGCTTCTCATCTAAAATAGATTGGAATGTAAATGCTATATCGTCTGATTTAATTTTCTTACCATCATGCCATTTCAAATTATCTTTTAATTTCAATGTCCACGTTAATTGATCTTCTGAAGGCGTAAAGCTCTCAGCAAGAACAAACTTTTTCTTACCGTCTTCCATATGATATAGCGGCGCATATAAAGCTTGCTGCACAGTTAATGACACACGATCATTCGCATAAAGCGGATTCATCGTATCTGGATTATCGCTAACACCAATCGTTAACGTTCCTCCATCTTTCGAAGTCCCTGATTTACTAGTGCCCGCTTGCTTCGAATCTTTTTCCCCTGAACAAGCAGCTAATGCAATAAATAATAGTAGGACAAATGGTAATACAAACAACTTCTTCTTCATATTCCGACCCCTCTCGACTATTTACACCTATAAGAAAACTCGGAATTAATACCGAGTTTTCTTATAGGTTTTAAATTACCACTACCCGTATGTATTGTCAAACTTTTTCCCAAAGATAGAAAGTTTTTAATCTATTCATGCATTCTTGCGATAAAGTGAAACTTTAATCAGTGGGGGGTTTGTCCATCCCCCACTGATTATTAGTTGAACCAATCGGGCTTTTACGGGCAGCCCGACTCCCACCTAACTCCTCCGCATTCGCCGAGTTTTGAGGTGGGAGTCTTACTGCCCGTTAATGCGGGATAAACTATATTTATGCGGAGGAGAAAATAAAAAGACCACGAATAAGTAGCCTCATAAAATGAGTTAAAAAACTATCAACTTACAGAAAACCCCTCTAAAATGATTGTTTTATATGATCGAAAATGTAGAATAAAATTAAAGACAAAAAACATATTTAGGAGGTTATCATGACATTTGATGAATTGAAAAAAAACAAACCAACAACCGCATGGGTTGAGTATGATGAAGACGGGGAATTTTTCACTGAAGAAAATATAAGTGCAACAAATACAGCCCTTGACACTTACATTAACAACTTACAGCGATTAGGAGAGAATCCAACCGAAGTCGAAGTCATGCAAGTTGTTAAAGAGGTAGTTATGAAATTAAATGAACTAAATATCGAACATGACCATTTTATCGAAACAATGGAAAGAGAAGATCTCTATGAATTTATCGATGCAGCTGCACGAATAGCTGGCTTAGAATCTGAGGAAGATATAACAGAAGAATGGCGGGAATGGTAACAAAGGCTGCATTTACTCCTTCATAAAAATTCATCCCTTATTCTCCGATTGGAAAATAAGAGACGAACAAAGACAATCTACTCAGCTCCCTTAAGGTTTTAATAGTTTAATATTTGATTTTCAAGTTTGCCTTCACAAATTCCTGTTAACACTGATAATAAGAAAAACAGGCCGTAAAACGGGCGATCAATTTGATCATATAGGTCATACGCTTCGCCAAGTGGAATATCCGAATCATGTGGTTGTTCACCCTGTAACAATTACTAACAGCGCGTAGAAAACCTTTGGGTAAATAAGAAGCAAATCAATGATTAAAAGATTGTAACCCCTACTATAAGAAATACTATTATTACTAAAGGAAGAATGATAATCATAAAGGATATTATTATTGTTAATAATGCTTTCCATGCTGAAAATTGGTGTGCTTCTCCTAAACATTTTAAGGAAATAATGATTGTCCAAATTGCAATAACTATATCAATTATGGCAAAAATAAGAAACAAAATCGTTAAAGTTATGCTACTATCCATTTCCGGTGTCTCACTCGTAAAGTTTTCTATCCCAAACAAGAAAAATGAAGGCACCCAAACTAATATAAGAGAATAAACGTAAGGGATATAAGAATAGGCAACTGAGTAACGTGTTTTCTCAAAGGTACCTTGTCCACCAAGTTTTTTTGCCACCCAATTAAATAACGCTGGTAGCAAAAAATAATAAATTAAGAAAGCAACGAAGGTACCGAATATAACCATTGAGATTATTGAAACTGGACTACTTATTGAATCCCCCATATTTTTAGAAGATGCTCGATCTAAAGTCTGTACGAATGAACCTAATAAAATGAGTAAAAACACATTCTTAGGTTTGGATATAAAAATTTCTTTCATTGTATCACGTGGTTTTGTCCAAATGGAGAACCAAGGATTAAGTGCACGTTTAAATTGATTTTCTGGAGTTTCCATAAAAAAACATTCCCCTTTCTTAAAACATATCAAATATAAATCCCTAATTATCCCAGTTATGTATATAGAAATATTAAAGCATAAATAGACGGTTATTTAAATATAAACATTCAATCATTTAATTCCATCTGAAACTTAGGAGGAGTGCTTCTTAGCAATTACCTCTATATTTTCTTACATTTTTAACTATGGGCTGAGTAGTTACTTTCATTTTTGAGTACCTCACATTCTTTAATACACGGGATAAACAGCTATAATCTTATCATCAATAAGAACAAACCTAATTTCCATTCCTTCAGATGTTTTACCACAATATAATCTTCCACTTATACATCTTTTATTGCTATAAGTCTCGTGAATGGCTTCCATAAGAAGAATGCGATTATACACTTGAAATGCAACAAATTCTCTTTAAAAGCCTATACGTATTTTCCCTCCATCTTCTATATGCTTCCGTAAATAATAATACTTATGGAGTTCTATAATCATATAAAACAAACCAAACGAAAACACTGTGCATGCACACATAAATACAATCGCACCCATCTGTTGTGTTGCAATGCTAAGAATTATATTAGCAATTAACTGCCCCGATCCCGCTGCAATAGCTGCTACTTTTACACCACCAGTTCCTTTCGATGATTTTGATTTTTTTCTTGGTTCCTGAAGTTTTTCAATATGATTTTTATAAAAATAATACAAAGCAAAACCATACAAACCAAATGAAAGAATAAAATAGATGGGAGTTTGTAATTGTAACACTTCATAAGCATATTTTTGAGTTATAACCAATAATCCGACTGAACATATGGCGCCATATACTCCTCGAAATAGAGTGTATTGTAACTGTCGTTTCCGAGGATTGATAGCAATCCATATCGCCCACAAATTTAAAAAAATAACTGGAGGAGTTACTATATATACATAGAGTAATCGAAAAGGATTCGCAAAAGCAGGCAAAAGAACAAACACATCTGCCCCCAAAAGGACAAGACCAATTACGTGGACTCTTATTTCATTTACAGGATAAAGAGCCATATAATGTGCAAAAGCTTTCTTATTAAAATCTAGACTTTTTTTCATGTTAATTAAACCACCCCGCTACTGTTCCAATCAGTAAAAGTTTCATAACTATTCATTCTCTCCCCCTAAATTTATCCATAATATTATGAGCAACTATATTCCATAGTAAAGAAAGTACGGTAACAAAAAGTACAGCTAAAGAAAAATAAATCCTATCCTTCCATGTATCATGTACAATCATGCCCAGTATAATCATTATTAACGCACCAACACATATAACTATTTTTGAAAATTTTTGCATTCTATTATCTCGCTTCCTTCTCAAACTTAAATGAAACTCCTGCGGAATCTATAACCATACCCACCTATTATAATCTCACCTTTGACACTTCTATCATAATCACCTAATACAGGTATATAATCAGGTATCTTAATTTTAGTAATTTCCGCTTCATATGTTTGCAATACTATCAACGTTTCAGATGTCCTTTATACATTCCTTATTTAACCCCAAAACATTAAAATATGAATATTATAAAAATTAACTATCTACTTCCCATCAAAATTACGGTAATCCTATTAAGCCTGGGGTTACTCCTTCTACCTTCGCCCATTCAAACGAGCACTCAACTAACATTTGATTCTTACAATTAATTTTTAATAAACCTTCTTCTTCTATCGTATTTATTTCAAAATAATCAATTATATTTTCTGTCCCTAAACCTCTTATTGTTAAATTATGAATAGTAAAGAAAGATATCTCTACATAAATTACATCCCACTTATTCCATCGTTTTGGCTTGTTTTCAACATTTTCCTTTGTCATCAATTGAATAACTAAAGTAGGACCATCTCTTTTAAGACGCACATCTAATAACTCTGATTCTTCAAACTTTGGTATTTCCCCAAAAATACTAATTAACGCTTGTGGATTTAAAAATTTAAATTGATCAATCATTTTTTACTCCCTATTTATTATTTCTCTTCTCAAAATAATAATAATCCTCCATACCATCTACCTGTCCTGTTCGTGTATTGTATTCAGGTCTTACATTATGATGCGGTGGATGATCTCCAACTCCACCTTCTCCAAACTTATGACCCTCTGAATGATCTTGATTGACCTTTTACTTCATATGTAAATTCTCGAGTCATAATAGGCTGTTTATTATCATTCAATATCCTTTTACCATTGCTATCTGTTAATGGTACCATCTTTTGACTAATCGGGTGTTGAAATCTAGGTATATTTAATTGTCTTTTAATTTCTTTTAAACTAGCTCCCCTAGATTCATGAGAATTTTCCCCCTCAATCTTCTTAACTTTGAGATAATATTAAAAAGACTTATGCGTAATTCACATAAGTCTTACTTTTGTTACTCATAATTAATTATTCTTCCTCGTCTTCAAACTCATATAAGCTATCAAGTAATTCTGCAAAAGATGAACAAACAGGATAGATGGATTCTTCCATTTCTTCTTCCTCATGGTCCCAAAATACGACTGTTGGTGACTGAGGATTATTTCGGTAATCAAAGCATAGAAGGTTACCAAACGGGTCTCTAGCAAAAGGATATACTTTATCTACCAATCTATCTTTTATACTATTATATGTTTGCAGCATAGAAATTTTTCTCTCAGAGTCTAAGGTTAAAAGGTTATTAAGTGAATCTTCATCCTGATTAGGAATATTGAATGTATCTGGAGTAGGATAGCCACCATCATATTTCTTTACACACTCAATAAAATCATTAGGAAATTTAATACCAAAGTACTCTTCTAATTGTTCAATTTGTTCATCTGTAACTTTTTTCTCACTTACATTAATCCATGTAATGTTGTTCATAATTATAAACCGCCCTATCTTTTCCTCAAATTTTATATCCACCTGTATGACCAGTATCGTGATGTATCTGATAATCTACAAGTTGTATTCGACCAGGTTCCTGATTATGAAAGATTTAAAATTAATTCTGCTAAACTATCACAAATAACTTCGAAGCTTCTGCTTTCATAATCTTCTAATTTTACTTGTCCATTTTCATTATCTACAACTACCAAGAGACCATTAAATTCCATACCAATAGGAATATTATTCAGTTGATTATCATGTGCGCCTCGGTATCCTTGTAAAGATACATAAAAATCATGTAGTTCAATTCCTGGTATAACAGGATTTAATTCAAAATCATAACCTAAATAATTACCCCCTAAGTCTAAAAACCAATAAGAATTATAATATTCTTTAATTGAATTATGTAATTCTATCCCCAAATCTTTTTCTATATCAGAAAAATCATGAATTATATTTTTCTCTAAAGGTTTCCAAAATACGTATCCCTCTATATCAGGTTCTCCTTCATAGATAAAAGCCTCTGCTTCTTCTATCCATAAAGATTTTGGCAATGAATTATTACAATCTTGCCACTCTCTAATTATTTTATCAAAACAATTTTTCATTTCATTTTTCATTTTTTATTTACCTCCTAATTTATGATGTTCAATAAATTTCTGAAGCATTTCTGCATATTCTGCATCTTTTCCCCATGCTTCAATCGCTTTTTCTGCGTTATGAATCCCTCCAAAACCAGGATGTAGTGGAAGCGGAACACAAACAGCTTGACCACCACCAATATGGTGATGGACTAATTTAGTTCCACGTAATCCAGTAAAATCATATTGTAGAAATTCCCCTCTAAATCATTAAGGATTTAGAGGGGAATTTCCCTATCACATAAGTAATATCATTTCTTATTAAATTTACTGTGTATCAGTTCAAAGAATTTATTTGCACCAAGTGAAATTGCGCCAATAATAAGAACACCAATAATAAAATAAATCTTTTTAAATAAGTTGTAAGGAGATAAAATAGCAACTACAAGAAGTATTATAATTGCAACGAATGTGACTAATTTTCCAACTTTAAATGCTTGCATATCAGCATTCCTCCTTCTGGATAAAAACAGCCAATATATTCATACATCACAGGTTCTTTAACCATAGGTTTTTGTTTCCTTCCATAAATCACAATACTTAAAATTCAATAAACCTCTTTAAAAGGTTTCATGTGTTCTACCCCCATCTTCTATATGCTTCCTTAAATAATAATACCTATGGAGTTCCATAATGAAATGAAACAACATAAACGAAAGCATGGAATATACACACATTAATACAATTGCTACCATCTTTTGTGTTGCAAAACCAAGACTAATATTAGCAATGAGTTGACCCAATCCTACAAAAACCACTACTCCAAAACTAGAGTTTTTTTTCGATGATTTTGATTTTTTGATTGATTCCTGAAGTTTTTTAATATGATTTTTATAATAATAATGCAAAGCAAAAATATACAAACCAACCGAAAAAATAAAATAGATAGGAGTTTGTAATCCTAACATTCCATATGCAAACTTTTGGGTTATAATTAATAATCCTACTGAACATACGATGCCAAATACCCCACGAAATAGAGTGTATTGTAATTGTCGCTTCCTAGGATTTATAACAATCCATATTGCCCATACATTAAAAAAAGCAACTGGTGGAACTATTATGTACATATATATCGGTTGAACAGGATTCGCAAAAGCAGGTAAAAGCACAAATATATCTGCTATCCCAATCACAAGAGTAATTATAGTCGATCTTATATCATTTACAGCATAAAGAGCCATATAATATTCAAAAACTTTTTTATTAAAATCTGTATTTTTTTTCATGTTAATTAAACCACCCCCGCTACTGTTAACCAAGCTTTTTTCGAACCCGTTTTCACCCTATCCTTAATACTATTATCTTCACCATCACCATCTAAATCAACATCCCATTTTACACCTTCTGTGAAATATTATTCCCTTCTCGAAAAGAAGATCAACCCATTAATAAAATCTAGGCTTATCAAAAATTTCAAAAAGCCAAAGATTTTGCTGGTATCGAATCTATTGGGACTCGCACCATGCGCAAAAGCTTCGGCTATTGGTTCTATAAACAAAAGACGTCGCTATGTTACAAGAAATACTCAATTATAGCACTCTATAAATTACACTGAAATATATTGGTATCAATAAGGAAGAAAAAGATAATATACTAGATAATTTCTATATCTAATCATATATGATCAACATAAAGAAAAATTTGATATACAATCAGATTTAAAAACATTACTTAATAATTCTTTGAAATAAATTGGAGCTGATTCTCTACTTAAAAAACATGATTACTATATATTTCACCAGAATACAGATTCAAAACTATTTAATTAAAGACTAAAAAAGCATCTATCTTTAGATGCTTTTTTCAATCCAAAAACTATTTTTCTTTTTTCCATGATATTCGAAATTTCCCACCATGTTCTTCCGTTTTAATTTTAACCTTATATGTATCATCCTTAGGCACTTTAATATTTTTTTCGCCTTCGCCACTATTAAACTCTAATATTGTATTATCATTTGAATCCACAACATAAGCAATTATAGTTCCTTGTTTAGTTTTATCATCAAAAGAAAAAATCCAATTCTCACCTTTTTTAACTTTCCTATCTTGAGTTGCAGATCCAGTAAATTTTCTATAATCTCCAGAGATACTACCTGATACACTATCTGAAGAACCATGAACTTTACCACCAACAATAGTTCCCTCTCTTGTAAAACAACCACTAAGAATTACTAAACACAAAACAAATAAAATTGTATTTTTAAAAATTCCCACTATCATTACCCCTTCTATTCCCAATAAAATTTTCACCATTAAACTTATAAAAATAACTATAATAAAAAATTATATCCATTAAGATATATATGTTTTATTATAGTTATAAATTTCAAATTATTATTTCAAATCTTCACGCAACTTAATTTCATCCTCATTTATGTAACCAGTAAAAATAACTTCTGATATATATTCATGGTTAAAAAACATATTATATTCAGTTGAAACATTTCCAATAGGATAATAACAAGCCACATAATCCCAAGTTTCCTTAGTTTTTGAATCTTCCTGTTTTCTACCATATATCATCAAAGGTTGCTCCCATGTTTTAAATTTCACAACCGAACCTATTGGAAGTAGTTCTAACTCTAAATTTTGTACCATCTTAGTTTCCCCTTCTTAAAATAGCCTTTTTTATAAGGAAATAAGTGATAGAAAACAACAAACAAGTACCAATTGTACCAAAAACTGCAACCGAAATGTTACCTGCTAATGTTTCATTTGGATCCAATGCATTAGGTAAAATTGTACCAAAAATTGCAATACAAGCTAATATAATCATAAAATATTTAAATTGTTTCACTTTTTTATTCATGCTACTTATCTCCTTTATTCCTTAACATTAACTTCTAAACCAAATCCCCATAAACCTACATCAGGACCAAATGGTGCATGGAATTTGAATCCACTTTTTCCAGCTTCAAAAGATCAACCGAGTGTTCCAAGCGATGCTGATCCCCCAATTTGTAACCTTTTATCCATAAATGGAATAGGAATTTTTATAGCACTCTCATATTTTACTAGAGTAGCTTCAGATCCTATTCCAAATCCTTTAATATTCTCTTGTTCTATCCCGGCTTGTGCTACTGTAAAACCAACCATTTGGTAATAGTTTCATTGATAATTTTTCCTCCTAAATATTAAATGAATTTTCCGAATTATAAATCTACTATTTTTTCTTATTGTCTATACGTTTATAGATATACTCTACTGTAAAGTATGCAATAACATTGCAAATTAGCAGCAAACCTATAAGTAAAATTTTATCTTCTAACCGTATAGTAGAAGAAGCCCCAATTAACAACATAAACATAATACATACAGTAAAAGTCAGAATTCTATTTATTGTACGCATATCTTAATTACTCCAGTCTTATATTAATCCCGTTTTTTTGTAAATTTATCATAAAATTTCTCTTGCGCCCACCGTCCAAATTTTAAAAAACATATTAAACCTGCTCCCAAAAGAATGAGAACGATAGTTCCTAACAACTTTTCCCACCAATTGTTGGATGGAGTAATCATTAACCCTATAATAGATACGGATATTACGACATAAACTAAAATATATAATGGTTTATACGATGGTGTTTTCATATCATTTTTTCTCCTCAGATTTTTCAAATTTAAAACTACTTCCCACAGTAAACCCCTCTAAAACAGGAACTGTTATACCAGTTTCTTTTCCAACACTACCTTTCAAACCTATTGCGCCCAATCACAAGAGTAATTATAGTCGATCTTATATCATTTACAGCATAAAGAGTCATATAGTATTCAAAAACTTTTTTATTAAAATTTATACTTTTTTTCATGTTAATTAAACCACCCTGCTACTGTTGACCAAGTTTTTTTCATTTCCCCTTTAATACATAATGAGTAAAATATGAATCGGTTAATTTTACTAAACATATTATGAGATTTTGTCGCGAATTTTCAAACATCAAATCTTTCTATTGAATATTAGCATATAATCAATTCTAATCATGAAACATTCTACCTTTTATAATAATTTTGGATAAGTTATAAATAGTCTCTACCTATTAATATTGTATAATTCAATAAATTTGTTAAGACTGTCTTCTAATCTCTTAATTGTGTTTGGATACTTTTTTGAATAATCCTCACACATTTTTTTTAAATAATGATAAAATGTTTGATAATCAATTATTACCTCATCACCACTGTATAATACAAATTCTACCCCTTCAAATGAATCTCCATTGGCAATATCATACTCATCCAAATCTCCTGGAAAAGTACATGCGCCATATTCCTCTCCAAATCCTACTCCTTCACAAACTGAATTGATTACCTTTAAAAATCTTTCATCATCTACCATATTAAACACTGCTTGTATAGGAAAATGGGTTAAATCTAGTAAATCCTCATCTTTTAATCTAAATTCTCTTTGCATACATATCTCTCCTCGTATATCTTTAATTTATTCTGGAAAAAAAGAAGAGATTTCTCCACCTTATGGTATCCTCTCCAAGTTATTTCTTTACCGTCAACACCTGCCCCTTCTCTCGAAAGAACTCCATCACTGGTTTTTAATTTAGCGTCATTAGCTGCTTCAATTCCACGGTTAATAAATTCCTTATCACTTATAATTTTAGGATCATAAATGTTGTTTGTGAATACTTTATTTCCATACTCTCCTGTAGGGGTGCCATCCATATTTAACTTAGGCATATTGTATTCTACTGTTTTTACACCTAGAATTTTTGAAGGTGATTCACTGACTATTTTTAATATTGTTTTTAAAGAACTCTTCACTGTTGTGTGCTCCATCAATACCTCTCCTTCTTGGAACAGAGGGATCTATATTTTTAATATGATTTTCTAATTTAGGAGTCGCTTTAAACTTTCAAGTGATTTAATGGTGAATGTTTTTGATACTTTTTACCTATTATGGACATTAAAAAAGCTTATGCAGGTTATACATAAGCTTTTTTACTCATGATTAGATATTTTTCAAATGCTACACCTTAAAGCAAGTCTTAAAAAGGTTAAATATAATAGTCAGGATTTTCATCCATTTTAATTAAAAATTCTTCTAAAGAATCCGCTATTTTCTCATCTTCAGAGTAAGTAGGGCATTGACCTAATTCATTTTCCTCTTTAAATTTAATTGTTAAAAAGTTAAGTTCTGTTACTTCAAAAAACACTAATGAATCATTATCATCTAGGTTTGGATTATATTCATAAATATCTTGCCTTAAACGGAAATCTGCAACTGAAATCGGGTCCATAAATCTGTTGAAAAACGTTCTTGTATCAGACTTTAAAAAACCACAACCTATTTCTTGATAAAAGCGTTTCAGTTCTTTTGGAAGTTCCATTTGTAATAAGCTTTCTGCCTCATCTATCTCATCTTGATATATAGGATAGAAAATAGTTTTTTGTTTAGAACGGACACTTCTGTCTGCTACAACATATTCTTTTAAAAAATTAAACATAATTTTTAATACCCCCTATTAAAGAAGGGTTATTTTTAACGCTTCCTCAAGCATTGTATTAAAATCATTATATGTGTTCATTACCGTACCTGATGGTTTATCAAGTTCTAAATAAGTACCGTCTGATAAGCTCTTACAAAACCACGCAATATTTGAATCGCCAAAGAAAAGATACTCTTTTTGAAATTTATTTTCATACCAAATCTCATTCGTGTCTATAAAACCGCAAATATGTTCATCTTTTTTTGTTTCTAGTAAAGAAGAATCAACTCCGTAAAGTACCAGTCCATCAAAGTCTAAACCATTTACAGTTTTAAGAAACTCTTCGTATTCCCTCGGTAAATCAACATTAAATTTCTCTTTTACATGTTCTCTTAATCTTTGAACTTCAGTATCCGTTGCGGGTATATTCAGCTTATAATTAACACTTTTCAATATATCTCCAATTTCCAAAATCATATTTTTCCACATATAAATTTCACCATTGCTTCAGCTTGAATCAGTTCAAAAATTTCTTTTTCATTTCCCTCATAATTGTTTAACATTCTTAGAATTTTTAAATCCTTTACATCCATGTCACTAACTCCTATCAATTATTTTAGGACTTTCTTTTACATGTTTGCTTCTGAATCCCATACCTCGATAAATTCAAAACCTTTTAAATCACTTTCTAACACTGTATTTCTAAATTCATCTGATACAAAAACGGAAGGAATATGTAATATTTCATTTAAGTAAACTTTAAATATTGTTTGGTTCTTAACCATATTAGGTAAGAATGCGTATTTTTTGAAATCTATTACTAAGCCAGAACGTAGTTTCTTTAGTATAGCTTTCTCATAGTTAATAGCATCTAGTGCATTTAAAACGTTAATTATATAATACACTTCTCCCGTCACATCATGAATTAGGGGAAGAAATTCTACATTATCACCAAGTATAGACTCTAAAAATTTTTTAGCTTTCCCACTAACCATTGGCGTACCAACTTCTCCCCAAAAATGAGGCAAATCACTTTGATTTCCTTCTTCTACACATTTAATACGTATTTCTCCCCATGAATCAGATGCTTTTACTGCCGAGTCAATTTTCCCTTCAAAATACTTTTTAGAATCTTCTTCTAAGTTCAATAGTTGAAAGGATTCATAGTCATCAAATGAACTCTTTAATTCCCAAATTTTCATTTTTACTCTCCTTTGTTATTTTTCTATTATAAGATTACTCTTTCTTCGGTTTATTTAATTTTAATTCACCATTCAATAAACGTTCTCTTATATCATGTAAGGCGTCAACAGCATCTTCTTGAGTACCGCCCCGTTTCTTAACAAGACTTAATACTCTCTCTACTTCAAGTATATACTCTGAACTATGCTTTCCTATGTGTAAGACTTCAGTAGTCACGTATTTATTAACTTTATAAGGTAAAAATACTCCATTAGCCGCCGAATCATGGTCTATCCCAAATTCCTTTAATAATTTTTGTGCCTTTTCTGCCCTACTATCATTCCAAGGTGTTAGATGATGTGCTGCATTAGAATATGGGGGTGGTTCAATCCCTGCATCCTTAAGTTCTTCACGTAATATTTTAGATGCTGTATACGAATCAGAGTACATATTAATTACTATAAAAACAATAAAAACTTCTTCTTAACTTTGAGATAATATTAAAAAGACTTATGCGTAATACACATAAGTCTTACCTTTGTTACTCATAATTAATTATTCGTCCTCGTCTTCATAATCACGTAAGCTATTAAGCAATTCAGTAAAAGATGAACAAACAGGATAAATTGCTTTTTCTATCTCTTCTTCCTCATGTTCCCAAAATACAATAGTTGGTGATTGAGAATTATTCCGATAATCAAAGCATAAGTGATTTCCAAACGAATCTTTGCCAAAAGGATATACCTTATCTACTAATCTATCTTTTATATCTTCATATACTTGAATAATGGAATTTCTACTTTCTAAATCAAAAGTTAAAAGTTTACTAAACACATTTTCATCTTGATTAGGTATATCAAATATTTTAGGGCGTGGATAACCACCATCATATTTTTTCAAACATTCAATAAAATCAATAGGAAATTTAACACCTAAATATTGTTCTACTTGTTGAATATGTTCATCTGTAATTTCTTTTTTATTTACCCCAATCCAAGTAACATTATTCATATATAGTCCCCCTTATTTATCACTATCTTTGCCCCCAATTTTATATCCGCCAGTATGACCAGTTTTTCTATGCAACTCATAATCTACGAGTTGCATTCGTCCTGTGTCTTGGTGGTGATGCCATGTAAATGCATCAGGTACCTCCCCATATTTTCCCACGTTTCCCAATCTCCTAAAGCTTTTATTCCTTCTATTTAATATTCAATTTTTCTTTCTTCACAAAATTCCATGCAAAAAAAGACCACCAAAAGGCAGTCCCTCAAAACTCAATCCTATTCCCAATCCCGCACTCCACCGCTCTCTCATACAAATACTTCGCAACGATAATATCCACTACTGCCAAACCAACTGATTTGAAAATAGTAATCTCTTCGTCGTTTTCGCGGCCGGCTTTTTCTCCGCTTATGATTTGGCCGAGTTCGGCGTGGATGTCGCTTGCTTCAAATAAACCTTCTCGCACTGGAACTTGAAGGTCACCTGTTTCTTCTAGTGCTGCTTCTTTTGATTCGACTACTACTTTGTTTGCTCCCGCGATGGCGTAGGATGGTAGTTCTTGCATGCTCGGTTTGAATGAGCCGACGGCGTTTACGTGGACGCCTTTTTGTAGTTTTTCTGAGAAGACTGGTGTGGATGCGTTCGTAGTTGTGACGATGATGTCTGCTTCGCTTATTGCTTCATTTGCATTTGTGTGAACATATGCAGGTTTGTTGAATCTCTCTTGTATATATTCCGCAAATGCATACGCCTTTTCTTCTGTTCGATTGTATAAAATGACTTTTTCGATAGCTCTTACCGCAAATACAGCTTCAGCAATTCCCTTCGCCTGTTCACCCGTCCCGATGATACATAACGTTTTTGCGTTATGACGAGATAAATATTTTGTCGCTACTCCTGATAAGGCGCCTGTTCGAATCATCGTTAAGTAGGATCCTTCTAAAAGTGCGAGCGGTTCTCCCGTTTGAAAGTCTGATAGCATCACAATCCCGTTTATCGTTTTCTTTCCTATCTTTTTGTTCTCTGGGACTACTGTTACTACTTTTAAGCCAAGTGCCTCAAGCCCTTCCGCTACTGAGGGCATAATTAATGCCGTATTTTTCTCGTTCGCAAATGGCAATGAGCCTCGAATTGGTGTGATCGTTCTTTCTGCGGAAAATTCTTTTAAAGCAAGCGCCGCGTATTCAATGACTTCGTTCATATTTACTAAGTTTCGTTGTTCGTTCGCGCTTATGACTAGCATATCTTTCCACCTCCTCCTTCTATCCTAACAAAAACCCTCGATTTAAATCATCTCTTGGGTCTACAACGAACTGATGAAATCCTGTAATAAATGCATGCCCCGTTACTTTCGGAACGACAGCTTCATATGTATCTACTGCGGTTACCGACAATACTTCCCCTCGAATTCCCCGTCAGTAATACATTCGTGGACGAAAATTTCTCCCTTTTGTAAGGCATCTTTTTCAAAAAGCGTTGCGATTCTTGCGGAAGTTCCTGTGCCGCAAGGAGAACGATCTACTTGTCCATCAGCGAAAATCGTTACATTTCGTAAAGTTGCGCTCTCTCCTTTCGGTTCATCTGAGAAAATAACGCCGTATATTCCTTTTAAATCTTCTTCAAGTGGATGCTTCACTTCCATCTGGCTCTCAATGTAGTGCTTAATTTTACCGCCCCACTTTTGAATAGCAGATAAGTCTTTGAAATCGACTTTCAAGCCAAATTCTTTACAATCTACTACTGCATAAAAAGCTCCGCCAAACGCGATATCTACTTGAAATTCATAGTCATCTATTTTAATAGGAACGTCTTTCTTATATACAAAAGAAGGAACATTTTCAAATGATACGGACTCTACTTCGCTCCCGTTATATGTTGCATACGCAATGACTTCCCCAGCAGGGCTATCAATAATGAACTGTTGTTTCTCACCTGTCACTTCAAACATGCCTGTTTCAATTCCGACTGTAATAACAGCAATAATGCCATGACCACACATCGTACTCCATCCTTCGTTGTGCATAAATAATACGCCAAAATCAGCGTGAGCACTCGCAGGCGGAGTAATGATACAACCGTACATGCCATAATGTCCTCTCGGTTCATACATAAGAACTTCGCGAAGATGATCCAAATGTTCCATGCAGTACGCACGTCTTTCTAGCTGCGTGTCTCCTTTTATTTCCGGCACGCCACCTGTAATAATTCGAAGCGGTTCCCCAGCTACGTGAGCATCAATTGTTGTGTACACTTTACTAACCTTCATTTCTATCTCTCCCCTATATGTTGATACTCTTTTTATTGCAAATATCATGCCAACGCATAGGATATAAATTTGTATACATTATGTAAAAAAGCATACAGTACTGTCTATTTTTTTATACAATGTCCGTAAATTATTTTATGGAACACCTTGATACAGCCAGGCTTATTATTTTCAATGGAAAGTTACTTCCACCCCCAACATATACTGTTCAAAAGCAAAAAGGAAGTGATCCTATGTATTACGGAACAAAGGGCTGGTACGTAGCTGAATTAAAAAAATTAGGTGTGCGCTATCATGAAGGACGAAAACTAGAAAGTTACCGCGGACACATCTTGCGCAATTTACTACTTGCACAACAAGAGAAATTAAAAGAACAGTAATATTCTAATGTAACGATATCGGCGATTCGACATGCAATATCGACTTACCGACAAATTTCGCTAGTTCATCTACCTAAACCACCAACCAATTACACATCAATACAAACAAAAAAGGTCACCCAAACGGGTGACCTTCCTTTCTTATTCACAAACAAGAATCTGTCTAGTAAATGACCCTTTTCTTGTAATACAGCGATCTGTAATTTCAAATCCTGCTTCATGGATCATGTCGTCCATTGTTTCCATCGTGACAACGACTACTTTTTTCGCGATGCGGCGTGCACTTGAGAGAATTGATAGTTGATCTTCTGGTGTGGCGTGCGTAAATAGGTCGTACGGCATATCGATAATGGCAACGTCGTAGTTCTCAGTAATTTCCTCGATTGGACCTTTTGTTACTGTTCCTTCAAATCCGAAATGCGCGATGTTTTTTCTCGTTCCAAGAACTACAAGTGGATTTATATCTCTACCAACGATGTTAATCCCCATAGAAAGTGCTTCTACTACTACTGTTCCAATACCGCAGCACGGGTCAATTGCTCGTACTCCCTCTGGATTTGGTACAGCGATATTTGCAACTGATCTCGCAACACGTGTGCTAAGAGATGTCGAATAACTATGCGGTTTTTTTATGTGATGATACCAAACGGGTTCGCTTTCTACATAGTGCCCGAAGTACCAGCGTCCTCCAAGAGGAACAATCCCGAATACACGCTCTGGATTACGAACATCCGCTTCTCCTTCAATATGCATGCCGAGGTCTCGTTCAATAAGACGTCTTTCTCCATATTCAATTTTATTCTCTCCAACGAGGTCATTGATTTTAACGAAGATAACTTTAAATGTCGCTCCCGCCAAATCAATTTGTTCCACTTGTTTTAAAATGCTTTCTAAGTCGTCCCCTTCATACATAACCTCAACGCGCTCTTTTATAAACGCACTTCTACTCGGGTCAATTTTGACATCACTTTTTAAAATATTAACGTGGGACTCCATTCCAAAGAACGAGCGCATTTCCAAGTAACATAAAGCACGCTCCTCCTCACGAAATGCATACGTATATATACAGGCAGGTGTTTTACTATGATTATTCAATCTATTATCATCCTCTATCGTTTAAAATTGTTCTGATTACAATTACTCAAATACTTTTCTTTTGTATATAAAATTAAATGATATCATATGCCGGAAATAAAGAGAAACGTTAATAAATAAAAGAGACTGCCAATGGCAATCTCTTATTATTTATTAACGGAAAGAAGACACTTTGTTACCCATTTCTTCATAGTAATCTAAAATACCTTGATAAATAGCTTCCGCTGCACTTTGTCTCTGCGCTGGTGTAGCTATTTTATCTGCATCACTTTTATTATCTACAAATGCTAATTCTGCTAATACAGCTGGCATTGTATTTTCTCTAATTACGTATAAATCGCCTTTTTTCACACCACGATCTTTTGTTCCCAGTGCATCTACAAGACGTTCTTGAATTTTTTCTGCTAGCAAACGACTTTCTGATACGTTAGGATTTGTTCCTCTTGCTGTCGCTGATTCATAGTAAAACGTTTCTGTACCTTGTCCATTTTTACTTTCCGTACCATTACCATGGATACTTACAAAAATATCCCCATTATTTTTTTGAGCAAATTCTACACGTTTCTTTAAAGAATCAGAAGCACTTGTTCCTGGACGTGTATCATCTGTACGAGTGAATAACACAGTAAATGGTGTCTTTTTCTCAAATATTTTCTGTAATCGCAATGATACATCTAATACAGTTTCACTTTCTTTCTCATAATAACCTGGATTACCTGAATCAACTCCACCATGACCTGGATCAATGATAATCGCTTTGCCCTCTAAGAAGTTACCTTGCTTCACTGGATTTAATTGATTTTTATTAACCCATTGGAAACCAGCGCCCATGCGGATACGAATCCAGCTGCCGTTCTCTTCAATAACAGTTACTTGCTGTGCGTTATGTGTTCCCATTACTTTTGAAGAAGAAGAAGCTTCTGCATAAGTAGTGAATCCTTCATTAATAAATTCTGTTTTCTCTACTAAAGGTGTCCATTTATCACCTTTACTTGTTGCAATTTTAATCCATCCATCTCGTTCTTCTTTAATTTCAACCATTTGTGGATTATGCTGATTTGCACTAATCCCAGAACTTAATGATGGTGCGTGATATGTAATGAATTTTCTATCTATGTACATTTTCTTTGTTTCTACTGGACGATCACTATTCTTGCTAAATTTATCTGTTTGCGCAGTAAGTTGAGCTGCTTGTTCACGCGTAATAGAATCATTCGGTTTCCAGCCATCCTCTGTACCTAACGAAAGTTTTAATTCTACTAAAATATTAACTTCTTCTTTACCCCAATGATTCTCTAAATCAGCAAATTTTGTAGGAACTGGTCCTGTTACTTTGCTTTTCAGATTATATGCTCTTACAAGCATAGCTGCCATTTCAGCACGAGTTACTTTTCCTTCAGGATCAAATACTCCTGGTTCTCGCCCTTTAATAATATTCTCTTTTTCCATGGCTGCAATAAATGAAGCTGCCCAACTATTTTTTGCATCATTATAAGACGGCTTTGCATTTGGATCTACTTTAGCACCAATTGCTGTTGCGATAATCTTTGCTGCCTGAGCGCGTGTTAAATTTCCGTATGGCATAAAGTTACCATCTGGCATACCGTTAATTACATTTCTCTCTACTAAATAATAAATTGCGTCTTTTGACCACGCACTATCTGAAACATCAGGAAATTTCTTCGTTTCTGCTAAACTACTAATTGGATGTGCTAGTAAATTTGCTGCTAATAAACCTGCGGCTATTGCTTTGTACTTCATGAAAAATAAATCTCCTCTCAAAACTTCATATTCATTCATTTTTTTAATCAAGCTAACTAAAAAATATTAACTATTAATTAATTCCTTTCATAGTGTATAACATTATATATCTATAGTAAATACGTTTCCGGCCGTATAACAAAAATCGCATATATATAACTTATAATGAATGTATATAAAAAACTTTAATCAGCCCTCACCAATCGGGCTTTTACGGGCAGCCCGCCCCCATCTAACTTTTTTGCTTTCGCTGAATTTTGAGGTAGTGGTCTTACTGCCCGGCAAATAGCGGAATAAAAAAGCGATTAGGACATGTCTCCTAATCGCTTTGCCAAATAAAAAGCTGATTAAAAATAATATCTTTAATCAGCTCTCTATTATCTATGAAATTATTCTTCAATTAAATTAGACATTACATATGCATACACTAATGCTTCTGTATGCGCAATAGAACTTTCATGCGTACGTTCAAATGCATGGGAAGAATCAATACCCGCTCCAATTAACGCATGTTTCACATCAAATCCCGCGCGAATCGCAGCTGATGCATCAGATCCGTAGTACGGATAAATATCTACTTTATATTCAATATGATTCGTTTTCGCAAGCTCTACTAAATGTTTGCGCAGTGCATAATGATACGGGCCGCTAGAGTCTTTTGCACAAATAGATACTGTATATTCATCAGATGCTTGTCCATCACCTAACGCTCCCATATCAACTGCTAAGTATTCAACAGTTTCTTCTGGAATGTTAGAGTTACCACCGTATCCAATCTCTTCATTATTAGAAATTAAGAAATGCGTGGTATATGGTAATGTTACGTTTTCATCTTGTAATCTTTTAATTAATTTTAATAAAATTGCAACACTTACTTTGTCATCTAAATGACGTGATTTTATGTATCCACTCTCTGTAATTTGAACGCGCGGATCAAATGAAACGAAGTCTCCTACTTCAATTCCTAATTCGCGTACTTCATCAGCTGAAAATACGCGCTCATCAATACGAACTTCAATATTTTTCTCATCGCGTTTTGCTTCACCTGCATCTTTATATACATGTACAGATGTTTGATGCATTAAAATCGTTCCTGTATATGTCTTGCCACTTGATGTTTCAATTTCGCAATATTCCCCTTCTACAGAGTTCCAGCGAAATCCACCAATCATAGAAAGACTCAGGCGACCATCAGGCTTAATTTCTTTCACCATCGCACCTAACGTATCAACGTGTGCCGTTAATAAGCGATGCTGCGCATCATTTTTCCCTTTTACCGTTAAAATAAGAGCTCCCTTATTATTACGTTTCGTTTCTACGTTCCACTCACTGACATAGTTTTCAATGAAATTAATAATTTTTGCTGTATTTCCAGATGGACTTGGAATAGAGACAAGCTCCTTAATCAGTTCCATCGTTTCTTTCGTATGGTGTGCCATTGTCGTTTCCTCCTCATTTTCTCTACTATTCAGTATACAAAATTCGCCAGAAAACCTCTACTTATATAGCCTAATTTTCTAAATTGTAGTAAAATTCTTTTTAGTATACAAAAGGAGCCTTGAAATATGAATATATCAAAAAAATATATACACATTGCACTCATTTGGTTTTTAGCATCATTATTTTGTTTACAAATCTCTTATGCCGTTCATACTACTACTTCTATTACAATCGGCTGGATATTAACAGCTATCTTCTTCATTATTAGCTTCATTGCAACAAGAAAGCATAGCGTTACTCATTAACGCTATGCTTTTCCTATAAAACTATTCTTCTGAAACGTCTAATAAATAAATCCCTCTTTCAAATCCACCGCGCTCTATCTCTTTTTGCTTACGAAGGCGTTCTACATCTTCAATCGATGCACCTTCTGCACGTGCTAATGAGATGATAACTTCTAGCGCATCCGCAAGAGAATCTAGCGCATGTTCGCGTTCTTTCATAGAAGCAAATTCACGAATTTCTTCCGTTCCAATTTTCGCTAAAGCTTGTATGTATGCTTGCCCTGTTAATTTTTGTGCTGTATATGTTTTTCCAGACATTAAAATCTTCTCTGGAACACGATCTCTTACTAACTTGTTATATGCTGACATCATTTATCCTCCTATACTTAATAACATCCGAGCTCTGCTTTATAGAAAAACCATTTTTTCTTCACGCATGCACTTAACATATCAATTCCTGATTCATGTGCTCTTACATGCGGAAAGAAATAGTGCTCTGAGTTTTCTTCCTTACCATATAGAGTTTGGTACTCATCTGGAATCGCTTCTTTTTTCACATCTTTTTCTTTCGTCACCCCGTCAGAAAATGCAACACTTGGATGTCCCTCAAAAAATAACGCAGTCCGAACTGCCAAAGATGGTGTACTATGTAAAGCAGAATATGTAAGCAAAATAATAGTGATAACACCGATTATTTTCTTCATGTATTACTCCTAAAAAAAGTGCTAACACAATTATACTAAAATGTGTTAGCACTTTCTCCCCTTTATCCCGAATTAACGAGCTAATAATCAGTGAGGAATTGACAAACTTTATTCCCCTTTAAATGCTGGTAAACGTTTCTCTAAAAACGCAGCAATACCTTCTTTATGATCCGCTGTTTGTCTCATTGCATATTGACCACGCTTTTCTAATTGCAATGTTTGCTCTAAATTAGAGCGATTTACTTCACACAAAATTTGCTTCGTTTGAATCATTGCTTTAATCGGTTTTTGTGACCATTCATTAATTTTTTGTTTCACAGCCGTTTGGAAATCTTCGCCGATTACTTCATCAATTAAGCCGATATCAAGCGCTTCTGTCGCTGATAACTTCTTACCTTCCCAAATAATTTGCTTCGTCATATTTTCACCGACACGCTTTTGAAGGAAGAAATGACCGCCTCCATCTGGAATTAAAGCGATTCCAATAAAGTTCATTGCAATAACAGATGATATATCCGCCATTACATAATCAGCTGTTAACGCAATACTTAACCCAAGACCTGCAGTCGGTCCATGAATTGCACTAATAACAAGCTTTGGCATCGTATATAATGTCACGACAACTTCAGAAATGGTATTCATAATGCCATCAAACTTACTTTCATCATTACTTGAAAGCATCGATTTAATATCCCCACCCGCAGAAAAACCACGGCCGTTCCCGCATAACACAACGATATGCGCAGAACTTTCCGCTACTTCTTTCAACTTTTGTAATAACTCTTTTAAGGTCGGCTCATCCAACGCATTTAACACCTCTGGGCGATTGACCATAACCGTTGCAACGTGGCCTTCATATTTCACAACGACAGATTCTGTTTTACTTGTTATTTCCATTATATATACCCCTCTTTTCTCCATAAAGATTATACTTATATAATTATAGAAAACCACTGAAAAATCCTTCTTTTTTCTCAATTTTCTGTCTAATAATCTCGCAATTTGTACATTTACCGTATAAAACATACAATTCCGTTAAAAAATATAGAAATTAAAGTCGGTTTATCCATGCTTTTCATCTATTTACCATTACAATGAAATGGTGTATTCTTAAGTTTGATAAAAAACAAATATTGAAATTCATTCGCCTTACTATGTAAAAAAGGCTTTATACCCATCTTTTGGGTGTTGTAATAAAGGAATGAAGAACTGGAGGAACATATGGTTAATAAGTTGAAACAAACGGATAACTACTTCCCACATTTCCTATTGCTATTCATTGTGTTTCAACCAATTTTAGATTTATTAACATCTTTTTCAATCTATATACTACACATGAGCGCAACAGTTGGAGTTGTAGTCCGTTTCGCCTTTATGCTTCTTGCATTAGGGTACCTACTTCTTCATCACAAACAACAAGATGCGAAAAAGTACATCCTCTATTTGTGCTTACTCGGGATCGCACTCGCAATCGGTCTTGTAAATAATATGATGGTTAAATCTCCAGTTTCATTTGGAGAAGAAGTTAAATTCATCTTAAAGAGCGTATATCCAATTGTGCTACTGTTTGGATATATTATCGCCTTTAAAGAGCTAAAAAATAAAGAGTATGTATTTCATAAAATCATTACATATTTCTTATATGCAACTTTAATTTTAAGCATTACAATGATTGTCGCAATGCAAACTGGAACGGATTTCCCAAGCTATCCTCACTCAAAAATCGGTTCAAGAGGTTGGTTCTTCGCTGGAAATGATTTAAGTTCTCTTTTCGCCATTATGTTCCCAATCATTGTCTTATATTCGATTCATAAAACAACTTCTTTCTCGAAAATATATTACTGGATTCCAACAATACTTGCGATGTATGCAAGTATTATGGTCGGAACGAAAGTCGGATATGGCGCAATTGTTATTACATTAGGCGTAGCACTTTTCTTCTCATTCATTGAATATATGATAAATCGTAAAAAAGAAGGAAAAGGATTCACACATATTGTAAATACCGTTGTTGTCGCAGTTATACTAGGAGGTTTAATTGCTCTTACACCGCATACTCCTATCGCAAAAAATATGGGCATTCACATGCAAATATACGAATACAAAAAATCAGTGCAAGAAGAGAAAGATCGAAAAGAAGGAAAAGTAATTAAAGCAGATCCAGAAGATGCAAAAAAACATGCAAAAGGTGAACTTACAGATTCTGAAGTAAAAAGTTTAATTTACAGTGATCGCGACAAATTCTTAAAAACATACAAACAATACTATAAAGACGCACCGCTTTCACAAAAACTATTCGGAATGGGTTACGCTGGTAACTACACAGATAAAATTAAATTAATTGAAATGGACTTCCATGACCTATTTTTCGCCTTTGGAATTGTCGGTTTCCTTATTTACTTAATACCTCTTCTATACTTTGGTATTAAATTATTTATCCGCATGATCACAAACTTTAAGAAAATCATGAAAGTAAAGTATATGCTATTAGCGAGCACACTCGTTCTATCACTTGGCATTGGCTTTATGTCTGGCCACGTATTAACAGCACCAGCCGTTAGTATTTTCTTCATTGTTATTCTCGCTTATATCATTGTTGATTTTGAAATTGAATAAAAAGAAGGTGCTACGAAATATTAGTAGCACCTTCTTTTTTATTTAATTAATGTTTTACGTATTCTAAGCTTTCTTTTGCAATATACGCTTCTGTTACAGTAGGATTATCTGAAATAACTTTAACCCACGCTTTTCCATTTATTATCTCTTCACCAGTAACTGTGACAACTACATTTGTATTTAAACGATACAGTCGCTCATTTGATATACTAGGATTCTTTTTCACTTCCACGTTATTCATCACACGTGCAAGTTTGTACTTGTTGTATTCTTTTTTACCTAAATAAGAATCAAAACGGTTCATATGCCCCGCTACTTTTTTACCCCAGTTCGCATCAGATGCATATTTCGCATTTAAACCAGCAGCTTTATCACCTGTATATGTTGCTGTATAACGCCAATGTCCTGGATTTAAATATCCTTCATTCATGTATAATTTTGCTGCATGTTCAATACAATCTTCTTTTGAATTGAATGCTTCTCCGTTACCATACGGACTATCGTCTGTTGCTTTTAAACCAAATAAATTATTTTTGTCTTTTGCAAGAGCGCTTGTTCCATAATAACTTTCATGAATTGCTAATGAATATAAGAATAATGCATTTACATTATACTTGCTTTCTACTTCTTTAAATTTCTTTCCTAAACCAATTAATGGAGAGTCTGGTTTAATCGATTTCACATAACTATCTAGTTGTTCAGCTGTATAATCTGTTTTCGAACGTAATGATAAATAATTGAAATATTGATAGAAAGTTTCGTCTCCAAATGTCTTTCCATCTACACTATACATTTGCTGTCCTTGCTTCATGAAAGAAGGTGCCACACCATATCTAAATTCTGTATATCCAGGTGAACTTGTATTATATGTATAATATTTATGGTATAAATATCCATCTGATTTCACATAATAAGACGACTGTTTCATTTCATTTGTAGGAATTAAAGTGATTTCATTCTTCTTCACATAACCTGTCAAACCAGAAAGTTGAACTTTCACACGATCTTCGCCAACTTCTAACACTTTCAATTCTGTTCCATACTGAATATACGTATATACTGTTGACAAATTCTCATCATAAATATTAATGATGTTTTGCCCAGTTATTCTTTTTGCACTTGCAAAACCATCTTTAATCCATAAAAATTCGTTCTCGTATTTTACCGCATTCATACCTTTATTTTGAGCAGCCGTAACCGCTTCTTTATACGTATTATAGCGCTCTACTTCTTGCTCTGTTCCGTTTTCTCTTACATTTGTCACAACATATTTCTTAGTTTCTACAGGATTGCTATTTCCGTTTTTTTCAATCGTCTGAAGCATGCGATCCAACATAGCTGAAGCCATCCCTCTTGTAGCTGATAAATGTGGTCTAAATGTATTATCTTCTGGATACCCTTTAATAATTTGAGTAGCCACCATAACTTGTACATGCTCTTTATAGTTAATACTATCTTTATCAGTAAAGGTAAGCGGACTTACAGCTACTTTAATATTTTTATAGTCTAACGCTCGCTTTACCATTATCGACATTTCTTCACGTGTAATCACATCATTTGGTGAGAATGTCTCGTTCGTACGACCATTAATAATTTTCGCTCCATATGCTCTACTTACACCATCATATAAACCGTAAGTCTTCGGCACATCCTCGAAATTCGAATCAGCTTTCGGTAAATTTAAAGCCCTTGCTATGAATGTAGCAAACTCTGCTCTTGTTACTAATTTATCAGGCGCATATACATTGTCTCCATACCCCATTAAAACTCCTTTAGTAATAAGTGAGCGCATATTCGTCTCAAACATATGTCCTGTAATATCATCATTTGCCGCATAACTTGAAATAGGAGTTAAAAGTAATGATCCCGTTAATGCCACTGCTGTTATACCTTTTGAAAAAGTCTTCAAGTTTACCCTCCTCGTAATCTACGAATTTATTATCACAAATTTGATTATATAATAATCGCAATCATTTTAGCATAATAAATAGGAATTAAAATAAAACGTTTTTGCAATTAGAATTTTCATTAAATTCAAAACAAAAATAAAAGACACTTTACTTTTTTAATAAAGTGCCTTTTTCCATATGATCAATGAGTTTCTTTGTTGCCTGTTTGCCTTGCAACCGAAGCTCATCTATTGTCAATTGTAACTCTTGCTGCACAGTTCCTTGTTGCATTAATTGCTTTTTCGCAATTTCATATAAATACTCAGCACTCCATTCGCCATCCACACTTCCTATAACTGGCTGATTCACTTGACTTAAAAACGAATCAATTTTCGGATCGTATGAAATCCCGACCATTGGAGTTTTGGCTACGGCAGAAAAAACAAGTGCATGAAGACGCATACCAATTAGTAATGAACATTGTGATAAAATGAATATTTTCTCGTCGATATCCATTTTATACGGAAGCATATACGTCTCTTCTCCCATTAAGTCTACTACTTCACGCGAAGCTTTTTGATCAAATGGCTCATGCATTGGAACAAATAGAATTTGGTATCCTTCTTGCTTTAATTTTTTTAGTGCCGCAGCTAATTTTTTTATATAATCTTCTTTTGCATTCCAATAACGCACACTAACCGCAATTACTTTTCCATGTATCGAATGCTTTTGCAACCAATCCGATTGTTTTGTCCGTTTCCATGTTAAAACAGGGTCTGGAACAATTTCAATATCGTTTTTTATGCCAAGTTCTTTTAAATATAAAAACGAATCCTCATCTCGAACTGATACATAGGAAGCTTTTGACAAGTTCCATTTTACTAATAGACGATTATATCCTTTTGTAATTGGACCTATTCCTTGTGAATAAATATAATACGGCTTTTTTAATAATCGAGCGAGTCCCATAATACCCGTATAATATAGAATACTCTTCGTACTTGTCTGATCTTGAAGAAGGCTCCCGCCACCGCTAATAACTCCATCACTGTTTTTTATCGCATGATAAACAGCTTTTATATCCCAGCGATCTACCGATTCTACACCATACATTTCCTTTGTATATTTAGAATCATTTGATAGTACTACTAGTTCTATATCCGGGTTCTCTTTACTTAACGATTCAATAATTGATTGTAGAATCGCCTCGTCTCCAACATTATAAAAACCATAATATCCTGATAAGACTAAACGCACCCTAAATCTCCTCCAAAACTAGGTAACCGTTTATTTCATCTAACATAAACTAGTACCCATTCCTTACCTAAACACTTGATACCCTACATAGTTTCCTCTTTATCAGTTCATATGAATTATAATAAAAAATTAAATTTCTATATTTATCTTTTCAAAAATGGTATTTTGTTTATTGATATCCATTTTAATTTCAAAGCACATACACCATACAAAATGGTTGTAATACTTAATGCTATACCACTGAATAATAACGTCATAATTCTTGAAGATGTAACATCTATCACATTACATAATTCATACAATCCTAGTCCCAAAATACATGCTATTGCTAGCACACCGAAAAAGCTTTTTAAATGAATAGAATAGGCAATATAGCTTCGAATATAAAAATGATTTACAATACAAATCAATACGTAAGTAATTAGTGTACTATACGCCGCTCCATCTATGCCAAACTTCTGCACGAACATAATGTTTAACATGACTTTCACACAACTCGCACCAATAACAATCCATGCAGCTTGTGCAGAACGGTTAATGCCCTGTAAAACACCTATTGATAATACCATAACCGCAGTAAAATACGAACTGCCAATCATAACTGTTAACATACTACTGCCTTTTACATCTGTGAACAATCCGACATTTAACGGTACTGTTAATGCCATCAACCATATTGTTAACGGTGCTGTCAAAACATGCGCTAGTCGATTTGTATTTTGAATTGTTATTTTCGCCAAATTTATATCTCTTTTGGCCAATGCGGAAGTTAAGAGTGGTATTAACGGAAATACAATTGCACTTGCAAAAATAACAATTATTTGCGTGAATGCAAAACCGCGACTGTATATTCCAAATTGTTCTTGAATTTCTGTTGATGATCCTTGTAATACATGCGGTATTGTAAGCGAGTCTACTAAATTTAAAAGTGGCATTGATAAAGCTCCGATAGCGATTGGGATCGATACCCGCAATATCTTTTTGCCGTTTTCTCTTAAATCTCGGAGCGAATAGGAATTGCTTTTATTGTAGTATGGACTTCTATTATATTTTATACGCAAATATATAAGCGAACTAATGACTCCAAGAAAAGAGCCAACCATCGCACCACTAGTAATAACAGTATTACTCTTATCCCATGATACTAGTATGTAAGCAATTATTAACATAAAAAACACACGTACAAATTGCTCAATGACCTGTGATACCCCTGTTGGTTTCATATCACCGAAACCTTGAAAATACCCTCTATACACCGCCATGTATGGCGCAATGAGTAATGCTAATGAAGTAATAAGCAACGGCATTCTAGTTTCTTGTCCACCGAGCATATTCGCAATTTCAATAGAAAATAATACAATGACTAAACAGCCGAAAACGCCAAATGCTATCCCAATAATTGACGCTGATTTAAATAATTTCGCAATTTCCTTTTGCTTATTTTTTTCGTTCAACTCTGCAATTAGTTTCGAAATTGCAAGTGGAACTCCGGCTACCGATAATGTAAGAGCAATCATATATACAGGAAAAACAAGGCGAAAAATACCGAGCACTTCATCTCCTGCAATATTTTGTAATGGAATTTGAAAAAAACTACCAAGCAATTTTGACAAAAAAGTTGTAATGGTTAAAATTGCTGCTCCTTTTACAAATGTTTTATTCATATTTTTTCTCTTTTCTTTTATACATATACTCTCAAACATATTGTTTTAAGCGATAGGGATTCATTTTATCCCATTGGTTATCATAACAAATTTATTATAGGTTGAATACTTGGTTTTTTTTTCAAAATAGAAAAGCGAACCCATTTAAGCTTGTCTCTTCACAATATTTTTCTAATTCCTTCCATTATATGTGTACACACTATAAGCGTTTCTGTTACGCCAAAAGAGCCCTTCCTCTCTGTCACTGCGATACATATTACTAAAAACATTATAAAAACATCCCACAACTCTACATTATAATTTATGTAAAATTGTGAGATATTCTAATTACTATCTAAACACTTAAGATTTTCAATTGCTCTTTCTGTTCATCGCTTGCCATTACTGCGATTGTTTTTTCAATACTCGGATGTACTTGCTCAAGCTTTACACTTGCTCCTACTTTATTTGATTGCTCAACAAAATTTAATAATGCCATAGCTCCTGATACATCCATATAACGCACATCTTTCATACGTAAAACAACCGGTGACTTCACATCTTGTAAAGTAGAGAAAATACGATCTACTGATAGGAAAGAGAGCGGCCCTTGAATTGTGTACGTTTCTTCTTTTTCTTTTACGATAGAAGTTTTACGTTCTTTACATTTCACCATATATATGATGAACGAAAGAATAATACCGAAGGCAACAGCAATCATTAAATCGAACTTCACCGTTACAATCATCGTTACGAGCATAACAACGACATCACCTTTAGGAGCGACATGCATCTTTTTCATGCTTCCCCAATCGAACATTCCAATACCAGTTAAAATTAAAATACCTGATAATACAGCAAGTGGAATATATTGTACGACCGAACCAAGACCCATAATAAAAATAAATAAGATAACACTATGCATACATGCCGAAAGTGCCGTTTTACCGCCACTTCTTATATTCACGATAGACCTTACAGTCGCACCTGCACCTGCTAATCCGCCAAACAATCCGCTCATCATATTACCGATACCTTGTCCAACGAGCTCTTTATTACTTTTATGACGTGTACCTGTCACATTATCCATTACGACCGATGTTAACAACGAGTCAATCGACCCTAACAAAGCAATACTAAGCGCTGGTAAAATAAGTGCTGCTATTCCTGTTCCACTTAAAGATGGAATATGAAGCGTAGGTATCGCTTCTGGAATAGTTCCAATCTTTTCAATTACTTTATTTAGTGAAAGATTTCCGATAATCGGTAACTTTACTGTAAGTCCTTCGAGTAGAGAAGAAAATAAAGGAAGCAAAGCTGTCACACCGACTAGTGCTACTAAACTAGACGGAATCGCCTTAATCCATTTGCCAGAAACAATCATTACAATAATCGTTAACACAACAAGTAGAAAACTATTTTGTACGTGTTTTATTTCGCCTAAAATAATGATTAATGCAATACCATTCATAAATCCTGAAACGACAGGATACGGAATATATCGAACGTAAGAACCGAGCTTACATACACCGAATAAAATTTGAAATAATCCTGCCATCATAAAGGCAATAAAACTTGCCTCTAACCCGTGCGTCGCAATAACTCCTGTTGCAATAACGGTAATCGGTCCAGTTGGCCCTGTTACTTGCCCAGGTGTCCCGCCAAATAACGCTGCGAATAAACCTGCAAAAATTGCACCATACAATCCAACAAGCGCTCCCTCAGACGTTCCTGTCGCAGCAATACCAAACGCAATCGCAAGTGGTAACGCAACAATCGCAACAGTAAATCCTGCTAAACATTCCTTTGCTATTTTTTGAAACATAAAAAAACCACCTTTGTATAAAGTCCATGTTCCATTGTACACCTAAAAAGATACATTCGTTAGCTCACTTTTTACATTCTCGTGACGTAAACGTATTCAACGAAAAGTTTTCCCCTTATCTTTGGAAACAATTGCAACTATGCTATAATGAACAAATTAAATCTTTTACTATATACTTGGAGGCACTATGCTAACTTTTGAAGAAAAATTATCGATTATTGAATCTTTCCCAGAACTAGAAAGAAAGAACGTATCATTAAAACGTGTAAACTTCCACTTTGAAGAAAGTCGTTTAGATAAAAAGAACGTTGTATTTCATTTACATCCAAATGGAAATGGATTTGTATATGCAAGCGGTATTAAAGGTTATAAAACAGATGATAAAGGTATGGTTAACATCCGTGAGTTTTCAGCAGAGGAGTTACGTTCAGTAATTGAGAAATCAATTGACCTTCTATCACAAGAAGAGGTAGTAGCACCTGTAGAACCTGCGAAAGAAGAAGAATGGCAGAACGAAGATGGTCATATTCTTACTCTTATTTCAGAGGATGACATGTGGAACGTGTACGCTGGTGTAAACTTAGACGGTACATTCAACTCTTATCCAGAAGCTGCGGAATACCTTGATGAAGAAGGCTTTTCACGCAAATAAAAATAGAAACCTATTTCATTAAACGACTTTTATAGTAATCAAAGAAGACACTTAAGGTGTCTTTTTTTGTTATATAAACTCCTTTCTCACACTATCTCTATTAATTTTCATAAGATGATTTAGAGGAGGTTTATATGAATACAACTGCTAAATTAATAAATTGGAAAGAACATGGCGATATGATTATTCTAGAATGTGAATTAAATGGAAAACGCTTCGAGATATCAACATATAAACAACGAATATATAATGCACACCTTTTATCAGATGACGTTTATATTCGTTTAGACTCATCTGATAATATAATTGGAATAAATATTTATAAAAAGTAAGAAAAGCCCCCTATTCCGTAGGTGGGCTTTATCTTTATTACACAATATTAGAGTATACTCTCTTTTTTCATACATTTTATGTAATTATACATATTCATTAAAAAATACACTAAATGAATATTACATGTAGTAAAATATAACTTGTGGGCACGTTCTATAAAGCAGATTCTTTTAAAAGGCGTAACATATCAATTATTATAGGGGATGTGGCGTCACTTCGATATTGATCTCAAATCTCTTGTCTTTTGTGAACTAACAATCTAGTGTATATAGACGATTCTGCTTTATAGTGTGTGTTTACACTCATAACAAAGGGGTAATGGTAATACGGATAGATTCCGATTCGTATGAAATGAAATGGTTCAAGTCGGAGAGAGGCACCTTAAGGTGTCTTTTCTTTTTGGACATTACATCCATTTTGTTTTTCCACCTTATTTCAAATGCGCTAATTAATCTTCACCAAGAAGAAACGAGAATTAAGTAAATATAAAGTGATTGATATTCACTTAATTCTCAATCTCTATAAAGGAACAGGACATTTAAGAATTAACAAAGATATTGTTTCTTCGGTTTAATCTCTTACAGAACAAGGGACAAAAATCCCATAGGTATGAGGCACCCTTCATTTTCTATTTTTTTGCCCCTTTCAACGATTCCCTCAGCACAAACTTCTGCAACTTACCGCTCGCATTACGCGGAAGTTCATCTACAAATAAATAATGACGCGGACGTTTATAATCTGCTAGTTCATCACTTTCTTTGCAATACGTTTCTAAATCAGCTTCAGTTATTGTTTCATCTTTCTTCACAATAACTGCTACAACACGCTCTCCCCATAATTCATCTGGCTCACCAAGTACCGCCACATCTAATATACCAGGATGACTATGAAGGAAATCTTCAATTTCACGAGGATAAATATTTACGCCACCGCTAATTACCATATCATCAACGCGATCAGCAACGAATAAATAACCGTCTTTATCAAAATAGCCTAGATCACCAGAATGATACCATCCTTTATACATCGATTTTTTATTCGCTTCTTCACGATTATGATAGCCAGCCATCATAGTTGGGCCGCGTAAAATAATTTCTCCCACTTCATAAGGAGGTAATACATCCTCTGGTTCTGCCGGTGCATCCTCGTTCGGTTTCACAATACGAACTTCATGGCTAAAACATGGCGTGCCTGCTGAACCAGCTTTCGTAATTTGATCCTCCTCTACGAGAAACGCAACAACTGGCCCCATTTCTGTCATTCCGTATATTTGAACAAGATCAATATAAAGACGTTCTTTACATTCTTTTACTAACGCCGGTGCCATTGCTGCTCCGCCGTATATACCAATCTTCATCGAAGTTAAATCATACTGAGCTAAATCTTTTTGCAACAACATATTCCACATCGTCGGCGCTGCAAAGAACGTCGTAATCTTTTCTTCTTGAATCGTATGTAATACTGTTTCTGTATCAAAATGATGCAAAATAACATTCTTTCCACCAACTTGAATGCGTGGTATGATTCCGGCATTTAATTCACCACAGTGATATAAAGGCGCCACAACAAGCCCTACACTATCTCTATTATATTTAAGGAAATACGTACAAATCATACTATGCTCAGTCATTTCACGATGACGATGTAATACGCCTTTCGGATGACCTGTCGTACCGCTCGTATAAAGCATTGAACAATAATCCATTTCATCAATTTCGATATTTACTTTCTCAGAAGATGCTGCATTCACTTTTTCATGGTAGGAACTTGCATAGGAAGGTTTATCGTTTTCTATAGACCAAAAAGATGTATTTGGAAAATCTCTTTCAATTATAGCAACAGTTGACTCAACTGCTTTTTCAAAGACCACGACTTTCGAGGATGCGTCCTGAAGAATATAAGATACTTCTTTTGCTTTTAAGCGGAAATTAATCGGGTTAAAGATCGCTCCAATTTTCGCACAGGCTAAGTAAACGTTTACAAATTCACGGCAATTATATAAGTAAACAGATACAGTATCTCCCTTTCTTACTCCGTCTTCTAATAGAGCGTGCGCTGTTTTATTTATTTGTTCATCCCACTGTTTATACGTCCAGCGAATATTCTTTTCAGGTTCCACTAACGCCTCTTTATTCGGATACTTACCAACTGATAAATCAAAAATTCTCCCTATCGTCATGTACATGCCAACAATTTCCCCCTTTTCTCTTTCATAAATCTATCATTTCGTCCATAAGTAGACATTGTCCTTTAATGATTTGACTAATTTTTCTGATTATTATCGACATAGTTTTACATACTGTGCCGCTAGAAGGTAAATGAAATTATATCGGCGATTTTCCAGATATATCGACCGTAACTTGAAATATATCAACGATTTTCAAAATATATCAGCGCAACTCGAATTATATCAGCGATTTTTCGAATATATCGACTTACCGACAAAAACTGACAAGATATAATCGGACCGCCCATTACTGCAGGATAAAAAAGAGGTTGTTCCGACTCGGAACAACCTCTTTCTTCTTATGCAAATAGCTCTTCTAAAATTTTCAGTTTATCTTCTGTATATTTTACGAAGCCATCGTTATATGATTTTGGATCTTTCGGATTTGCGAAGTGCGTAATTGCTCCTGTCTTCGGATGAACAAATTTACTTGATGCACCACAACCAAGTCCGATAATTGATTGTACTTCTTCCATAATGACAATGTTGTAAATACTTTCTTGCCTCGGCATTGCATAACCAACGTTCTCTAAGTTACCTAAAATATTCTTTTGACGATATAGGTAATATGGTACGTAATTATGCTTTTGCGTCCACTCTTCTGCTTCGTGCATCATCGCTGTAATTTCTTCGCGACCTGCTACTTTATATTTACGTTTGTTTTGCGTCATTTCAGAAGCACGTTTAAATGATAACGTATGAACTGTTAATGATTCTGGCATTAACTTTTCTGTTTCATCTAACGTATGTTTGAAGATATCTAACCCTTCACCAGGAAGACCAATAATTAAGTCCATATTAATATTGTTCATTCCCATTTCACGAGCTAAATGGTATTTCTCAATTGTTTCTTCTACAGTATGATGACGTCCAATTGCTTTTAGTGTCTCTTGATGGTATGACTGCGGATTAATACTAATACGGTCAATGTTCCATTTATTTAACACTTCTAGCTTTGCTGGCGTAATTGTATCTGGGCGGCCTGCCTCAACTGTTACTTCACGCACATTTTTCACATCTGGGAATGCTTCATACATTTCTTCATACAGCATATCCATCTCTTCTGCTGTAATACTTGTCGGTGTACCGCCACCGTAATAAATCGTCGTAACTGTTACACCTTTTTCTTTTAAAAACTTACCAATTTCACGAACTTCATAATGTAAACCACCTAAGAACGAATCAACAGAGCCTTGGCGTCCATTAATCGCATAAGCCGGGAATGTACAATATGCACACTTCGTTGGGCAGAACGGAATACCGATATAAATACTTACTTCTTCTTTCAAACGGTATAAATCCGGAATAACTGCTAATTGGCAATCAACAATGCGCTGAAGAAGTTCAATTTTCTCTTCATGAATTAAATAACTTTCACGAAGCTCTTGATGCGCTTCTTCTTTTGACATACCATTTTGAAGCATTTTATGAAGAAGTTTCGTCGGACGTACTCCCGTTAAAATACCCCAGCTTTGTTCAATACCAGTTAACTGCTGAAGAACAGAAAGATATACATAAGAAACAACGTGTTTCACTTGCTTCATACGCTCTTTTTCATCTGTGAAAGCAGATAAATCTTTCGAGAATGTTTCTTCATACACATTTCCTGTGCTAACATCCGTTAATCGAGCGGATGCTTTCACATTATCCTCAATGTGTATATCAACGATAAGATTCGCTTCCTCTTGTTCAAATCCAATCGTACTATCTTCAAAAAATAAGCCGCCAATATTTTGTAGCGGACGTAAAAAACGATCATCTTGTAACGTTTTAATTGAAATTAACAACATTATCACCTTTTCATTTGCAAACTCTCTTTAGTTTACTTGAAGGGCGTTTACAGGTCAATACAGAAGGTTTTACCTGTTTCTCTTACATTTTTTCAAATAATTCTTTTTATGAATATCGCTCATGTATATAGACATCATCATTTTCTCTTGTTAAAATTTATTAGTATTAAAATCGATACATAGTGAAAATACAATATAAAAAGGAGGAATGTTAACACTAGATTCCATAATCTAATGTGTTAAAAACAAATATGAAAAAGAAATTTTATAGTGTTTTAACTCTCTCTCTTGCATTACAAACTGTTCTTGCACCTACTTATTCATTTGCAGAGAGTGCTGAAAAATCCGCTGAAGTATATACGGAAGATCAAGTTTTTAAAAGTATTAAAGAGCATGTTAATGAGCATAGTACTCATGAAGAAGATATCGAGGTTACTGGTCAATTCCTACTATACACTTCAAAAAAACATTCATTATATACCGCGAATGATTTAAAAAACAAATCGAATATCGAGATTACAGAACAAGTCGTAACGGCGACAAAGAAAAAAGGAAATGCTTATTACATAACGACGCCAACTGGCGCTGGATGGATAGATAACAATGATAATAGTTTAGAAGTTCAAGAGATTCATAAACTATCTAACCAAAAATTAATCGTAAAAGAAGAAGCTTCCATACATGCCCTTCCGTTCCAATCATTTAAAGAAGAAGGGAAACTACAGCCACAAGTCATAACTCCTACTGAACAAGCTGGAAATTGGTTTAAAGTCCAAATAAATGAAACAGCAAAATGGATTTATGCACCTGCTGCTACATTTGAAGGTACAAAAGCTTCATTATTAAAAAACAGTCGTACTGCTAAAAATAGTTTATTGAGATCGCCAGAAGCTCTACAAACAAACAATATTTATGGCGTTACATTTAAAGAAATGATTGTCCCAAAAGGAAATGACGATATTCGCCCTGGCTACCCGATGGTACCTAAATATATTACGATTCACGAAACAGCTAATACAGCGAAGGGTGCCAATGCTCTAAATCATGCAAAATTCTTAGATAATCAAGCACGCGGAACAGCTGATCGCGCCGCATCTTGGCATTTCACAGTAGATGATAAAGAAATTTATCAACATCTTCCAGTAAATGAAGTTGGATGGCATGCTGGAAATAAAACTGGAAACTATGAATCTATCGGAATTGAAATTGCCGTTAATCAAGATGGAAACTATGAAAAAGCGGTAGAAAATGCCCGTAAATTGGCAGCTTATTTAATGAACGACTTAAATATTTCTCTAGATAAGGTCCAAAAACACCAATTTTGGTCAGGAAAAAACTGCCCTGCGTTTATGATTCAACGCGGACAATGGGATGCTTTCTTAAAAGGAACTGAAACATACTATAAGGAAAACCAAAAAAATCCCGTAACTGATGACATTACAGGTGGATGGTATGAACAAGACATTCGTCAATTAGCAGCTAGAGGCATTATGCAAGGAGAAGGGAACGGCAAGTACTTCCCAGAACGTCTTGTAACGCGTGCTGAATTTGCTACACTAATTACTCGTGCTTTACAATTACCAAGTGGAAATGCTAATTTCACAGACTTAGAACAAGTACACCCATCGTTAAGAGACGGTATTAATCGTGCAGCAAGCGCAGGCATAATCCGCGGACGTGGTGATAATACATTTGATCCAAATACTACAATTACACGCGAAGAAGCTGTTATTATGATTGATCGTTCTCTAAAACACGCTGGTATTTTTGCAAAACAAGTTGAACTACCATTCGTAGACCAAAACTTAATTTACGCTAAAGAAGAAGTACAAAGAGTGTATGGATATGGAATTGTAAAAGGTAATGAATTTAATCAATTCGTACCAAAAGGACCATCACAACGTGCACACGCAGCTGCATTTATAAACAGAATGCTTAGCGTAATTGAAGCTTAACATATTTATCATTCCATATAGATATTTTCATTTTATCTGTATTCACTTAAAAGGCATCAGAGACTATATATCTCTGATGCCTTTTATACATCTGTTAGCTATTTTTAGCCATGAATCTTAAACGTATTCCTAATAACAGAAGCATAAAACCGATGAATGGAACGTAATTCGTATTGTGTCCTGTAGCTGGAAGTTGTTGATTATTAGAAGAACCTTGTCCTTTTTCTGGTAAATTAGGTTTTTCTACTCCCTCACCTGGTTTTTCTGTTCCTTCTCCCGGCTTCTCTGTTCCTTCATCTGGCTTCTCTGTTCCTTCTCCTGGCTTTTCTGTTCCTTCTCCTGGCTTTTCTGTTCCTTCTCCTGGCTTTTCTGTTCCTTCTCCTGGCTTTTCTGTTCCTTCTCCTGGCTTCTCTGTTCCTTCTCCTGGCTTTTCTGTTCCTTCTCCTGGCTTCTCTGTTCCTTCTCCTGGCTTCTCTGTTCCTTCACCCGGCTTTTCTGTTCCTTCTCCTGGCTTCCCTGTTTCTTCACCTGGCTTCCCTGTTTCTTCACCTGGCTTTTCTGTTCCTTCACCTGGTTTTTCTGTTCCTTCACCTGGTTTTTCCGGACCTTTTTCTGTATCTTTTTTATTTGTAATTTGAAGCTTTACAACTTCAATTTTTTCATTAGAAATCGTAAATTTCATTTCCTTATCGGATAAAGTATATCCTTCTGGCGCTTGGATTTCTTTTAAAGTGTAATCTCCTGGTTCTAACTTCTTAGAAGTCGCTTTACCGCTCTTGTTTGTTGTTAATGTGTCGATTTTTGTTCCGTCTTTCCAAATTTCAAACACTGCGCCTGCTAAAGTTTTATTTGTATTATTGGCATCTACCTTTGTAATTTCTAATTGACCTGTAATTTCTTCTTTCACTTTTTCATTCATAACTTCTTGTTTTACTACTTCGTTCGCTATAACGTTTACTTCTACTGTTACTTCTAACGCCTTATAACCTTCTGGCGCTTTTGTTTCCTCTAACGTGTACTTTCCTGGCACTAAGTTTTCGAATTTCACAACACCTTCTTTATTCGTTGTTTTCGCTTCTCCAACTACTTGACCAGCTTCGTTCTTTAATTTAAATTCTGCACCTGCTAGAACTGTTCCACTCTCTGCATCCTTTTTGATTACTTGTAAGCTTCCTAGTTCTTTCGCATTTTCTATTTGTACTTCTACTAACTTGTTTGCTTCCACAACGACTTCAATTTCTTCTTTTAACAATTTATATCCTTGTGGTGCTTTCGTTTCTTTTAATGTATACTTTCCTGGTTCTAATTTCTGTGAAACTACTTTACCAGTTTTATCTGTTCGTAACGTATCTACTTTTTTACCATCTTTATACACTTCGAATTCTGCATCTGATAATACTTTCGTTTTATCTTCCGCATCTACTTTCACGATTTCGAATTGACCCGTTACTTTTTCGGGGATCTTTTTATTCACCACATCTACAGTCACTACTTTATTAGCCTCTACATCAATAGAAACTGAACTAGATGATAATTCATATCCTTTTGGTGCTTCTACTTCTTTTAATGTATAGCTTCCAACTGGAAGTTGTTTCGATAAGGCTTCACCTTTATCATCTGTAACAATTGTTTCCACAACTTTCCCATCTTTATCGATAACATCAAATTTTGCACCTGGTAGAAGTTGACCAGATTCACTATCTTTTTTCAATAATTTAAATTGGCCATTCTCTACTTTTCTCGTATTCTTCATAACAAGTTCAATTACGTTTGTATTATCAATTGTTACTTTGACTGGTGTATCAACTTTTATATATCCTTCTGGTGCATTTATTTCTTTTACAAAATAGTCACCAAATGGTAAATCTTTAACTTCCGCAATACCCTTTTCGTTTGTTGTAACAGTAGCCACAACGTTATTATCTTTGTCTATAACATCAAATTTTGCATCTTTTAAAACAATGTTTTCATCATTTTCATCAACTTTTTTAATTTGTAAATGTCCTTTTTCAGCTGCTGGCTTATTCCACTTTGGCCAGTTAAATTTAAAATTATGAACCTCAAAACCATCTCTTTGGTGTAATCCTCCAACATAGGCTTGTCCATTAATAGAACCACCTTTTGTTTCTACAACTGCATTAGGTGCAAACACACTACCTACTACACCATAACCTTTAGTTGTTATCTTTGTAGCATTAGGAAATACCCAAATTACCTTACTAGCTAACTCAGTAAAAGATGAATTAGGGTCGTATGCTTGAGATGTATTAATTAAATCCGTCGCCATCCCAGTATTTCTTGTATCATACAAAATTGCACCGCCACCAAAACTCACTTCTTCTGCATCTGAATAAATAACAATAAAGTCTTTATTCTCTACATTCGGAAGAAAAACGTCTTTTACATCAAATGTTTTCTTTCCCGTTTGGCCTGAAGAGACATAAATATTAGGGTTGTTTACATCTTCACCGATTCCAAAGCTCATATTAGGTTTTGGCTTATCAGTGTGTAGTTTACTTGCATCCCCAATTACACCATCGACGTCTTTTCTAAATTCTTTAAACTTAGCATCAATCTCCGCTTGCTCTTTATAAGAGATACGGTCATATGATGTTTTCATTGCGCCATCTGGGTCACCGTCTTTTGTCATCGCCACTGTTCCATCTTGAATAATTACTTGTCCTGCTCCCGCTTTCGTAAATTGACCGCCTAGTAATAATGATGGATATCCTTCATCTACCCAAGTTGCTCCAGCTAAGTTATTTGCTCCAGTTGCAGCCGCTACGACTGTATAACTTGATGCGTTCATATTTTTCTGAACAGCCATCGCACCTTCAATATCCGCACTCGTTGCACTATGATCTCCAAAAATGATGGTATTGTAATAAGATACATCACCTAAACCTTTTAATTCTGTTGTAGCTGCCTCTGCTTTAAATGGTAAGTGGATTAAAAAATTCATACATATTAGTAATACAACTATTAAACTACTACTTAACTTTTTAATTTTTTGATTAAATGATTTCCTCAAGAAATTCATTCCCCCTTTTAAACTTCCTAAAATCACAAAAAGAAGTACATATCATATGTACCAAACCTTACTCACATTAACTTAAAATAATCCATTTAAATAAAACAAAGAAACACTACAACTACTTAATAAGATTGCTACAATTCATTTTTGAAATAATACGTGAACTAAACTGTCATGCGGAAATACTTTTACGTATGGGAGCCCAATAAAATTAATCTGAAGAATATTTCATGTGGTGTAACTGTTTTGGCAACATCATCCACTTTACATTAGTTTTCTGAAGGATTCAAGTGAATTGTATGGATTTCGTACACAATTCATATTTTAAAACGATTTCACTGTTTTTAATAAGATAAACAAAAAAACGTAGCCAAAAAGCTACGTTTTTCTTTCATCGTTTCGGTGTATTTTTATGATTCTTCAAAAACGGAAGCGGGAATTGCTTACGGAAATGCTCTTTAATCATATACTCTACACCGTTTTCGCTATTTGAACGTGTAATCCAATCTGCTGCTTGCTTTAATTCTACAGGTGCGTTCCCCATCGCTACCCCAAGTCCCACGTTTTCAATAACTTCTAAATCTTCCATACTATCTCCAATCGCAACCATTTCATTTAGCGAAATATTTAAATGCTCTCCAAGCAATTGTAATCCACGTAATTTTGATACATTTTGTGGTAAAATTTCTATTCGTTTTGAATCACATTCAACATACTCTACATCTTGGAACGCTTTTCTTAATGTATTTAGCCCGCGTTCTTTTTCACCTTTAGTTTGGAAAAGAACATCAATTTTTGGCGCCGCTACCGGATGATCACGAAGCGCATCACCTAACGAATCTACAAATTGAACTGGATAAAATAACGGATCTGCGCTTGATAATACAGTGCGCGCAATTAAGTTTGGTGTATTTCTCTCACGATTTCCGATTGAAAACCGTTCATGAGAAATACGTACGTTACAATCAAAGTGCTCTAACACTTGCACAATGTTAAAAGTCTTCTCTTCAGATAATCTTCTTTGAACGTACGGCTTATCTAACGTTGCTGAAACGAAAGCACCACCATGTGTCACTAATATAGAATCTAATTTTAACGCTTTTGCTACTTTATGAGCGGATTGAAAATTACGACTCGTAAATAATGTAACGTATACATCTTTTCTTTTCACAAATTCAATTGTTTCTCTTAATCCTTTTGCAATTTTTCCGTTGTTGTATAGTAGTGTCCCATCTATATTAAGAGCTAGTAAGCGATAAATCATGTCACACTCCCCCTCTTCGCTGTTGTACTCTATCCATAATTTATGAAATAAATGTAGCAAATAGAACGAGTTAGAATTACTACTGAAAATTTGGTTTACTATATACATATACACTTAGCAAAGGAGATAGTACAATGCAGGCACCACCTTCCTTTTATGAAGGCGATACGTTAGAAGTCGCAAAGAAATTACTCGGACAGAAACTTGTACATATTGTAGACGGAGTAAAACGAAGCGGAATCATTGTAGAAGTAGAAGCATACAAAGGTCCCGATGATAAAGCCGCACATAGTTACGGAGGTAGACGAACGGACCGTACAGAAGTCATGTTTGGTGCACCGGGACATGCTTACGTATATTTAATTTACGGTATGTATCATTGTTTTAACGTCATTACAGCGCCAGTTGGCACCCCGCAAGGTGTTCTCATTCGAGCCCTTGAGCCGGTAGATGGAATAGAAGAAATAAAACTAGCACGCTTCAACAAAACCGACATTACAAAAGCCCAGTATAAAAATGTAACGAACGGCCCTGGCAAACTATGCCGTGCCCTCGGAATTACTTTAGAAGAACGAGGTGTATCCTTACAAAGTGATACATTACATATTGAACTCGTCCCAGAAGAAGAACACCTATCATCACAATATAAAATAACAGCAGGACCTCGTATTAACATCGACTATGCGGAAGAAGCTGTACATTATCCGTGGCGTTTTTATTATGAAGGACATCCGTTCGTTTCAAAGAAATAAGCGATATCAACGATTTTTCAAATATATCTATCGTAACTTACAATATATCAACGGTTCGACAAGAAATATCGATTTATCGACAAATAATAACATTACGAATAAAAGAAGACTGTTCCATTTTGGAACAGTCTTTCCCTCTTACTCTGCACCTTCCGCAGTTGCAATATTATCCTCTAAATTTTCTCTTGATAATTCAGCCTTCATAAAATCTGCTGTTTCTGGAAGTGCTAAATGCATATGAGCTTTTTGACAAATTTGAATCGTGCAGTTTTCTACAACATAGTCGAAAACATGTCCGCCTCCGCTTCTTTCATCATCAATGTAATGTAAGTGGAATCCAGCTACCCCAATACCTTGTGCATAATCCGGTGTCCAAAATCCAGCAAGCGTACCTTCTGTATTTTCAAACGAAAAGATTGGTTGCGATTTCGTCACTTCAACGAGTGGTGTATACGGTTTTTCTTGTCTTGGAACAGTTCTCGTTCTTACTTCACGGAACGTACCGTCCATTCGAATAGCGTAAAATAAGTTTTTACTTGGCATTAATTCATGTAATAACGCTTCAACTTCTTCACGATTCATCGGACGCTCTACCGTATAACTCATTTCTTTTTCAAAAAACGTTACAGTCGCAAATGGCGTTGTTTCTTCTGGCTCTACTTTTTCCGCTGAACCGTCTGAACGTAAATGATAAAATCCATTATCAAATGCAATCATTTCACCGTCTAATTGATCAAATGTGCCGATGCCGAAATCACCATGTTTTTTCAAATCTTCAAAGCTAATCACACCATCATATATACCATCTAATAGCGCAAGCATTGTAGATGTTTGATATACTTCATTACTCATTTTCGTTTTTTTTGCATCAATATCAATTAATTGCGCAACAGTCATCTCAAATCTGCCTCCATTAGTTTAGTTGGTTTGGTAATAATTTTTCGCTTAATTTAATGTTATCACGGTAGTCGATTGGAATATCAATAATGACAGGGCCGTCTGCTGCTAATGCGGATTTTAATACCCCTTCTAATTCATCAGGCGTGTTAACACGAAGACCTAACGCCCCGAAACTTTCCGCATATTTCACAAGATCAACATCGCCAAACTCTGTAGCTGATGTTCTGCCGTATTTCATCATTTGTTGGAATGCAACCATATCATATGTGCCGTCTCTCCAAACAAGGTGGACGATTGGAGAATTTAAACGTACCGCCGTTTCTAACTCCATCGCTGAGAATAAGAAACCACCGTCACCTGATACGGAAACTACTTTTTTACCTGGTTCTACTAAAGTAGCTGCGATTGCCCAAGGAAGTGCAACACCTAACGTTTGCATGCCGTTACTAAATAATAATCTACGTGGTTCATAAGAACGGAAACATCTCGCCATCCAAATAGAATGGGAACCGATGTCACATGTAACGGTTGTATCGTCACTAATTAAAGAACGAAGTGTACGAATCACTTGAAGTGGATGCGTAACACCTTCTGCAGGACGATTTGGAACTTCTGCTTGTTCTGATAATTTCGCGCGTAATCGTTCTAATACCGCTTCTGATTTCGTACTTAATACAAGTTTCGGTAATTTCTCCGCGATGCTATTTACCGTTAAGGCAATATCACCAATTAATTCACGCTCTGGTTGGTAATCATGGTCGATATCTGCTTGATGGTCGTCAAGATGAATAATCGTTCTGTCGCCAAGTTTATTCCAGAACTTTGGATCATACTCGATTGGATCATAACCAATTGAAATAACAAGGTCTGCTTCTTCTAGTAAAATATCACCTGGTTGGTTACGGAATAATCCAACGCGGCCGAAGAAATGATCTTCTAACTCACGTGAAATCGCACCAGCTGCTTGATATGTTTCAACGACAGGAAGTTCTGTATCCGCAATTAATTTACGAACAGCTTTCGTCACTTCATTTGTGCTCGCTCTCATACCGAGTAAAATAACTGGTAATTTCGCTGATTTTATTTTTTCTACTACATATGTAATATCATGTGTGGGAGCGATTCCAAGCTGTGGCTTAGAAAGCGCACCGATAGACTCTACAGTTGTTTCCGCAGTCATAACGTCTTGCGGCAGACTTACTAAAGTAGCGCCTGGATTTGTGGAAGTTGCACTTCGGAATGCATTTGATAATGCTTCTGGCACATTATCAGGATGCTCTACTTCTACGCTATATTTTGTGATTGGTTCGAATAGTGCAGCATTATCCATAGATTGATGCGTACGTTTTAATCGATCCGTACGAGGTACTGCACCAGCTAAAGCAACAACGGGATCACTCTCCGCATTCGCAGTAACAAGACCTGTCGCTAAATTTGATGTCCCTGGTCCTGAAGTTACAAGACATACGCCCGGTTTCCCTGTTAATCTACCAATAGCAGCTGCCATAAATGCTGCGTTTTGTTCATGACGACAAACGATTAACTCTGGTCCTCTTTCTTGCAATACATCAAATACAGAGTCAATCTTCGCTCCTGGAATACCGAAAACATGTGTAACACCTTGTTTAATTAAACAATCAACAACAAGATCTGCTCCTTTTGTTTTTGTCTTCACGTCGTTTGCTTTTACATCTGTACTCAAAACTAATCACCCTTTATTTCATAATGTGTGTAATAAAGATTTTAATTTCACCTAGTTAATTAATGTGGTGAAGTATCGTTATCATTATATTACAAATGCATTATTTTTCCAACAATATGAATTCGACATTATTTTGACAAGATTCAAAGAATGCGCTTACAACCTTTTGTTTATCTTAAAATAACATTTTTATATCTCTTCTAAAAATACGCAAAAATATTTCCATCCATTTATAATATTAAAAATTTTATAGTACCTTGCAAAGAACAATAGTAAGTGATATATTTGTAAATAATGGAATAACCATTATTTGGAATGTTATTCACAATCTATATCTCCTTTCAAAAAGTAGATATAGATTGTGTGTGCTGTTTAGAAAAAAGATAGGATTTTCAGCCATAATTCATCATTTTATAAAGGAAAGTGATTGTTATGAACAAAAGTGAATTTTTAGAGCAACTTAGTTCTTCCCTACGGAATATGCATATTTTAGAAAAGGAGGATATTATCTCGGAGTACGAAACTCATTTTATTAGTGGTAAACAGGATGGAATATCTGAAGAGGAAATTTCTAAAAAACTAGGAAACCCTAAAACTATCGCTAAAGAACTTAACGTTTCATATGCAATAAGCAACGCTGACAATAGGCGCAGCCTAAAAAACATTATGAAAGCACTGTTTTCTGTTATGAGCTTAAGTGTTTTAAACTTTATATTTATCATTATCGCCTTTTTCGTATTACTCTTTCTATTACCGCTTCTTCTAGCACTTATAATTGCTACACCGTTATTAATTATTTCGCCTATATTATTAATAGGGTTAGGATTCTTTAAAGGGTTTCATCAAATCAGTTATTCCGATGTTTACAATGTATTCATAGCTTTTTGCATCGGCTTACTAATATCAGTCATATGTTATCAAATAATAAAACATCTATACGTAGCTTTAGTTAAGTATTTGAAATGGAATGTAGCTATTTTGCAACGACACTAATGCAAAAGGAGATTAAGATGAAAAATTATATTTTATACCCACTCATGTTACTTACAATGTTATTTCTATCAGCTTGTTCAAACAGTGTACAGCCTAAGAAAAAAAATGATGTACAATCTATCAAAGATGTTGTTATTAAAGTTCCAGAAAATATATTTAGTTCCTCAAAGAAAAATGAAACTATTAGTGAAGACGAAATGAAACAAAATATAAAAAGTTATTTAAATTATAGCGGAGAGTTAGACGAAAATATCGTTCCACTTTCATCCACTACATCCGATGAAAATATCACTGAATCTGACCGAGAAAAATTACAAAAACTAATAGAATTAGCGAAACAAAATGATACAAACTTCCATAATTTTATTAGTAATAATACAATCCCTGATGATTACAAAAAGCCTTCAAAAGAAATATATGAATTTATTTCATCATCTACAGCACTTTCAGTAGAACTAGATCAAGAATTAGACAAACTCGCTCAAGATGGTAAATTATTCAAAACTGATTTCTCTTTTACAAAGCGCTTTGAGAAAGCTAATGGTAGGAAGCAAAAAGAAATTGAAAAGTTTTTGAAGGAAAAGAACATTAAAACTTCAATTAACAGCAATAAAAAAATTAGATGTATTACATACCCCTTTCAAAATAACCAATAAGAAATGGCTATTTTGAAAGGGAGTTTTTGTGGTATAACTATTAAATTCCCTAAACAAAAAAGACGCTCCCATAGGAGCGTCTTCCACTATTACGCTTGTTGTTGCGCGCTATATAATTCTTCAAGTGGCTTCATGATAATTTTGTTAACGTCACCGATTACAACGTTTAGGCGTTGCTCAGTTTCCATTAATTTTGTAATTTTAGCATCTTGTTGAATGCGAGCTACAACTTCTTGTGCCTGTTGGTTGTCTTCTTCAGTGATTTCTTGGCCTTGCATCATTTTTTGTTGTAAGCTAAGTTGCATTGTACGGAACTCATCGAATAAGTTCTTTGAAGCCGCATCAGCTTGAACTGCTGCGTAGCTCTCTTTTAAAGTTTTGAAGTCTTCGTTTTCAGCGATTGCTTTTTGTAATTCATATGCAACATCATGAATGTTCTTTGTCATTTTATTTTTCCTCCTTTAGAAGGCTAGCGCTTTTCACTCGCACTGCCTTTTCAGTGCATTTACATACGCACCTCTTCTTACCATATCAAACTATGCAAGAGATGTGAAGAAATTTCACTTTTATTTCTATGTACTCACCTTATTATCTAAGAAACAATAGTAACAATCCTTGTACGAGTCCGATCATTCCGCCTAATAACGCTCCTAAATACGTAATCATTTTCAATTCGTTTTTCGTAATAGACAGAACTAGGTCTTCTAATCTTTCTGTTGAAAATGTAGACACCTCTTGCTGGACAATTTCCGCAAGGTGTAGATTGTTTAGTATACTCTCTACATTTTCTGTTCCCCACTTCAAGCCTTTCGTTACTGTGCTTGGAACCACTTTTTCAATAATTGTTTCTCGAACTGGTTCACATACTTGCTGAACAGATTGATTTAAAAACTTACTCACTGTTTCCTCTACTTTAACTGCTGACAGCACGGAGCTTACAATCATTTCTTTCTCTACAAATGCTTCTAATTCTTTTACATCTCTTCCTTTTAACTTTTCCCACTCTTTTTGCAGTACATCAGTTAAAAGCTGCTTTGTACCATCTTGACCTAAAAACTTAATAACTTCTGGCTGCACACGATCCACTACACTTACATTTCCTAAAAACATTCCGACTAAGTTAAGTAGCGTTCCGCGAGAAGCAAAGAAATCATCAATCATTTTTGAAAGACGCGCTTTCCCTTCTTCACTTTCAAAAAAGCTAATTCCTCGCTCTAAAATAAACGCCGAGGCATTCGGAATCGCATTCTCTATCTTTTCATGTACAGAATGAGGTAAAGCCTGTTCCCATGTATATGTATAATACTCTGCTAAAAATGCATGAATTTTTTCTGTAATCACATGTTCGATTTTTCGAATCGCTTCATCTTCTACATGCGCTACATTCCATTTCTCTAACATATGTCGCAGTGATTGTTCATTCGTAATTACTTTATCCACTTCTACTTTGGCCCAGTGGATTAAACCTTTTTGAAACTCTTCATTTGTTAACTTCTTTCCGATTCCTTCTGGTGTTAACAAATGCTCTACAACCATTTTCCCTAATTGAACAGCAAGTTCATCACGACGCTTCGGAATTAATCCTGGTGTAAATGGAACTTGAAACTTTCCGATATAAATAGGACGATGAGGACGAAATAACATTTTTATCGCTAGATGATTCGTATATCCCCCAATAATTGCTCCGAGTCCTGTCGTCGTTAACATATTTAACCATATATTCATTACAATCAACCTTTCACTTCTCCAAAACTATAGCATATCATCATACGGACAAAAGTATAATGGTATAAAAACGTATTTGCAATATATAGCTTCGCCTTTTATGCAAATAGTAGTAAAGGAGTGATTTCGTTGGTTCTCGGCCTTTTAACTTCTAAACTTCATTATGAGCAAACGTATTACACCGAAATCGCTAAACGCGCTCGGCTTTATCATAATGTCGTTGCCCAGTTTACGCCATTTTGTATTGATTCTAAAACAGACCTTGTTTCTGGTCTTATTTACGATACAGATACAGGAAAATGGAAAGAGCAAACATTCCCTATTCCTTCTTATATATATGATCGTTATTCTTTTCACGAGGAAACAGACTTTGAAAAAGCAAAATCAATTATTCACTCTTTGCACAACCGTCCTTCCACTACCTTTTTAAATAACACACTTATTAACTTAAGTGAACTACATGATTTATTTCTTACTAATAAAAAACTGTCTCCTTATATACCAAAATTTGAAGTGGCAACGATACAAATCATTTTCAAACTGTTGTTAAAAACTAAAGATATTATTATACGCCCCACTAATATACATTCTAAAGATAACTTATATCGAGTCGCTTACAAAAATAAAACGTTTCATATCGATACAGTAAATGAAAAATACCATACTTCTATTCCAATCAAGAGGACAGATGAATTTATATCTTGGTGTAAATCTAACATACGTTCATCACGCTACATAGTGCATACTATGCTACAACCACCAAATCAATTAACATATCCACTGCACATTCGAACCATTTTGCAAAAAAACAAAGAACAAACTTGGAATGTTATCGGTCAATTTATACAAAAAAGCTCATTTCCTAATCAGCTTTTACCCTCAGCAACGGACGATGATTCATTGCATTCATTTTCAAAAATTAAATACGTACTATCTAGTACAGGTGTGCAACTATTACACGACGCTTTACACGACATTATAAATGAAGTATTCCAAACACTAGATCAGTCTTATTCTTCGTTATTTGAACTAGAACTTTCCACAATTATGGATCAAAAAGGTGCAATCTGGCTTATGTATGTCAACACGATCCCTCCTTACGAACAATACATTCGTCATAGTGATTCATTAGCTGAAAAGATATTTCACGGACCACTTAAATTCAGTCGCTTTACACCATAATGAAAGGAGGTAAACCGATTTTGAAAGAACATATATATACATTAAATATTTCAGATGAACATCCAAATAGCATTACTTTACCTTACGTTTTTTCTATTACACCACCTATTACATCCCTCTCCTTCGGCATACGTCATATAGCAAGTGAAGAGGTGAAAATTCATTATTCCTTTACTCGCGAAATTATTATCGGAAAACATATTGCCGAAAAACTTTTACTGCCTCAATCAACTACTATTCATGCATTCACACAAAACCAAACGATTATTTTCGGACCATTGATTGGCATTTTTACAACTGGCTTTAACGATGATTCTTCTAACCCTTTAGGAAATCGTTCAATTGCTCTCAGTGAGTTGTTAACACCACCATTCTCATTACGACCGTTCGTATTCGTCTTTGGCGTTCAACATATAAACTGGGAAGAAGAAACGATTGAAGGATATTTCTTTCAAGAGAAACAATGGATAAAGAAAAAAGTCCCTTTACCAAATGTCATTTACGATCGATTACCGAATCGACAAGCGGAAAATTATAAACCAATTGTCAGAGCAAAAAGAAAGTTAGAACATGACTACTCCATCCCATGGTTTAACCCAGGTTTTTTCAATAAATGGGAAGTTCATCAACTTCTTATGAAAGACGAATCAATTAAACCCTTATTACCACATACAGAAACATTTCAGCATTTTGAACAAGTAGAACGGTTTCTTGGCACGTATAAATCAGTGTACATGAAACCAATACACGGGAGCTTTGGTAGAAATATTCATCAAATATTTTATTCTCAAACAGAGAATTGCTACTACTGTCGTTATCGCGAAAATGAAGAAAATAAACTGAGAAAGTATCAATCATTAGAAACTCTTCTAAACCACTTATTAAAAGGACATGATTTAAAAAAGTTTATCGTACAGCAAGGTATTTCGTTACTTCGCTTCGATGGGCAACCTGTTGATTTCCGCATTCATACAAATAAAAATCATTTCGGTAATTGGATAGTTAGTGCAATTGTCGCCAAAATTGCCGGCAAAGGCAGTTTAACAACGCACGTAAATAGCGGCGGTGATACAAAATTATTACAAGAGCTTTTTCCAGATTCAACGAAACAAGTTCAAATTGAAAATAAATTAAAACATACTGCCTTACAAATAAGTTACGCGCTCGATGAACAAGTAACCGGAAATATTGGAGAAATCGGTTTTGATATCGGTTTAGACACAAAGGAAAATCCGTGGCTCTTTGAAGCCAACTCTAAACCTGGGCGAACTGTATTCCAAGATGCCAAATTAAAAGAACAAAGTGAACTGACACGCCAATTATTTTACGAATATGCCATCTACTTAACTGAACATTCTTTACGTGATACAAAAGAAAAAATGTCTCAAATAAAATCAGGGGCTTCATCAAACACCGAACATATCCCTTCTCCTATGATTCACTCACAAATACAAAAACAAAAACTTCCACCTAGATAATAAGGTGGAAGTTTTCTATTTACACAAGTTTTACTACAACCTCAGTTTCCACGTTACATACTCCGCAATAAAAAATATGATTGCAATATTCATTTGAATTATTATGCGTTAAACCATCTACTGCACTTAATAATTCTTGATCCATATAGGCACTATAATCGTCTATGTAATCTACAGACTTCCCATAATCTTGGAGTATACTTTGGCAATTTTGACAAGAATATGTTTGTGATTCTAATGCGTTGCAAAGCGGGCAAATCCCCATCATGATTCCTCCATACATTATCGTTTAAAGCCTCTCTTTTTTAGAGTGAAGAAAGAAAGAAAGCAACCTATCCAGGCATAGGAGCGGTCACTCCACCACTACTTAAAAATAGAACTATAAAGTTGCTACCGATTTCATTTCAATAAATCATAAATAAGAAGCTAATGATTAGCCTACAAGTAATAGGCTACAAAGAGAAAAATATATTTAATATCCCTCTTAGTTTGGCCTGTTTTCTTAAAAATACAACGATTACTCTTATTTCATAATTTACGAAATCAATAAGTTTTTTTGACAAAATTTACAAATTATTATTTTGTATATCTTTCTAGGTAACATCCATACTATGAGTACAAACTTAATTACCGATGGATTAGCGCCAACCGGGGCGATAATCTGGTTCAACTCCAGCTAGTCCAACCAAAAAAACTTTTATAACTCTAAGGAGGATATATTCCTATGGCAAACCAAAATTCTTCAAATCAATTAGTAGTACCAGGTGCAACAGCTGCAATCGATCAAATGAAGTACGAAATCGCTCAAGAATTTGGTGTACAATTAGGAGCAGATTCTACGGCTCGCGCTAACGGTTCAGTTGGTGGAGAAATCACAAAACGTCTAGTTGCAATGGCTGAGCAAAGCCTTGGCGGATTCCACAAATAAATATATATGGCAAAAAGGTCTCAAGGCATATGCCTTGAGACCTTCCTTAATTTATTGCAACATTTGTAAAAACTTCTTCGTACGTTCTTCTTTTGGATTTGTAAATACTTCTTCTGGTGTACCTTGTTCGACAACGACACCACCATCCATGAAGATAACACGGTTCGCAATTTGATGTGCAAAACGCATTTCGTGCGTTACAATAACCATCGTCATGCCTTCTTTAGCAAGTTCTTTCATTACTTTCAGAACTTCTTGAACGAGTTCAGGATCAAGCGCTGACGTCGGCTCATCAAATAGTAACACTTCCGGCTCCATCGCAAGCGCACGCGCAATTCCAACGCGCTGTTGTTGTCCGCCTGATAATTGGAACGGATATAAATCCACTTTATCTGCTAAACCAACTTTTTCAAGGAAATAGTTTGCTTTTTTCTTCGCTTCTTCTTTCCCCATCTTTTTCACTGTAACGAGCCCTTCCATTACATTTTGAAGTGCTGTTAAATGCGGGAATAAATTATGGTGCTGGAATACCATACCTGTTTGCGTACGAAGATTAACAATATCTTTCTTCGTTACTTTTTGAGAGAAGTTAAGCTCTTTATTACCGATACGAATATTACCAGCGTTTGGTGTTTCTAATACATTGAGACAACGTAAGAATGTCGTTTTACCAGATCCAGACGGCCCAATAATAACAACAACCTCGCCCTTCTCAACTGTTAAATCTATATGCTTTAGTACGGTATTATCTCCGAAACTTTTTTGTAAGTGCTGAATTGAAATCATAAAAACAAAAACTCCTTTTGTAAAAGGATTATTTTAATGTGTAGCGTTCTGAACGCTTTTCTAACATCTGTTGTACGATTGATAATAAGAAACAAATAACCCAATAAATAAGACCTGCTTCAAAATAAACAATTAAAAACTCGTAGTTCATCGCCGCAATTTCCTGCGCTTTTCGGAACATTTCTGTTACTAAAATTAACGATGCTAATGAAGTATCCTTCACTAAGCTAATAAACGTATTCGAAAGCGGCGGGATTGATACGCGCGTTGCTTGTGGTAAAATAACACGTTTTAATGCTTGTGGATATGTCATCCCAATTGTATAAGCTGCTTCCCACTGCCCTTTCGGAATGGAAAGGATAGAAGCACGAATAATTTCAGATGCATATGCACCGACATTTAATGAAAATCCAACAACTGCTGCTGTATATGGCTCAACTTCAATATTAAGAGTTGGAAGTCCATAGAAAATAATAAATAATTGTACAAGAAGTGGCGTTCCACGAATGATAGATACATAGATACGAGCAATCCATTGTAAAATACGACTACCAGAAATACGTGCGAGCGCTGTTAACGTTGCCAGTATAATCCCGATAATAAATGTAATAAGCGTTAATGGAATTGTTGTAAAAACAGCTTCCTTCAGCATAGGCATGAAGGAAGTCTGCATAATATCTATCCAAGTAGACAATCGATCTGAAACCAATGCACTACTTAGATACATTTTCACCGAACCATTTTTTCGTTATTTTGTCATACGTACCGTCTTTTTTCATATCATCTAACGCTTTATCTACTTCTTGTACAAGCTTATCGCTACCTTTACGGAATAAGAATCCACTTTCTGAAGCTTCTTTTGCAGTATCTACAATTTTAATTTTTGCATCTTTTTTCGTTTCTAAATAATTTAATACTGATAACTTATCATTAATTGTAAAATCAACGCGTCCTGAAGCTAATAACTCTGCCGCTTGGCTAAATCCTTCTACACCAATAATTTCCGCACCATTTTTCTTAGCGATATCTGCATAGTTACTCGTTAAAGATTGTGCTCCTTTTAATCCTTTTACATCAGCAAATGTAGCAGGCTTATCTTTATCTTTTGCAATAACTAATGCCGCTGAAGATGAAACGTATGGCTTAGAGAAATCGTATTTCTTTTGACGATCTTCACGAATACCAACTTCGTTTGCAACCATATCGAAACGTTTTGCATCAAGGCCAGCAAGTAAGCTATCCCATTGTGTTTCTTTAAATACAGGTTTTACACCTAAACGTTTTGCAACTTCTTCTGCTAATTCAACGTCAAATCCAGTTAATTTATTGCTTGAATCGTGGAACGTAAATGGTGGATATGTACCTTCTGTACCAATTACAAGTTCACCGCTTTGTTTAATCTTTTGTAACGCGTCTTGACTAGCTGTATCTTTTTTCTCTTCTTTACCGCAGCCGGCTACAATCCCGATCGCTAATGTAGTTACTGCAAGCACTGAAAATAATTTCTTCATGATAGTAATCCTCCAAGTATTCTGATAGGAATTTAAAAACTATATTGATTGTATGCAATCTTGAACAATTTTTCAATGAAAATGTTCTTATTTAGTTTATCCTTTTTCTTCATAATCAAACAAAAGGGAAAAATAACGCTACATACAAAAAATAAGTAACATTTTTTAATATAGCATTTATGGAGAAAAAGGTAAAACAATACTTCTTATTTAACTGTCGTAATTTGCTAAAGAGTCGACATGTTCATCAATAAAAAAGAACTTGTGAAAATCACAAGTTCTCCCCCGTACATATTAAGCACTCTGATTACCTTCCATTTGCGTTTTGTACATATCGTAATAACGCCCGCGCTTTTTCATTAGTTCATCATGAGACCCTTTTTCTAAAATCGTCCCTCTATCGAGCACAATAATTTGATCTGCGCTTTTAATCGTTGAAAGACGATGAGCAATAATAAATGTCGTTCTTCCTTTTTTTACAACTTCCAATGCTTGTTGAATCATCGCCTCTGTTTCTGTATCAATACTAGACGTTGCTTCATCTAAAATTAAAATAGCGGGATCAAAAGCAAGCGCCCTAGCAAACGATATAAGCTGACGTTCTCCGGTTGAAAGTGTACTTCCCTTTTCTGTAATTTCTTCATTTATATTGTTCGCAAATCTTTCAGCACCCACATCATGCAATGCTTTTATGATACGCTCTTTTGAAATTTTTTCGTTTTCTAAGCTTACATTGGAAGCAACCGTTCCGCTGAAAAGAAACGGGTCTTGCAGTACGATTCCCATATGCTCACGAGTTGCTTGTTTCGGCATTTCTTTTACATCGTGACCATCAATCGTAAGTTTCCCTTTTTCAAACTCATAAAATTGAAAGAGTACATTCATGATGGAACTTTTTCCTGATCCAGTATGACCGACAAGTGCCACTGTCTCGCCTTGTTTCGCTTCAAAAGAAATATTTTTTAACACTTCATCTTTTCCATTATAAGAAAATGATACATTATCAAATTTTACATTTCCTTTTAAACGAGGCATACGTTCTTCTTCTACCGCTTCTCCTTTTTCCTCTAACAATTCAAAGACACGTTCTGATGCAACGCGCGCTTGCTCTAAGTTTGCAAGCTGGTTCACCATATTCGTAATTGGCGAGAATAATCGTGTTAAATAATCGACGAACGCATACAGTACCCCAAGTGAAATAATACCTGTAGCACTTAATGACGCACCGCCGAAATACCAAATTACTCCTGTGAAAGCGATATTTCTTAATACGGCTACTAAGTTATGCGAAGTTGCTGCATTTAAATTTAAAATTTTATTTTGATACTTAAAATAATCGCCATTTAATTCTTCAAACTCTTTTTTCGTTTCACGCTCTTGACGGAACGCTTGAATAATTGGCATCCCTTGAATGGATTCATTCACTGTTCCGTTAATATCAGATAAACGCGAACGCATTTTATGATTGTATACAGACGCATATTTTCTATATAAAATGGCCCAAACAATTAAAATCGGGATAATTAACAAACATAATGAAGCGAGCTTCACATCTAGTAAAAATAGCGCAGCAAATATCCCAATAATATAAATGATACTAGAAACGAATGTTGCCAGCACCGTTACATATAAATCACGAATGGCCTCTGTATCATTCGTCACACGCGAAACAATTTTCCCCGCCGGTAAATGATCAAAGTACCGAATTGGCAACGTTTGAATATGAGAAAACACATCTTCCCTCATAATTTGAATAATTTTGTTCGCTGCCTTCTGTAAGAAAAATTGCTTTCCGTATGCAAATAATGATACGACTACTAGTAAAGCGAAATAGCCACCACCAAGCAATAATAGACGGTTTATTTCCGGTTTATAAAACGCAAACACTTCTTCTTTCGTTAATGCTTTCGCTTTATACACTTGCACCGCCTTACCATTTTGAACGGTAATCATCCCCCCTTTTACAGTACGTGATCCTTCAATATTCACTTTATTCGGTACAAAATAATATTGAAAACCAACTTGCATCACACGTACTTCTTTACCTTTTGTCTCGCCTTGCTGGAAGCGATCGCTTCGCTTATAAAAGGCGCCATTATACGAAACAGCTTCTTCACTCTGTTCTGTTTCATACCAAGGTTTCTCTATCCCGACGATATGATCGTCAATCATCGTTTTAGCGACGAAAGGACCGGCAAGCTCTGCGATGACGAAAATAAATAACATTAACATCGCTGCAAAAATCGTCCCTTTCACTTTCATCGCGTATTGAAATAATCGTTTTGAAACGCTCATATTTTCACCCCACTATCCGCACTTTCACTTTCACCTTGTTGTCTTTCAAACTGCTCAGCATACCAGCCTCCCTTTTGGATAAGCTGATCATGCGTACCTTCTTCTATAACTGCGCCTTCATCCATAACGAGAATCCAATCCGCATGTTGTACGGCAGATAAACGATGCGTCGTAATAATCGTCGTCTTTCCGCTTCTTTCCGTTCTTATATTTTCAATGATCGCTGCTTCCGTACGAGCATCTACAGCTGATAAAGAATCATCCAAAATTAAAATTTCTGGATTTTGAATAACAGCTCTTGCGATCGAAATCCTTTGTTTTTGCCCTCCTGATAAAGAAACACCTTTCTCTCCAACGAGCGTTTCTAACCCTTCTGGTAAAAACTCTAAATCCTTTTTAAACGCAGCAATTTCAATTGCTTTCTCTAGTTCTTCTTCCGTCGCTTCCCTATTTCCGAATAAAATATTTTCTCGCGCTGTTTTTGAGAACAAAATATGCTCCTGTGGTACATAACCAATCCAGCCGAGTACATTTTCATTCGTCATTTTATCTAATGTCACATCAGAAACTGCAATATCTCCATCTCCAAGCGGATATTGGCGAAGAAGCTGACGTACAAGCGTCGTTTTCCCGCTTCCTGTTTTTCCGACAACCCCTAGCGTTTCTCCTTGCTTTAATGTGAAAGAAACCTTTTTTAAATTTGTTTCAGTTGATGAAGGATATGAGAAAGACACATCATCAAACTGAATATAATCCGGCTCTTGCACAAGCTTTGGATGTTTCGGATTCTTTACATCTGGCTCATACGCTAACGTTTCATTCACACGGTCAAGCGAAGCATTTCCTCTTTGCATAACATTAATTAATTCACCAATTGCAAACATCGGCCAAATCATCATCCCTAAATACACGTTAAATGAAACAAGTTCACCAAGTGTTACCTTTGATTGAAATACAAGATATGCGCCGTACACTAAACCGATTAAATAACTAAGGCCAACAAGCATTTTCACAGTTGGTTGGAATAATGCGTCAATTCTCGCTACTTTCATATTTTTTTCGTAGACGTCATCTCCTAAGTGATGAAATCTTTCCTCGTCTGCATTCTCTTGTACGTATGCACGAATAACGCGCACACCAGCGATTGATTCAAGCACTTTATCGTTCATATCACCAAACGCATCTTGCGCAACTGTAAATCTTTCATGCAATTTCTTTCCATATATATTCATCGCATACGCCATAATTGGAAGCGGGATAAGCGCCGCAAATGTAAGCTCCCAACTAATTGTAAATCCCATCATAAAGACAATCGTAAGCATATATAAACTCGAATCCACGAGCGTTAATATACCAAAACCAGCTGTCATAGCGATTGCTTTCAAATCATTTGTCGCTCTCGCCATTAAATCACCAGTACGATTTTTTTGATAAAAAGTCGGCGTCATCTTAAGTAAATGCCCCATAAATTTAGAGCGCATCGTTTTCTCAAGTACGAATGCACCTCCAAACAATTGATGTTGCCATACGAAAGTAAGACCATACCCAACGATTGTAACCCCTATTAAAATAAGAATAGACTGTATAATAGCTTCGTTTGATAACGTTCCTGTTTTTATGTTATCTATCGTAACCCCTAACACTTTCGGGGGAATCACTTCAACTATATTCACAATTAAAAGAGCTCCAATGGCAATACTATATCTCTTCCAGTGCTTTTTAAAAAACCATTTTAACTTTAGTAATACTGATAACAATGTAACCTCTCCCTTCTCGTTCTCGTTTACTTCTCATTTCTTTATCCACTATCCAAACCCATTACATTTACATTTCGTAACCCATACAATCTCATCACATTTGTCCACCTTCCAAAGTTTTATATAGGAATATGGAAAATAAACAAAAAAAGCATACCGCCGCTTGACGATATGCACAAAAATGCATAAAAAGCGTACGTTACGATATACGCAACGTACGCTTTTTATAAGACAGAGAATGCCTTATATATCCGCACGGGTTGCGTAATGATATGAATGTTTTCTGCCATTTAACAGAGCTAAACCCATTACATTTACGATTACAATCATTACGCACACCCCTTTCATTTATTTTCCATTTATAATCTTACAACTTTATTGAGTATTCTGTCAATTATTTTTTTTTACAGATCGAATGAAAATATACGATACATCATTTTGAAATAAGGGAATGTTCTGTAAGAAAGGGCATACAAAATAAAAAAATAATAAGAAATCGTTTTCACAAACATTTCATTTGAAAAATGTTATCAAACCCCCTACAATCACCTTATACTCACTCTTACAAGTTGCTATTTTAGGAGGACTAATCATGACAACTAGCAATACGTACAAATTTTATTTAAATGGAGAATGGAGAGAAAGCTCTTCAGGAGAAACAATCGAAATTCCATCTCCATACTTACACGAAGTAATTGGACAAGTACAAGCAATTACTCGCGGAGAAGTAGATGAAGCAATTGCATCTGCAAAAGAAGCTCAAAAATCATGGGCAGAAGCTTCTCTACAAGATCGCGCAAAATATTTATATAAATGGGCTGATGAGCTCGTAAATATGCAAGATGAAATTGCCGATATCATTATGAAAGAAGTCGGTAAAGGATATAAAGATGCGAAGAAAGAAGTTGTTCGTACAGCTGACTTCATTCGTTACACGATCGAAGAAGCTTTACATATGCACGGAGAAAGCATGATGGGCGATAGCTTCCCGGGCGGTACAAAATCTAAACTTGCGATTATCCAACGCGCACCACTTGGTGTTGTATTAGCAATCGCACCGTTTAACTACCCAGTAAACTTATCTGCTGCAAAACTTGCACCAGCATTAATTATGGGTAACGCTGTTATTTTCAAACCAGCAACTCAAGGTGCAATTAGTGGTATTAAAATGGTGGAAGCACTTCACAAAGCTGGCCTTCCAAAAGGTCTTGTAAACGTAGCTACAGGACGCGGTTCTGTAATTGGTGACTACTTAGTAGAACACGAAGGCATCAATATGGTATCGTTCACAGGTGGTACAAACACAGGTAAACATTTAGCGAAAAAAGCTTCAATGATTCCACTTGTATTAGAACTTGGTGGTAAAGATCCTGGTATCGTTCGTGAAGATGCTGACTTACAAGATGCTGCAAACCATATCGTAAGCGGTGCATTCTCTTACTCTGGTCAACGTTGTACAGCTATTAAACGTGTACTTGTACACGAAAACGTAGCGGACGAGCTTGTTAGCTTATTAAAAGCGCAAGTAGCTGAACTATCAGTTGGATCTCCAGAACAAGACAGCACAATCGTTCCATTAATCGACGACAAGTCTGCTGACTTCGTTCAAGGCTTAGTTGACGATGCTGTTGAAAAAGGTGCTACAATCGTTATCGGTAACAAACGTGAGCGTAACTTAATTTACCCAACATTAATCGACCACGTAACAGAAGAAATGAAAGTTGCTTGGGAAGAGCCATTCGGCCCAATCCTTCCAATCATCCGTGTTTCTTCAGATGAGCAAGCAATTGAGATTGCTAACAAATCAGAGTTCGGTCTGCAAGCAAGTGTCTTCACAAAAGACATTAACAAAGCATTTGCAATTGCTAACAAAATCGAAACTGGTTCTGTTCAAATTAACGGACGCACAGAGCGCGGCCCTGACCACTTCCCATTCATCGGTGTAAAAGGTTCAGGTATGGGCGCACAAGGTATTCGTAAGAGCCTTGAGTCTATGACACGTGAAAAAGTAACTGTATTAAACTTAGTTTAATCTTATAAAAAGAAGCTGATCTATTTTTAGATCAGCTTCTTTTCTATATATACTTCCAAAAAACAGAGTAGTTAGTTCTACTTCCGATTTGGTTTTCCAAATCGAACTAAAACATGCCATAATAATTTTAATTCCTGAAGCACTTCTTCATAAGTACCACGATCACTCCAAGATAATGGATTGCGTTTCAAATCCACTACAGCAGAGCCAATTATATTGGCATCGATACAATGATTCCGTGCAATGCGTCTTGCTAAAGATGGCATTTTTGAACCTCTAAAATCCATTGGAACTTCGTCTACCATAAGTACAAAACCGATGTGCCAATACAAATCAATCACATACTTCAGGCAAATTTCTTCTAAAACTTTTCCTACATCCGTACCCTTAAATGAAGGATCTGCAACAAGCACCTCTACGTCTTCTTTAAGAGAAATCTCTCCATGAATTTGCGCTTCGATATAATGATTAAGATTACGGGCTGGCTCTTTGCTTACTAAATCTATAAACGGCCTTTTCAGATTAGCCAGTAAATGATTAATTAATATTGTTGGCGTCAAATTCCCTTCACCAATTGCAAAATCTCTTACGAATGTCTCTTCCAAAAGAGCAGCTAAAATCATATCAAACTCCTCATAAGTCCCCTTTTCTTTGGGATCTTGATGCGAATCTAAATATGTATATGTAGAGCGCGAAGAAACTTTTGGAGATAAGAGAAAATAACATGAACCAAAACGCGGAGCCGGCCCATCTGGATGTAACATTAAATTTAGCGCTCCGTATTTTGGCCGTTGATCATTCGTTACGCCTTCTAATTGATATGCCCCTCCAAATATTCTCTTTTCCCAAAAGTCACGTTCACCACCAGGGTAAGCAGATACGCTTCCATTAGATAGCAATGTTTCAAACTGACTTTTATATATTCCTTGCTCAAACAGTGCTTCAGCAACACTTTTCATACTCGAATCTAGTCTGTCTGGATGAAAGTGTAAAGCAATCCGTGCATGAGATTTTAAATTAGCGACAGCTTCTTCAAATATTTCATCTGTAATATTAGACATTTTAAGTATATGATTAATCGTTGCTTTAGCCTCTCGTTTTTCGTTCTCTGCATATTTTGAAATATACTCTAAAGCAAATAATTGAGATCTTGATAATTCCATAATCCAATCTCCCCTTTAATTGAAATGACCTTAATCAATTCAATTAAAAGCTTAGTCTTTCCTTCTTATGAAACGAACCTTATTTATTTAAAAACGTAATTTACTAAATCTTAATTATGCATACACGCATTTTGCATAGGCAAATGTACACATTCTACAGAAATTTGATACCCTAGCCATTGCTCAGCAATATGTTCAAATGATAAAACAGATCCCGTCGTAAAAAAACGATGCTTCGGATTCAGATTGTCAGACAAAATTCCTTTGTGCTGTAAAATGGTACTTAACTCTATCGCTGTTTCTTCTGCAGAACTAATAATCGTTACATCTTCTCCTAACTCACTTTTAATCACAAACTCTTCTCTATAATCTGATTATTACTATATCCATTGACGTATAAAAATTCATTTGTTACTCTTAAAGACGTTAATTTAATATTTAAATCCTCATTCGTATCTCGGTGAGGTAGAGGTTGCAATCATTAAGAGTATCATTTCAGGAGATGTAGTGGCATTGATGAAGGAATGAGAAAGGAATGGTTGCCGAAGTAAGTCGTGTCCACCATGCACGCTTGCTGGGTCTGCATTTAATAAGTGCAGAACTGTCACAAACGTTTCGTTTGTGGAGAGCTATCGAGAGGTATGTCGTGGGTTTCTTATAAGATAGAAAGCATGTAGCGGCAAATTACGTGCTTTTTTTGTTTTGTTTGGGACTTCTCTTCCTGACTCAGGAAGACATACATATCTCCTCGCTTGACTTGGTTATACTAACTTTGGAGGTATTTTCTATGCAACAAAAAAAATGGGGCTTTTGGGTACTAACAGCTTTCGTTGTCGGTAACATGGTTGGCGCTGGTATTTTCATGGTGCCAAGTACGTTGGCACAAACAGCAAGCCCACTCGGTGTCACTTTAGCTTGGTTAACTACAGGGTTTGGTGTTTTAATGCTAGCTCTTGTTTTCGGTAATTTAGCAATTCGTCGTCCTGATTTAACGACAGGGCCACAAAGTCATGCATATGCTTTATTCTCAACACCAAAAAAGAAAAAAATGGCTGGTTTCAGTATGGTATGGGGATATTGGGTTGCAAACTGGGCAAGTAACGTTGCCATCATTACATCATTTGCGGGATATTTATCACTCTTCTTCCCAATTATGAAAGATACGCGACTACTATTTTCAATCGGTTCGTTTAACGTAGAAGTCGGAAAACTAATTACATTTACGATTTGTTCCATCTTACTTTGGGGAACTCATATTATATTAACAAACGGTGTAAGCGGAGCTGGAAAGCTAAACTTTTTAGCAACAACAACGAAAGTAACTGGATTCCTTTTATTCATCGTCGTTACGTTATTTGCATTCGAAGCTTCTAAGTTTGGACAATGGTACACACCGATGATTGATAAATCAGGTGCATCACACGGTCTTCTTTCACAAGTAAATTTAGCTGCTCTTACAACGCTTTGGGCGTTTATCGGAATTGAATCAGCGGTTCTTTTATCAAACCGTGCTGTTTCTCCAAAAACGGTAAAACGTGCAACAGTTGCGGGATTACTTATTACAGTTGCAATTTACTTAGGAATCACAATTTTAACAATGGGTGTACTTCACGTTGATACATTACAAGCTTCTGAACGTCCATTAGCAGATGCATTAAATGCTGCAATGGGTCATGGCGGCGGGAAACTGATGGCATTACTTGCTCTTACTTCCCTGTTCGGTTCTATCTTAGGCTGGATTTTATTAAGCTCAGAAGTCCCTTATCAAGCAGCAAAAGAAGGTTTCTTCCCTTCCTTCTTCGCAAAAACAAATAAAAAAGGAAGTCCAATTTACTCATTACGATTAACAAACATTATGTCGCAAGTATTCCTATTCTCAACATTATCAGGAACCATTGCGGAAGCTTATACATTCGTTATTACCGTATCGACACTGGCCTACCTCATTCCATATCTCGTTTCACCAATCTTCCAGTTAAAACTAGTCGCAACTGGTGAAACATATAAAAATGAAATGCGGGCAAGAATTACAGATGGCATAGTCGCAGTTATCGCACTTTGCTACGCACTATGGGTTATTAAAACAGGCGCAGCCGATATAAAAACGTTCCTTCTCGGAATTGGTTTATTCGTAATCGGCTTTGCCTTCTATCCATTAATGAATCGTGATCAGAAAAAAAATAACGAAAAGAAAGACGGGCAAGTTGCATAACGCAATTTGCTCGTTTTTTCTTTTACAAAACATATATAATAGAACAAAGAGGTGAAAAACATGTCAATCGAATCACTATGGAACAGCCGTTTCCAACAACATATTCAAAATATCATTACATACTTTGCACGTATGATTAACGGTTTACTATATAGCTTTATCTTTATTTCATGCGTTGGCGCATACTACTATGCTCAGTTTCTAAAAACATCTCCTTCTAAAGGAATATCTTTACTACTCATCACGATTGTACTTACATTCATTATAACGAGATGCCCTATTCGTACATTTATTCAGAAACCTGACGCTGTCTATTTACTAGCACTAGAAGAGAAATTAACTTCTTATTTCAAAAAATCTCTTCTATATAATTACATCATTCAGCTTTTCCCATTATTATTTACGTTCCTTATTCTCGTTCCGCTTGCACTGCAATCATTACAATTAACGATACCTTTCTTCTGTACAATCTTTCTCGTTTTAATGGTTACGAAAGCTTGGAACATATACATACATTGGATGTGGCGTGATAGTCACGAAAAAAATATATGGCTGATCATTCGTATTGCTTGTAACGCCCTAGTCATTTATATGCTGTTTTATGTAGCAAATGTTCTCATATTAGGCGGATTACTCTTACTACTTGCTTTCCTACTTCTATACACGAAAAAACAGCCTACAAAACGAATACCGTGGGATTACATAATCGAGCAAGAAGAAAAAATGAACGTTCGTTTCTATCAATTTGCTAGCATCTTCACCGATGTTCCGCAACTAAACAAGCAAGTAAATAAAAGAAAATGGCTTACAACTTGGATTGAACCTTTATTACATAAAAAACGAGCAACTTTCTTCTATTTACATACACTCGCATTTTTACGCGGGAATGATTATTTCGGTATATATATTCGCTTAGGGCTGATTGGTGCCTTCGCCTTATATTTTATACCAAACATATACGTAAAGGGCGCTATCGCTTACATCGTCCTATATATGATTTCTATGCAGCTCCGTTCCCTATGGAAATATTTTTCGGGAAATATTATTGTAGCATTATATCCAATTGATACTGAAAAACGACTGAATCAATTTCTTCACTTAATCTTTATATTGCTAAGTATTCAACTCATTGTATTTTCAATTGTTATACTCCTTGCTACAGGAGAAATTTTACATAGCCTTATCATTATGATTATCGGGTTACTCTGGATCAAATTTATTATTGTACCAAAAACGAAGCAACGTGTTTCCTCATTTTAACGAAAAGAATTATCTTAAACGCCAAGGAGAAAATGAATTTTCTCCTTGGCGTTTTATTTTTTTCCTCAAACAAGAATCACCGGAACAACCGATATTTTATGATTTTACATACAAAAACGATAATACATGTTTACGTCCTAATAAAAAGGGTATCTATTAAATTAACAGAGTAAAGGAGGGGCCTATATTGTGAATAAAAAAACGGAACAATTGAAACACCATGTTACCGACAATCAATGCAAACATGCTTTAACAACAAACCAAGGAGTAAAAATAGCCGAAGATGAATTTTCTTTAAAGATGGGCTTAAGAGGCCCAACCTTAATGGAGGATTTCCACTTTCGCGAGAAAATGACCCATTTTGATCACGAGCGAATTCCCGAAAGAATTGTTCATGCACGCGGAGTTGGCGCTCATGGTTATTTTCAGCTTTATGAATCGTTAGAAGCATATACGAAAGCAGATTTTCTTACAAATCCTTCAAAGAAAACACCTGTATTTGTACGTTTCTCAACCGTTCAAGGTTCTAAAGGATCCAACGACACAGTAAGAGATGTACGCGGATTCGCTACAAAATTTTATACAGATGAAGGAAACTATGATTTAGTAGGCAATAATATGCCAGTATTCTTTATCCAAGATGCTATTAAATTCCCTGATTTTGTCCATGCAGTTAAACCAGAACCACATAATGATATTCCTCAAGGAGCTAGCGCTCATGATACCTTTTGGGATTTTGTTGCACATAACCCTGAGTCCACGCATATGGTCATGTGGCAAATGAGCGACCGTGCTATTCCGCGTAGTTTACGAATGATGGAAGGTTTTGGAGTTCACACATTTCGACTCATTAACGCAGAAGGAAAAGCCCATTTCGTAAAGTTTCACTGGAAACCTGCCCTTGGGGTTCATTCATTAGTATGGGATGAAGCTCAAAAGATTGCTGGGAAAAATCCTGATTTCCATCGTCAAGATTTATACGAAGCAATTGAAAAAGGCGATTATCCGGAATGGGAGCTTGGATTACAGTTAATTCCAGAAGAAGATGAGCATGCATTTGATTTTGATATTTTAGATCCAACGAAATTATGGCCGGAAGAAGAAGTTCCTGTAAAACTAGTTGGTAAAATGACATTGAACAAAAATGTTGATAACTTCTTTGCGGAAACGGAGCAGGTAGCTTTCCACCCTGGTCATGTCGTACCAGGTATTGATTTTTCAAATGACCCTCTTCTGCAAGGAAGATTATTCTCCTATACAGATACACAATTATCTCGTTTAGGAGGACCTAATTTCCATCAAATCCCTATTAATCAGCCTGTATGTCCTTTTCATAATAATCAACGTGATGGTATGCATCAAATGCAAATTCATCGTGGTCAAACAAGCTATCATCCTAATGGCTTAAATAATAATCAACCAGCAACAGTCCAAGCAGAACAAGGAGGATATGAGCATTATCAAGAAAAGATTGATGGACATAAAATTAGAGGGCGCAGTAAAAGCTTCCTTAACTTTTATTCTCAGGCTAAACTTTTCTATAATAGTATGAGCCCTATTGAAAAGCAACATATAAAAGAAGCTTTTTGCTTTGAAGTTGGGAAGTGCCAATCAGACATGGTGAAGGCAAATGTAATTGCTCTTTTAAACCACGTCGATCGTCAATTAGCACAAGAAGTCGCTAACATTATTGGAGCTCCTTTACCTAAGGAAAATCACGAAGTAAATTCAGATGCAAAATCACCTGCACTCAGCATGTCCAATACTATTTTTAAAGCTGATTCCAAAAATGTTGCAATTCTATTAAATGGTGACCCAAGCATCTCTCTTCTGTCCGAATGGATTCAAGCTTTTGCACAGCATCGAATTAACTATAGCATCATAGATAATAAAATTTATCATTTCAATAATTCCATTAAAGTAACGGATACTTATACAACAGCAGACTCCTCACTTTTTGATGCAGTATTAGTGTTTAGTAGTAAATCTGTCATTCAACCCCCTGTTTTAGAATTTGCAGAAACTACTTTTAAACATTTTAAACCGATAGCTCATGTCCTTAGTGACCCTCATGCTTTAGACCATAGTAAGGTGAAACTGGATGGAGCAGGAGTTTACAACTTAACAAACACTTCAATTGAGTCATTTATAGAAGGCATTTCCCAAGGACGATTCTGGAACCGATAATATAATGTAAGGAGCGGATTAGAATGAGTAAAAAAATTGCTATTTTAATAACGGATTATTTCGAGGACACAGAATACACAGAGCCAGTAGAGGCTTTTAAACAGAAGGGATATGAATTAACAACTATTGAATTGGAAAAAGGTAAAACGGTACACGGTAAACAAGAAAAAAGCGAAGTCGTAATTGATAAAAATATTGATGGTGTTTCTCCAGAAAACTTTGATGCACTCTTCATACCCGGCGGATTTTCTCCAGATATACTTCGTGCAGATGAGCGTTTCGTTCGCTTTAGTAAAGCATTTATGGATGCAAAAAAACCTGTTTTCGCTATTTGTCACGGACCTCAGCTACTCATCACTGCACAAACACTTGAAGGACGTGATGTCACTGGATATAAATCTATTGAAGTCGATTTAAAAAACGCCGGCGGAAACTTTCATGACACAGAGGTTGTCGTATGCCAAAACCAGCTAGTCACAAGTAGACAACCAGAAGATATACCAGCGTTTATTGAAGAATCATTGCGTATATTAGGATAGTTATTATAGGTTAACCAAAATAGCTAAATGGCTATTTTGGTTAACCTTTTTATTTGTATGAAACATAAAAAAGAATATCGTTTTTAATGATCTGTGGATTCCATCCCTTCTTTGTCCCCAAATTTCTAATCACTTTTCATAGGCATTTCTCATATAGTGAAAATGACTATACGATTCCTATCCATAAGTTAAATAATGATTTTACACATATATAAATACAAGAGATGGGAGCCTAACTATGAACAACAATCCACCTTCAACGCCCCAAGACAACTCCGAAAACAATAGCCGTGACATTACACTGCAAACATTAAGAGTCATCAGACTCGTCGTCCTTATTAGTGGTTATATCCTCGTCGCTCTCTCTGAAGTAGGTGAGCTGAAAGTCTTATTAACGAACCCAAATAGCAATCCTGATTTAGCTGAAGTTGATCCGTTTTAAAAGCCATGTGAAAAGCGATTTCTAGCATCGCTTTTCATATCATTTTATCCAATCTGAGAAGCCTCCCCCTCATACTTCTCTCTCCCAATCGCCTTCATAAATAATAAAATACTGCTCATACCCACGATAAAGTACAGAGCACTCATGCCCCAAGATGCAAGAAATGAACCTAGCATAACACCTAATGCTCCGTTCATTTTTGCCACTTGAAAGACCATTCCGTTAATCGCCATGTATGAGCCTCTTGCCTCATTTGGCACTATATCTGCCATAATAGATTGACGTACTGGCACATACATCATCTCGCCTACCGTTTGGAACAGCCCTGCAATTAATAAAATCCATAAACTATTGCTTGTTCCGAGTATTGTAAATCCAATCGTGTAAATGAATAAGCCTACATATAAGATTTTCAAATCATTGAAGCTTTTCAGCATTTTAATAAGAAGTGCTGAACATAACACAACTAAAATTGTATTCTCTGCAGAAATCCAGCTCAACATGCGAATACCTGTTAAATCAAACGTAAAACCATCCCCGAATAAAAAGTGCACCGTTTCAAATTCCTTCTGCAAACGTACCCCTAAATAATTATTAATTTGAAACTCTAACGATAATGTACATATACTCGCTGCACAAAAAATTAAAAATGCTTTATCTTTCATCACGACTTTATAACTATCTACCATATCTTTTAATACATTTTTCTTCTCCACCGTTTTTCGTGCTACATACACTTCTTCCATATACACAGCCATCACATATAAAGTCATAATGGCAACAAGCGTTAATACGATAAACAATTGTAGTCTATAGTTTTCAAATAGTAATCCTCCAAATATCGCTCCAATGGCAATCGATAAATTAATAGCCCAGTAACTAATGCTGTACATCACTTTTCGATTTTCAGGTGTACTCACATCAATTAACATCGCCTCTGTCGCAGGATTCATAAGTCCAGACCCTAAACTATTCACTAACATAAACACAAATGTTAGCCATGGTGAGTCAATGTAATCCGAATTCGCAACTCCCATACAAGCAATGGAAATGACTTGTATACTTTGACCGATAATCATAACCTTTTTACGCCCAAGCCGGTCTCCAACATATCCACCGTATAAACCAATTACTAATGAAGCTATGACATTAATGAGTAGTAACGCACCAGCAATCGCACTACCTAACTTTATTGAAAAATAAATCGCCATAAATGGAAAAATCATCGTGGACACAGTACGTGTTAAAAATGATGTTATAATTCTAATTTTTATATTTCGATGCATACTCCAAAATCCCATTGTTTCCCCTCCTTATGCTTACTTATTTTACTTTGAAAAAAAGGAAGAAAAAGGTTAGAATATTCTAAAGAGTTTCCCCTTTTATGATAGAAGGAAGTGTATATATGAAAATTATGGACTATTACATTCGATTAAGATTACATGCACAAGATCAACAACATATACGAAATAGCTTACAAGAATTAGCAGATGTTTTATATTGCAGTACGAAAAACGTAAAGATTTTATTAAAGAAAATGAGCGAGGAGCAATTAATTAGCTGGACTCCAGGACGAGGACGCGGAAATAAAACGGAAATTCTATTTTCACATAATTTCGTAGAAGCGATTGAATCCTATGCAGATGAACTGTTAGCGAAAGAAAAATTAAAAGACGTTTTTCTTCTTTTAAAAGGCCCCCTCCCCCTTGCACTTCAAAAAAAAGATAGAAAATAAACTACATCATCATTTTGGATACGAACCTTCAAATGATATGTACGACATATTAAAGATTCCTATATCGAGAAAGATATTTCCATTAGATCCAGCTTTTGTAGCTGTAACTACAGAAAGCCATCTTACGAGTCAAATTTTTGATACGTTAGTCGTTTATAACGATGTTACTGAAAAAATGGAACCACACATTGCGCATACGTGGGAATTAAGTGAAGACGGGCTTACATGGACTTTTTATTTACGAAAGGATGTATATTTTCATAACGAAACAGTTTTAACTTCTAAAGATGTACAATTTTCATTTGAACGATTAAAGCAAGTTCACTCTCCTTTCGATTGGTTAACAGAAGAAATTGTTCAAATTGAAACACCATCACCACTGCAAATTCAATTCCATTTAGCAAAACCAAATCTATTTTTCTTACACTATGTAAGTTCAATGCAGCTCGCAATTTTACCGCGTGATGCTAGTATTCAAAATAATCATTATATAGGTACTGGACCTTTCAAACTTGCTCATTACTCTGAAGATAATATCGTACTCGAAGCGTTCACCCATTATTTTAAAGAGCGCGCGTTATTAGACCGTATTGAATTTTGGGGTATTCCTGACCATGTGCAAATAGATGCTGATTATGAACTACCAAACGAAGAGGAAAATGAAAGGCATGATATACAAATAGAAGAAATAGGCTGTATTTATGCTGGCTTCAACTTTACAAAACCTGGTCCTCATCACGACATTTACTTTCGAAAAGCTTGGAGAGAACTATATGATGTTGAAATGATACTTCGTAACATAGAGGGTAGACGAACAATTGCTGCATCAAGCTTCTTCCCTGATAGAAGCCGCCAAGCTACTAAAAGGTCCTACTCTTTAGAAAAAGCGAAAGAGTATTTAAAAAAGAGCACCTATAACGGAGAAACGATTCATATTTATTTCTTCGCATTTAAAGACAGTGCAAATGACGCATATTTCCTAAAAGAACGTTGCGAACAATTAGGCATACATGTAGAACTTCACCCATTTCTCGTTTCAGATTATATGGATCGTTCTATCGATACACATGCCGATATTATTTTCATGGGAGAAGTATTTGCTGCTGACCATGAACTCGCATTCTTAAATGTGTTTAAAAATAAAAGTTGCTTCGTAAATCGGTTCATGGATCCGCACTATGAAAAACAAATTAACTGTTTACTTGATACATTTTTATTAGAGGCAAATAAAGAAGAACGCTATGAGCTCATGTATGAAATCGAAGAATTTTTACAAGTAGAGCACATCATTTTATTTAACTATCACGTTTTAAAAAGAAAAACATACCCTTCTTCTTTAAAAAACGTAACAATTGATTCATTCGGCTGGGCAAATTTTGCGAAGTTATGGATACAGCCATCCATGTATTAACATGCAAAAAAGCCCCTTACAAAAAGGGGCTTTCCAATCATTCTTTATTCTCATTACTTCGCAAAACTTTCAGCCAACTGTTTCTCTCTCCACATAAATGTAATGCCGAGACCAACTATTAAAACAACGCCTGAAAATGCATATGGATAATGAATATTCATATCAAATAATATTCCGCCCATCGCTGGTCCTGCGATATTTCCTAAACTCGTATAAGTCGAGTTCATCCCAGCAACGAATCCTTGCTCTTTTCCAGCTGCTTTTGATAAAAACGTCGTTAAAGCTGGACGAAGTAAATCAAATGCAAGGAAAATAAAGCACGTAACGAGAAGTACAATCCAATAATTAAAGACTACAGTTGAGACGAATGCTAACACTGCACCTACAATTAAACATATTTGAATTAATACTTTCTCACCGAACATGTCTACCAATTTGCCAAACATAAATACTTGCACAACTACCCCAAAGATTGAACTAATTGTAATAATTGCTGCGATATCTTTCGGTGTGAATCCAAATTTATGATCAGAGAACAGACTAAACACAGTTTCATATGCTGATAATCCGAATGCGAGTACAAATACGATAATAAATGCAATTGCATACATTGGATGTAATGATTTCTTTAAATCACCAATAAAGCTTGATTCTTTCGTATTAGAAGAAATCTCTGCAAGCTCTTCTTTCGTTAAAGGTTCTTTTAAAATAAATATCGAAATCACACATGCTATAAAGGCAATTGCTGCTGCAACAAAAAACGGCACACGTATACCGTATTCTGCAATAAATCCGCCGATTCCAGGCCCTATAATGAATCCAGTACTAATAGCCGCAGATAAGTATCCCATCGCCTTTGGACGTTCCTGAATAGATGTAATATCCGCAACATATGCCGTAACACCAGGCATAATAAAAGCAGCACTAATTCCGCCTAACACCCTCGCTACATAAAGCATCCATACATCTTTTCCTAATCCAAAAAGAAGCTCTGAAACACCAAAAATAAATAATCCAATGATTATCATTTTCTTTCTACCGTAAAGATCAACCCACCGGCCTGTAATAGGTGAAGTAATGAGCTGTGCCATTGCAAACACTGCAACGAGATATCCCATCGTCTTCCCTGTTAAATGCATATCATTCATAAAGGACGGCATAACCGGAATGATTAATCCAATCCCTAGAAAAGCGATAAATATATTACTCAAAAGAATGACCAATACCATCTTTTGTTCTTTTATCGGTTTCTTCACTTTTTAACACCTCTTCCCGTAAATTCCTCTCAAAAAATAATACCCAAGAAGCTTTTTCTTTATCCTGCTCTTTGCGGGCTAGTAATGAGTGAGGATGCCTCCACTCATTAGAATTTCACTCTATCCTTTTACACATACATAAGTATTAGGTGAATGACTATCATTCAGTTTTCCTCAAAAATGAACCTACCTTTTCAGACAGGTTCATCTCACTATTTCTTTATATGTAGTGCATGTGTTAAAAAATCTAGTACTTCTGCCTTTTGCAAATCGACTTGCTCATCATCTTTATGATCATATAGATACACTTGTTCCGCTGCTGATTCAACTAGAGCGATAAATAACTTCGCTGTTCGCTCTGCGTGAACCGAATTACGAATTTCACCAGCTTCTTTTGCCTCATTTAAAAATTCACTTAGCCACATATAAAGGGGCTCATACACAGCTTCCCATTCTTTTATATGTTCTGTAGATGCAAGACCAGCATACATTAAAGCTTGTATTTCACGATATTCAGCTATAAAGTGAAACACCGCATCTATTACTTGCGTCACTTTACTTGAGAAAGGCGCATTGTTTTGCACTTTTTCTTTCACTGCAAGTATCATCTTTTCAACCATCACTTCTGCTATTGCAGGCATAACAGATAACTTAGAAGGAAAATATAAATAGAAAGTTCCTTGCGCAATGCCAGCTAATTTCACGATATCAGAAATCTTCGTTTTTTCGACGCCCTTTTCCTGAAACACTTCAATAGCTGCATAGACAATTTTCTCTTTTTTATTCATCATCTAAACCCTTTCACACGCATATTGAATGACTGTCACTCATTTTATAAGATAATCGATTGTACTGTCAATGATAGTGAACTCTAAGAGGAAATCGTTTTTTTATAATAAAATCTCCTAATAAACAATTAGGAGATAAAAATGCAATATATCTTTAAGAAAGTGCCTTTAATCCTGTCACTCCACATACAATAAGAAACACACTAATGATACGCGCTTTACTTTTCGACTCACCAAACAAGAACATGTTTAACAAAACTGCACCTGCTGTTCCGATACCAATCCAAACCGCATACGCGACACTTACTTGTAAAAATAAGAAGGAAGTATACAAAAATGCGAAGGATGTAGCAAACCCACCGATATAAATCGCACCATTGGCTAATGTCTTATCTTTACTATACATTTTAAGTCCTATCACACCGACTATTTCACTAATTGCAGCACAAAATACGAAAAACCAACCCATTTTTAAGCAGCTCCTTCCACAGTTTCTTCTTTATTATCAGCTAGCTTTAAACCGATAACGCCAGCTACAACCATCACGATAAAAAATAACTTCCCTACACTGAAACTTCCACCGAAAAGAAATACATCCATTAAGAAAGTACCTACCGTACCAGCTCCGGCGAAAACAGCATATACAGTCCCTGTTGCAAGATGTTCACACGCTTTAGAAAGGAAGTGAAAATCAACAGCGATAACTCCTAAAATAATAATCCAATGCCACCAAGTATTGGCTGTATTAAAACCAAACACCCAAAAAATTTCAAAGATACATGTTAATATGACATATAACCAAGCTTTATTTTTCATACCTCTCACCTCTTATGACTGACTATCAGTCATTTTTGTTTTAAAAAAATATACTCTTTCATCAATACTATATAAAAACAACTATCATCCTCATTTACCATTGTATTTGTTCCATTTCTAAGCTAACTGCATCCTGTCACATAAAAATGACTGAATGTCATTCATATATATTGTACATGAACATTTTAAAAACTGTCAATGCCGAAAGTTTATTTAAAATTTCTTTCATCCGATTTGTATATTTCCTAATAATCTGTCAATAATGCTAGTAACATAATATTTTCTCCACTCCCCCTTGGAGAGATCCCTTGAATGGAGCAGTTAGCTTTTGCTAGCTGCTCTTTTTTCCTTTTATTTCATCCAACATATCGAATCATCGCCACCTCATCACAATAATCAACCTTTGGACAATGTCTACAATCAACCCATACTTTCTCTGGTAGCGCATCTCTATTCACAAAATCAAATCCACACTTTTGAAAAAATTCTGTTTCATATGTTAAAGAAATGACTCTACTTACTTTTATTTTCACTGCTTCATTTATTACATGATTTACTAACATACGCCCGATTCCTTTCCCTGCATATGTATGCGAAACGACTAACGACCGAACTTCTGCAAGGTCCTCTCCTAACACATGTAAACCAGCAACTCCAACAACTTTCTCTTCTTCTTTCATAACATATAAACATTGCAAATATTGATAAAGAGACAAAAGAGAACGTGGTAAAACAACTCCCTCTTTTGCATAAACCTCAATAAGACTATAAATTTCTTTCACATCACTCGTAACCGCATTACAGATTTTCATATGCTCTCCCCTTGCCCCCGATATTAATATTTATAACCTAAAATGAATTTTAATACATAATTTTATATAATAATACATCTCTCTTTTCTTCTCGTCAATCACTTTATACAAACAAAAAACCAAGCAATCTAATCGATGCTTGGTTCCTCATCTCGTATCGGCAATACTGTTGAATATTTAATTTCACGAAGTGCCAAACTCGTCTGTATCCTTGTAATACCAAGCTTATTCAGCTTTCTAATAAACTGCTCCAACTCTTTACGATCACGATTTGCAACTTTTAATAAATAATCATACTCTCCTGTTAAACAGTGACATTCTAACACTTCAGGCATTGCTTCTAATTCTTTTTCCAGCACTTCCAGTTTATCCGATTGATGAATATTCGTGCTCATAAAAATGAAGCATAACAAATCAAAACCAAGCTTTTCTTGATTTAAAATGGCTACTAGCTTATCAATGAACCCTTCTCCATCTAATCTTTTTATTCTCGCATGCATCGCAGCTGGCGATAAATTAACGCGTCGCGCAAGCTCTGCATTACTTACTTGAGACTCCTTCTGCAATATATCTAAAATTTGTACGTCTAAATCATCTAACACTTTAATAACTGACGACTCCATCAAAATTCCCCCTTTTTCTTACCGATGATTATTCGAAAAAACAACTTATAACCTATATAAAACCGAATATCTTTCTGTAAATATCATCCAAAACAAAATATTTTATCGACTTTTCCCCATTATACAAAAGAATATATTACATAATAAAGAAAAATGCTAAAATTATTTACAATTCATATTGATTACAACAAAGGGGATTTTTATATGCCTTATTTTTATGTCTTTTTATTATTACTAACGAGCTTATTATGGGGAGGAAATTTCGTCGTTGGAAAATCACTCGTCGATCACGCGTCTCCGATGACACTTACAAGCTTAAGATGGATGATTGCGATCGTTTGTTTATTACCGATGGTATGGTTTAAAGAAAAGAAAATCATTCCACCTCGCGCTGCCATACTTCCGTTAATACTCATGGGAATTTCAGGGGTCGCTCTTTTTAACATCTTTCAATTTCTAGCACTAGAAAAAACATCCGCAACGAATGTAGGACTTATTTCTACATTAAATGCGATTTCCATTGCACTATTTTCAGTATTATTTCTAAAAGAAAAAGTAAATACACTTCAAATTCTATCCATGATTCTTTCATTCTTCGGGGTTATCCTCGTCCTATTAAAAGGTGATTTCTCGCTTTTATTTTCACTACATTTTAATAGTGGCGATTTATGGATGATTGCAGCAGTTTGTATTTGGGGAATCTATTCTGTTTGTAGTAAATGGGCAACAAAAACAACTACACCACTTATGGCAACGTTGTACTCTGGTATTTTCGGCGTTATTTTATTACTACCGTTTAACATAGGTAGCTTCACTGTTTCAAATATAAATACTTCTTTCATCACATCACTTTTATATACTGGGCTTATTTCGACAGTTCTTTGTATGGTATTTTGGAATATTGGTGTACAAAAATTAGGAGCTACGACATCCGGGATTTTTCTAAACTTCAATCCGATTTTCACAGCGATTTTAGCATTCCTTTTCCTCGGTGAAGAATTAACGTGGATACAAATTGTAGGGACAATGGTCGTTGTAACAGGATGTTATTTATTTTCTCATTTCAAAACTGTTGCCGTTCAGCCAACTAGACCTTTAATACGAAAACATTCTTAATGAAAAAACATCGTCATCTGGGTTGGCGATGTTTTTATTTACTCTTCATTTCTTTTATATACTGCTTTTCCTCTTCTGGCGATAAACGTTCCGTCGCCTTGCCAGTATCTCCACCTTGAAGGCTCCATAAAAAGTTATGCTCCTCAACAGTTTGAGAAAAATCTCCTTTTTCCCATCTATTTATAATAGAAAATAACTTCATTTTATATTGAAAACCTGTACTATTTTCAATATCTCTTTTTACATTAGAAATCTCCTTTTTTGTCATCTCTACAAATCCCCATTTTTCAGAGGATTTTACCTTTTGGTGCACCATTTTATGCATAGTAGAAATAATTTCACCTTCACTAATTTGCGGAGCTTCTTCTGCAGCTTTTTTCTCTTTTTCGTTTGCCGCTCGCTCGATTTGAATATTTTTATTTTCTTTTTCCACATATGCAAGCAATTTCTTTCCGCCAACTATAGACGAGAAAATTACTATAATTGTAATGCATATACCTACGATCCATTTAAAAAGCATTATCTCTTCATCGCTTCCCTAACAATATGACTATCTACATATTGCTTAAACTTCACAATTTTTCCGTTCTCAAGTTGCCATACATGAACAAATTCTGCTTCAAATGATTTTCCCGTTTCTTTATAAATTCCTGAATAAACACCTTCAGCAATAATTACATCTTTTCCGTTTACTTCATGATACGTATTTACACTTGCTTTATAATCATCCCATTCTGATCCTAAACGCCTAAATACATTTTCCATTATAGCTTCTACGCCTTTATATGTTCCGCCATACGGGAACCCTTCTGCCTCTGTCCATTCCACTTTTTCAGAGAAGGCTTCTGCTAAATGCTTTGCATTTGAAGAAGCTGATCCTTCATACGTGCTTTTAATAATTTCTAAATTTGATTTAGGCATATTACTTCCTCCCGTTTATTTATTTTTACACAAGACGTAACCAATGTAGTTACATCTTGTGTAAAAAAATATTTAAATTGTTTCATTCGTAATTCATTAGTTGTAATCATTATAGTTACAATATTTCTTCAAGTCAACATTTATAAATAAAATTTACTTCGTTTTCATTACTTTCTCTTTTAAGAAACGATCTACATATCCTTCTGCTTTTACTACGAATAAATACGCACCCATTGATAATAATGCAAGATCTAATTCATATCCTGGATTCTTTCCATCTCCTAATAAACCTGCTGCTCCATTTACCTTTACGATAGCTCCAGCTAAAATAAGAGCGAATAACAATCCTACATATCGTACACCTAAACCGATAATTAATAATATACCACCAACTAATTCAACTGTTGCTACGCCGTATGCAAGGCCACCTGGTAAGCCGATGCTTGTAAACCATCCTGCTACGTTATCGATACCTGATTGAAACTTCGCTAAACCGTGCGCAAAGAACGTTACTCCTAACACGATACGAATAATTAAATTCCCAATATATTGGTTCATTTTGAACTCTCCTTTTCGTTTTGTTATAGTGAACTTTTATTTACAAGTCAAAACAATACGGTATTTCAATTCATTCGTCAAATACTTTTTTAAAGAAAACAAAAAACATTATCCCTTTTACGGATAATGTTTTCTTACAAAATAGCGCTAATTCAAGCTTTTACTCTATCGCACAAAAAAGTTGAAACATTTTTCCAGCGCCAACATACGGCAATAAAGAAATATCCTCTTCTACAACCATTCCAACAACATTCACTTTCTCATCTACAGGTAAATCATGTGTGGCAACTTGCATCTCTCCTGCATATCTACCGTACAATTCATTATCAATTGTAATGCTACCTTTCTTTCTTACAATTGTATGCATCGGCTGTAACATCACTCTATTTCCTTCCCTTGATTCTACAGATCGAATAGCATCACGAGACGGATCTAGTCTATTTGTATGCACTTGCTCTACCACTTTTAATACTTCTTTATCAGTTATAAATGATTTGTAACGCAATGGAATAATCCCTCTACTTGCACTAGCTACTTCTTGCATACTTTCTAAACTTGCGCTTATATCTCCAATCAATACTTTATCAACACCACAATCTTGTACAAGTTCTAAGTACGCTTCAAGCGGGCGCATATTGCGATGTTTTTCTAACGTTGGTAACCCCTCATATAACGGACCACGTTTTTCCGCATCTCCTGGAATAAATGCCATCGTCTTTATTCCGCACTTCTGTAAATATTGATTTTGTTTTTGTAAGAAGGACTTTGCTAGTCCCGTCTCTGGACGTGGGTAAAAATTATGCCACGCTTCTACATTCTCTACTCTTATATGTTCTGCAAGTAACTCTTTCCAAAATGACTTTGTAATCGTACTCGCATTTAAAGCTACTTTCATCTTGTGAGATACGCGGGCGATTTCTTTTGGCGTGATGCCATAGTCCATTCTTAAACCGGTAATGCCCCAGTTCAATAACTCTTCCACATTTTCATATGTTAGCCCTAAATGGTGTAACGATTTTGGAGAAACATCAACCATTAGCTCCATTTCATGTGCAAGAGCTTTTTTCCCTAATATTTGAATTAACTCTTTATACGTATTTGGATCATCTTCTGGAATGTGCAGTGATGTAAAAATAGATGTAAACCCATTTTCCTTCGCTACTTTTAGCCACTCTTCTTGTTTCTCTACTCGTTCTTTTGAAAGATAAATGGAAACTCCGATCATATAAATCTCCCTTTCTATTAATAGAAAAAGAGAAAGGAATCCCTTTCTCTATACGTTTTCTGCCATTTCTTCTTTAAATCCGAAGAAGTACGTAAAGATAAATCCGAAAGTATATGCAATTACTAAACCTAAGAAATATAGTAAATATTTATTGTCAGCAATTAACGGAATTAAAGATAGCCCTGATACGCCAATTCCAAGTGAAGCCGTTTGCATAACTGCTTGGAAAGCACCACCGACAGCCGCTCCTAAACAAGCAGTAATAAACGGTTTCCCAAGTGGTAATGTAACCCCGTATAATAACGGCTCACCAATTCCTAAAAAGCCAACTGGCAATCCACCTTTAATTACATTTCGAAGTCGTTTGTTTTTTGTTTTCACATAAATCGCAATTGCTGCGCCTACTTGGCCAGCACCAGCCATTGCGAGTACTGGTAATAAAGGTGTTACGTGTGTTTGATTAATAAATTCCATATGAATTGGTGTTAAACCGTGATGCAATCCGACCATAACGAGAGGTAAAAATGTTCCCGCAAGTACTGCGCCAGCAAATGCTCCGCCAATATTTAAAATAGCATTAATTCCGCTCGTAATACCATCTGATAAGAAACCTGCTAATGGCTGAATGGCTAACATCGTTACGATACTTACAACTAATACAGTAATGAGTGGTGTCACGATAATATCAATTGCATTCGGCACTGCTTTTCGAACTTGTCTTTCCACTACAACCATAAGCCATGCTGCAAAAATAACTGCGAACAATCCGCCACGTCCGGGCACTAATGCTTCACCAAACAATTTTACGTTTGCCATCGCTGGGTTGAAAATTAAAATGCCAGCAATTGCCCCAAGAACCGGTGTCCCGCCGAACTCTTTCGCTGTATTCCAACCGACTAAAATTCCTAAGAATGTAAAGATACCGCCGCCAATGAGTAGTAACATTTGTAACCACGTTGCATTTGGATCAGCACCAGCGTTTTTCGCAAAGTTAGCAACCCCGTTTATAATTCCTGACGCAACAAGTCCTGGAATTAACGGAATGAAAATACTTCCTATTTTTCGTAAAAAGTTTTTCACCGGTGTATTATTTTTCTTCTTAATCTCTGATTTCATCTCTTGCCCAATATCTTCAAGGTGATGATCTGCTACCTCACCAATTCGTAGTCCTGTTAAGCCTTCCATTTCAGCTGCTACTTTATTTACTGTTCCTGGACCAACGACAACTTGAAGCGTCTCATCTTCTATAACACCCATAACGCCTTCAACTTTTTTTAAAAGGTCCATATTTACTTTACTTTCATCATGAAGCGTTAATCGTAGTCTCGTCATACAATGAGCAATACTACGAATATTTTTTATTCCTCCAAGTTGCTCCGAAATTTCCTTGGCCATTCTCTCTTCTTTCTTCATAATAGAATCCCCCTCCCTATTATTTTATAGTGCTTTCTTCACAAACCCTTTAGCGTATTTTAGTTTCTCCAGTGCTTCCCCATATTCACACTGCAACAACACCATAACAATGGCAGCTTTTACGTTACGTTCTGCCTTTTCATAATACTCTGCCGCTACTTCATAACTAGCGCCTGTTGCTTCCACAATAATTCGTTTTGACCGTTCTACTAACTTTTCATTTGTGGATTGAACATCTACCATTAAGTTTTTATATACTTTTCCTACACCAATCATCGAAGCTGTTGAAATCATATTCAACACTAATTTTTGTGCTGTACCAGCTTTTAAACGCGTTGATCCTGTTAATATTTCTGCACCTGTCTCTACTTCCACATTTAACTTTGCATATTTACTTATTTCAGCATTTTTATTACAAGAAATACTCGCTGTACTCGCTCCTACACTCTGTGCGTATTTCAAGCCGCCAATTACGTAAGGAGTTCTGCCACTTGCAGCAATTCCAATCACTGTATCTTTCTCATTTAATCCAATACTTTTTAAATCTTCTTCTGCTAACTCTTCGCGATCTTCGGCACCTTCCACCGCTTTAGTAAACGCTTTCAATCCACCTGCTATAAATCCTTGCACCATTTTATCATCCGTGCCAAATGTCGGCGGACATTCCACTGCATCTAGAATACCTAAACGACCACTCGTACCAGCACCAATGTAAATTAAACGTCCCTCTTCTTCAAAAGATTTAATAACAGTCTGTACAACCTTTTCAATTTGTTCTATCTCTTTTTCAACTGCTAACGCAACAGTTCGATCTTCTTCATTCATACTTTGCAACACTTCTTTTATGCTCATCTCATCCAAATTCATTGTTTTCTCATTACGATGTTCTGTCGATAAATTTTCTAACATATTGCCACCCTCTTTGAAATTATATTTCACACTTTTATTATAACTTTAAGAAACTAAAAATCAATTACTCTTTCTTATTTTATGAAATAAAATTTCACGACATGACATATTTTTGTCAAAGATAATAAAGTGAAACTTTAATCAGTGTGGGTTTTGTTCATCCCCACTGATTATTAGCCCGCACCAATCGGGCATTTACGGGCAGTTGATCCCCACCTAACTTTCTTTGCTTCCGCTGAATTTTGAAGTGAGGGTCTTACTGCCCGGCAAATAGGGGGATAAAAAAAGATGAGTCTCCTCATCTTTTCTTCTACTTTAACTTCCGTAACCGCAACGCTTCTTCTCGTGTCTCCATAAATTGATTCAATACTTTATTACCAATTCGATTGAAAGTAATCACATATAAAGCATCGATCATATTCAATTGCGTCATTCTCGAAGCAATACTCGCAATACGATGATCTTGTTCTACATCTGGCATACAAAGGCGAATATCCGCTTCTTTATATAACGGTGATGATTGATCTAGTTTCGTAATTCCAATAACAGTTACACCTTGTCTCTTTGCATACTGCGCCATTTCAAGCACATCTTTCGTTCGACCAGATGTTGAAATCGCAACAAATATATCGCCTTCTTTTAAATTCGTCACAAGCGGCAACATCATATGAAAATCAGATAGCATCATCGCTGTAAATCCGAGCCTTGTAAATTTATAAGCTCCGTCCATCGCCGGAGTAGCTGATCCGCCTACTCCATAAAAGATAATTTTATCGGCATTTACAATACGATCTGCAGCTTTTTCAAGTTCTTTTTTATCTATCGCCGTCACGCTCGCCTCAATTGCAGCTTTATTCACATAAGTAACTTTATTAAATAAATCATACGGTCCATCTTCTGTATTCATCACTGAAAAATCGTTAATATTATAATCAGCAATCGTTAATTCACGAACGAGTGCTATCTTAAATGCTTTAAAACTTCCGATTCCAATCGATTTACAAAAGCGAACGACACTCGCTTCACTTGCGCCTGCATTCGTTGACACTTCTTTCGTCGTTAAATTCGGTACAATCTCTGCATTCTCCATTATGTACATGGCAACCTTCTTCTCAGCTGGTGAAAATTGATCCATATTACTTTCAATTTTAAATAGTAATGTTGAAGCTTTCACTATTTAACCTCCACTTCTTACGGTTGCGTTCACTTATTTTCTCTTGCTTCAAGAAGGTAATAACCATCATCGCCAGGAGGATGAAACACATTTACAATGCGATTCCCTTTTTGATAAACAGTTCTTTCCCCTTCTGTCCACTTCTTTTCCCAACCGTTCATCCAAATCGCAACATCAGGTAAAAAAGCAGTATATTTCAGCTTCTGACCGTACTCACCATCTGCTTCTTCCGAAAAAATAGAAACCGGAAAATCTTTCACTTTTGATTCTTTCCATGCAGTAAATGGTATACATACTGCAATAAGTACGATTACACCAATAACCTTCTCCTTCGTAATCTTCACACTTCCCTCTCCTTGTCATATCACATACATAGATTTTACCATAATTACAAACCCTTCATGCTATATGATCATTGCTTTTGGGAATAAAAAAAGAGCTTACCTACATCAGATAAGCCCTTCCTCTCTATACAAAATATTTCTTCAAAAGTGGCGGTGTAATAATCGTCGTCAATATAACAACAATAACAATCGCTGTGAAATTTTCTTTCGCTAATAAATTCGCCGTAAGTCCATTTGCAGCGATGATAAGCGCTACTTCACCACGTGATACCATCCCCGCGCCAATACTAATAGAAGATTGGAGATTAAATCCTGTCAGCCTTGCTCCTAAACCTGATCCGATTAACTTTGTGAAAATCGCAATGAGAGTCATAATAATAATGAACCAAAGCTGGCTTCCAATACCTTGAAATGTAATTTCCATTCCGATACTTACGAAGAATACTGGAACAAATATTGCATAAGCAATCGGTTCAATTTTATGTTCCACTTCATGCTTATACTCTGTTTGAGAAATAGCAATTCCCGCTGCAAACGCTCCAATAATACCTGCAATTCCCATCATTTCACTGTAATAAGAAAAAGAGAAACAAATAATAAGAGCCGCGCTAATTAACGCTTCTGTTACACGAAGCGGTACAAGCATTTTCATAATCCAAGGAACGACTTTCCAAGCAATAAAAACAATACTTACAAAGAAAATAATTTTCTTTACAATGACAAGTGTTATATTCACATCTTGTGTTCCTAAAAAACTCATTACAAATGCCAATAAAATAACGACAATGACATCATCAAATACGGCAGCACCTAAAATTGTTGTACTTTCTCTCGTATTCATTTTTCCTAGATCACGTAGCGTCTGGACCGTAATACTAACCGATGTTGCGCAAAGTAATAACCCTAAAAAAATGGCATGGGACTGTATTAATCCAAACAGCAATCCTGTTACATAACCACCGATGAAAGGAAAAATAATTCCACCGGCCGCTACTGCAAACGACGATTTCAAATTCCGATTTAACTCTTCTAAATCTGTTTCAAGTCCCGCCATAAACATAAGTAACAAAACACCAATCTCACTCAGTTCATCGATCAGTTCAGAACTATTAATAATACCAAGTACAGCCGGACCGATAATAATACCGACAATTAACTTACCAAGTACAGAAGGCTGACCAAGTCTCACACTAATGTCACCAGCTAATTTCGTACAAAGTAAAATGACGACAAGTTCAAAATAAAATAACATAGCATCTGCTCCTACTTTAACTTTAATCAGTGGGGTTCTCCATCCAAGTAGATTATTAACCCCCGTCCATTTCTGCAAGTAGTTTCCCCTATTGATCCGCATTTTATTTGTCATATTTTTATTTGACAAAATATTCTGAATTATATTAAGATTAATCCAGCAATTTTAAAAAAAACTACATACCATAACTGCACCTCCACTTCCTTACTTACTCTTTTTTAATGGGCTCATACTATAGTCGCAGTTATGGAAATAAAAAAATGGGGGGAGAGTCCAAAGTGAAGTCATTATTACGAAAAAAAGCGCTTAGTACTGAATCACCAAAGCAGCTAGATAGAACATTAACTGCACTCGATTTAACATTTTTAGGAATCGGCGCCGTAATTGGGACAGGGATCTTTGTATTAACAGGTATTGTTGCAGCAAAACATTCTGGTCCTGGTATTATGCTATCATTCCTTATTGCTGCATTTACTTGTGCTTGTGTAGCCTTTTGTTATGCTGAATTTGCTTCTTCTATTCCTGTCTCAGGAAGTGTGTATACTTACGCATACATGACAGTCGGAGAAGTTGTCGCCTTCATCGTCGGATGGTGTTTAATGCTCGAATATTTACTTGCCGTTGCAGCAGTAGCTGTCGGTTGGTCTGGTTATTTGCAATCTTTACTACAAGGGTTCAATATACACCTGCCCGCCATAATCGCCTCAGCCCCCGGCGTAGGAAAAGGTGGTCTCATCGATTTACCAGCTGTTTGTATTTTACTCATCATTACTGCCCTTTTAAGTTTTGGTATACGCGAAAGCGCACGCATTAATAATATTATGGTTCTTATCAAGTTAGCCGTTATTATCGCTTTTATCGTAGCAGGCGCAAAATATGTAAAACCTGAAAACTGGACACCGTTCATTCCATTCGGATACGACGGTATTATTACTGGCGCTGCCACTGTGTTTTTCGCCTTTTTAGGTTTTGATGCAATCGCAACCGCTGCGGAAGAAACGAAAAAACCACAGCGTGATTTACCAATTGGTATTATTGGTTCCCTTCTTATTTGTACTATTTTATATATGATTGTATCTTTCGTTTTAACAGGTATGGTTCCTTATACACAATTAGACGTTTCTGATCCAGTTGCATTTGCATTGCACTTCGTTGGTGAAGATGCAATTGCAGGACTACTCGCTGTTGGAGCGATGACTGGAATGACGACCGTCCTCCTAGTCGTGATGTATGGACAAGTTCGCGTTTCATATGCGATGAGCCGTGACGGTCTACTTCCAAAAGCGTTAGCACGTGTAAATAAAAGAGTAAAAATCCCTTTATTAAATACATGGATTACTGGCGTCATTGCCGCTTTATTAGCAGGCCTTTTAGACTTACATTTGCTAGCGAATTTAGTAAATATCGGTACATTAACAGCCTTTACATTCGTTTGCTGCGCTGTACTTATTTTACGAAAAACACATCCTGACTTAAAACGTGGATTCCGTACACCTTTCGTACCTGTACTACCAGTTGTCGCGATTCTTTGCTGCTTATATTTAATGATCAATTTGTCTAAAACAACATGGATTAGCTTTGCAGTTTGGCTTATAGTCGGCTTATGCTTCTATTTCTTCTACTCTAGGAAACATAGTCATTTAGCTAACGAAAAAACAGATGATGAACAGAAAAAAGCATAACAAAATAGCTCGCCGATAAAACGGCGAGCTATCTTTCTGTACTATTATATTTTTTCGTTAACGATTGTAAAATGAAAAATATGCCGATGCAAGCTGTAAACCATGCCCAATTTCCTATTGGTGTCGAATATTTGACCATTCCAATACCCACAAGCACTAAGAAAATAATCACCTGATATATGAGCTTCCACTTTTGCATATATTCCCTCCTTTACTTCGTCCCCTTCTTTTTCTTCTTCCAGGCATTCAAACTATCAAAGAAGAAGTTAATAAATAACGTTCCTAATCCTGCTAATAAAAACGTCATTAAGAATAAAACCCAAATACTTTTATCTTTTAATAAATAATATCCTACAAGGAGCACAACCGCGATCCATACATATTCAAGAATTCTTTTTAGCTTTTTCTGTTCCAAATTATTCGCTCCTTCTTTCTATGCTACTTTTAGTATAACAAAAAAGAAGCCTATCATGATAAGCTTCTTTTCTTCTCTCTTATTTGTTCATACTTTTTTCAACGAGTGAAATCGCATATTCCATCGTACGATTCATCGTTTCTACTTGTGTATCTTTTACTTTCGCATCTTTTAACACAGATTCTGCCACTGTAATTTTTTGGCTCAATGATTTCATTGAACCGTCCGTTACATTTGCAGCTTGCGCTTTTTTCACTACTGCTTTTGCAGATTCAATATTAATTTGTAATTTTTCTTTCGGTGTTTTCGGTTGTTCTACTACTTTAGATTGTACAAATGTTACATTAGCTGTTTTTAATTCGTTATACGTTTGAACGATTTGCTCTCCCGTACTCCCTACATTTTCAAATGCTTGCTTTGCTATGTTAAAGCTTTTCTCTAATTCTTGAAATGCTTCTTTTGAATATTGACCTGGCTTGTCACCAAACTCATACGTACCAGCTAACACTTCTTTTACTTTTCCAAGCTCTTCAAATAGCGCATTTACTTGCTCTAACTTCGTACGGTTAGAAAACTCATTGTACGCTGCTAATACTTCTGAAGAACTTAACGCTTTACTATATAATTTCGCAAGCGCGATTTGTCCATTTAACGGAATACCACCATTTCCGTTACTATCAGGATCCGCTCCAAATGCAAATGGTACGTTCGGGTTATAAACTTTTCCTTGAGCTGACTGACTATTTACTTTTTTACCATCTACGTAAATTGCCACTTCGCTTCCATTATATGTTCCTGTTAAATGATACGTTTTGTTCGCTTCCAATTGAGCGCCAACACGTTTGTAGCTACCGCCAATGTGAGCCCATAATTCAACATATCCACTTCCTGTAGACTCAAAACCAATTCCGCCGCTCTCTGTATTTTGCAAAATACCTTGCCCGCGAATTTCATTCATTGAAAACACAGTTTCTAACGTAAACGTATTTGCTATTTTCTCTTTTTGTGCTGCTGAAAATGGAAGATATCCAAATGTATTTGCTTTTCCGTTTAACTTCATAGCATTCTTTTTCAATGCTTTATCATATTCAATAGTCACATTACCCTTCAATTCACCTTTTGTACCAAATGGTGAATTGTCTTTAAATGTACCATCTGCAAAGTTTACATCAAAAACATCCGCTTTTGGTACTTTCACATTCGGGTCAATATTATCTTTTTTTGTAGTAATTTCTGCTGTTAACGGCTGCGCGGTTTCATTGCCAAATGAATCAATCGCAACTACTTCAAGTGTATATGTTTTCCCACCCTCTAACCCAGCAAGCGTAAACGTAAGATCTTTTGGTACTGGATCACGATAAAACTCTGAGAATGCTAATAACTTGTTTTTAATCTCTCCCGTTTGTTTATCCTTCGCTTGTACGCGATACGAATGAACGAGAAGGTTGTCCAATGCTTGTGGGAATGTTACTGTTGCTGCATTTTCTGTTACATTTGATACTGATAACTTCGCATCTGTCGAAAAAGATGGTTTTTCTTTATCACGATCTTCTACATGTGTAAAAGTTTCTTTCTTTGCTGGTAATTTAATTTTCCAAGGCTCACCTGTCCAAGAATTTGTATGGAAATCACGACGATTAATCGTTACTTCTTTATCGTCTACTTCTACTAATAAACCTTGGCTTAATGCACGCGATTCTAAAGGAATATTCCCTTGCACTTTACCGCCCTCTACCTCCATATAGCTTACAGAAGACGTACCAACAGATGTAAAGTCTTTTTGATGAATCGACCTTGGATCATCTAATGGATAATGTGAATGACCTGAAAACGTAATGACTTGTGGGTATTCTTTTAATACTGCATTAATTTTTGCACTATCCTTCGTTCCCCATTCTTGGCTACCGTACACTGTATCTTTAATATGTTGATGTAAAAATACGAAAATCGGTTTTTCTGGGTCATCTTTTTGTGCCTTTGCCATCTCTTCTTTTAACCAATTAATTTGTTTATCTGAATAATATCCATGTGTTGTCCCATTTTCTGGCGACATAACAAGGAAGTGATACCCTTTCACCACTTTATGATAATAAATTGATTCCATACCTGTTTTTTCTAAGAAACGCTTCTGCGCTCCCTCTACGGATAAACCGTTCCAATAATCATGGTTACCTAGAGAATTCATTCGTACCGCATCTTTATTTGCATTGTCATTATACACTTGCATGAAACGATCATATTGCTGCACAGACCCTGAATCAGTAAAATCTCCTACAATAACAAAAGCATCTTGCTTTGGTGCAAGCGTATTGAACTGTTCAATCGCTCTTTTCCAGCGAAACATATCATCTGTTCCACTATTTTTAATATGAACATCACTTACAACGGGGAAAACTATTTTCTTCTCACTTGGTGCCTTTTCTTGCTTTTTCTCTTCCGCTTTGACTGATGTACTCCACGGAAATGATACAAATGCTAATACAAAAACCATTAATAATCCAATAAGGCCTTTTACTTTTCTTAAAGCATTTCTGTCCACGTGAATCCTCCTCATAATAATTGATTCATTACAAGGGCTATTTTATCTAATACATGTTAATGTCGTTTAAATAACAAATGAACTTTATTAGATTTTTGTAAATATACAGTTAATTAGAAATTAAGTCCAACATTACTTGTACTATTGTATACAACCACCTTTTGTCTAAAAGAGTCTGATCATTCTTTTCCTATGACTATTCACATATAATCTTTTCTATAACACCAATGATAAGTTAAGGTTTAAGCCTATTAGACAATCTTAATTTTTAATATTTCCTTCTTTTTTTAACACATCGGCCATACTTTTACATTTAATAGTAGTAAAAGACAACTTAAAAGGAGGGGTTGTATTGAAGAATAAAAAAAATATTGGCTGTTTCGCTCCTTTATCTATTATTTGTCCAGACCCTTGTCCACCGTCCCCTCCTCCAAATCCAAATTGCGAGCGAGTAAAAAATGAATTTGCAGGGAATTTCCTCATAACTAATAACACCATCCCCTCTGCCAAAGATGCATCACAATCAATGATACTATGGCAAAGTGATGGGATACTACTTATATCAGGTACTGTCTCGGTTTACAATAGTACTAGCAGCACCGAAGCAATTACAATTCAAATCATTGGAACAGTAACCAATATTTTCACTGTGTTTCCTGGTAATACAATATCGTACACAGGAAAAGACCTACAGTCGATCAATATTATCAATATAACAAGTAATCTTTCACTATATTTAGAAGGCAAGTACTGTTGCGAATTTACATGTTGCTTATAGAATACCAATTTCATTATTTCCTTAATATAAAAAGCATACCGTTCACGGTATGCTTTTTATGAGATTGGATAACGTACTGTAATACAAAACTCTCCTTGATTAACAGTCGTTCCTGTCGTAGTAATTCGGACAGTAGTAAAATATCGGACAGTGAAAGTACCACTACTTTGTGGTTGTACAGTAATTGTATCAACTACTGTTGCACCTACTAAAAAATCAACTGTAATCGGGTTGGCACCTACATCATACTTCACGTAACCTGAACCATATACTTCTTGCGTGATATTATTTGTATATACAATTTGAGTACCAGCACCTGTAATAGACCAGTCTGTACATACTTGATCTTGCACAAGTGTTTTATTAGAACAACAAGACAAACTGGAACTTCTCATTCCCATTTCGATCCTCTCCTATTCTGCTATGAAAGTGGATAACGTGTTGTAATACAAAATTCTCCCTGATACGTTCCAGCAGGTGTTGCAGGTAACACAACTTGTATAATATCAAAACGACGATACGTAAACCCGATACTCGTTCCTGGATTTAATGTTTGTGTATCTATTACAGTACCAGCAGAATCAAGCGCCTCTACAGTAATTGGGCCTGGTCCAACATCATATTTAACAAAACCAGTACCAACTACATTTTGATTAATATTATTTGTATAGAGAACATTATCAATTGCTGTTGCAACTACAGTAGCAGACCACGGACTACACACTTTATCTTGCACATAATTTTTATCTGGACAACAAGTTAATGCTGACCCTGAGCACTCACAAGACATAGTTGTTTCCCCTCTCTCTTTTATATTCCCTATATGTGTATGTCCCTCAGAGTCTTTTGCCTGTACTATTCATCTATTTTCAAAAAATATTCAAATGACTAAATAGATTCCGTTTTATTTCTTTTCTTCATATATTTATAGACAAAGATACTAGCAACGATAAGAATAACGCCTCCTAATATTGGTAGCATATATTGCCCAACAACATCCGCTGCCTTCTCCCAATGCGGACCTAATTTCATTCCAAAATAAACATACAAAGTCGTTAACGGAAACATTGCTATAAATGTATATATGCTAAATTTCCATATATTCATTTTCGCCATACCACATGGGACAGAAATAAGCGTTCGAACCCCTGGCACAAAGCGTCCAACAAATGCTACAACCGGTCCATATTTCTCAAAGAAATCATCCGCTTTTTGAATTTGTTCTTCTTTAATAAAGAAGTATTTCCCGTATTTTATTAATAGAGGACGACCGCCGTAATAACCGAGGGCATATAACGTTAAAGGTCCTGTCGTTCCGCCCAGTGTTCCAGCTAATACAGCGAGCCAAAAATTCATATCTCCCTCGTACACCCAATACCCAACCATGGGCAAAACTACTTCTGCTGGAATAAATTCAAACGTTAATGCTAACACAACTCCAAAATAAGAAAACTGCTTTAAAAACTCGATTATATCTAAAATCATTTGCTCCATATTTTTAACTCCTATCCTACGTTTACGTTATGCTTTTCTTGTAATTGAACTGGCGCCATTTTTACAATTCGGTTCAAAATAAATAACACAATTCCAATATCATCTAAAATACCGATAAACGGTAAAAAGTCTGGAATTAAATCAAGCGGCATCGCTACATAACCAACTAAAAAAGCGATAGATAAAATTTTCTTCTTTATTGAAACCTCTTTTGAAGTGAAAAAGTCAAATAGGAATGGAACAAATCGGCGAACATGAAATACAACTCTTAATCTACTAATAAGTTTTTTCATTTTTATTTCTCCTCTCTTTGTATACGAAAAGGACCCTACCAAATATGGTAAGGGTCCTCAAAAAGACAATAAGGGGCCTTTACCATTGCTGGTAAAGGTCTCACTAACAACGAAACGTTGCCAATAAAGCCGAGGGTTTCTCCCTGTAATGACGACTTTACTGTAATAAGTTACTCCCCTTTATACACAATTTTATACAATCACATTAAAATATTTCAGAGAGCTTGTCAATATATTTTATATCCCAATCCCTTCCGTAAAAAACAAAAAACGTATAGGAAATTTCTTACTATCTCATAATATACATAACCATTTTTGAACGAAAGGAGATGTTTCATTTGCATACCGTCTGGAAAGGTGCACTTTCACTTGGACTATTAAATATAGGAATTAAACTATACAGTGCCGTAGAAGAAAACGATATAAAATTTTTAAGTCTCCATAAAGAATGCTTAACACCTATTAAATATAAAAAATTTGCTCCTGATTGTACGGATGAAGAAATTGATGATACAGATATTGTAAAAGCCTATGAATATGCACCTCATAAATACATTATTATGGATGAAAAAGAATTAGCTGAGTTGCAAAAAGCTCACGAACCACGATCCATTCGGATTATATCTTTTGTCCAAAATAACGAAATCGATTCTGTTCTTTATGACCGTTCTTATTTTATAGGTCCTACCCCAGGACATGAAAAATCCTATTTATTATTAAAAGAAGCTCTTGAACGTACAAATAAACTTGGGCTTATTCATATTTCTATTAGAAAAAAACAACATTTAGCTATTATCCGTAACTTTGAAGATGGGCTAATGTTACAAACCATCCACTACCCTAATGAAATTCGCGAAATAACAAATACACCTAACTTACCAAGTAACGAAAATTATCCTATACAAAAACAAGAACTCACCGCAGCAATTAATTTAATCCACCATCTTACAAATCCTTTTGAACAAGAAATGTATACAGATGAATATAAAGAAGCCCTTACCGAATTAATCGAGAATAAAATTGAACAACAGGAAAAAACTGAAACAATCTCTCCAGCTCCGAACATCATTAATATTATGGAGACATTACAGGCAAGCATTGAACAAGCAAAAATAAAAAGAGACAATAAAACAGACAAAGAGGCCAAATAAAATTGGCCTCTTTTTCTTTAAAGCGGATTACATTTTGGCATTTCAAGTCCAGACGATTGAGCTAGTTTTAATAAGTAGTAACATTCCTCTCTTGCCATATGATCTGCCATTCTAGCTGATAATACACTTAATACTTCATTCGATAACTCGAGCTCTTCCACTTCATGTAAAAAATGCGAAAATAATTTCAATTCAAGTGAAACATCTTTCGTAAACTTCTTTAATGCTGGAAAATGATGAAGCTCCGTTCGTAAATATCCAGTCATCTCAACTGCCTTTAAGTAAAATTGTTCAAAATGCTTCGTAAATTCTTCGCTTTTCTCTTTCAATTTTTTTTCAACAAGATCTAGCCCACCAGAAATAGAACCTGCATGACCAGCCGCATCTGTTAACCAAACGAGATGATAATGTAATTCATGAAAAACAGGCGGAACTTCCCCTTTCTTCAAAAACTCTAAAACCGTTATATACTCTTCCACTTCGTTTACCATATGATTAATAAAAGTTGGCGTAAAATGAATAGTAATTTTCCCTTCCAGCTGTTTCTGTATAGTATCTAATTTAAACGCCCGAATCTCCTTAGCGGCTTGTTCTGCCTCTTTGGAGAATACCATCAGATTCACATTGCGAACTTTATTTAACAGATTCGTAAATGTTTCAACAAAGTAAGTAGCTTTCTTTATATCCTCTTTTTCCTTCGGAGCTAATGCATCCAGTAAAAATTGTGCATGATCAGTAAGTACCTTTAGCCAAAATTGATGCTCAAACAACGCACTTTCTTCATAACTTCTCTCCACTAAATCCCCTCCGTTTATTCATCCTTCTCTATCACTTGAAGTTTATATCCATCTGGGTCTTGTACTACAATACTCTTCTCACTTTTGTTTTCTATATATAAAATTTCATAAAACGTTAGCTTCTTTTTTAACTTCTCTATGTTAGAAATTGAAAATGTTATAACCTCGCATAAATTCGTAACACTCTTTTCTCTTCCTCCTAACATGCGATTCATAACAAAACTAATTCTCGTTGAATCGATATCATACCAAACCCCTGTAACATCTAATTGCGGCCTCAATGAACTAGGTGTTATTCCTAAAATCCCTTCGTAAAAATACAGAGTTTCCTTTAAGTTCTTTACTTCTAACACGATTAAATTCTTTACATTCTCCACATTCATTCCCCCTGTACTTATTACTTTTTTATATGTGTCATAAATGCTCATTATGTCTGAATACAATACGTAGTGATGAAGATATAGGGAGGTTTATTAATGGATAAATACATGAAATCATATGTGCCATATCATAGCCCTCAAGATCCTTGCCCTCCTATTGGGAAAAAATATTACTCTACCCCTCCTAATTTATATTTAGGTTTTCAACCGCCAAATTTACCACAATTCTCACCGAAAGAAGCACTACAAAAAGGAACTTTATGGCCTGTTTTTTATGATTATTACGAAAATCCTTATAAAAAAGGGCGGTGACTACTGACGTGAATCAACCACTACCAGAAGAGTATTATCGACTTTTAGAGAATCTCCAAGAATTAGACTTTGTATTAGTTGAACTAACTCTTTACTTAGACACCCACCCAGACGATACAGCAGCTATTAACCAATTTAATGATTTTTCCTATAAACGAAGAGTATTAAAACAACAGATGGAAGAAAAATATGGACCGCTTCAACAGTATGGAAATAGCTATTCTAATGCCCCTTGGGAATGGAGTAAAGGTCCTTGGCCATGGCAAATATAAAGGAGAGAAACTATGTGGATTTATGAAAAAAAATTACAATACCCTGTTAAAGTAGGAACTTGTAATCCAGCACTTGCAAAATTATTAATTGAGCAATACGGTGGTGCAGATGGAGAATTAGCTGCTGCACTACGTTACTTAAACCAGCGTTATACCATTCCTGATAAAGTCATTGGCCTCCTTACCGATATTGGTACAGAAGAATTTGCGCATCTTGAAATGATTGCTACGATGGTTTATAAGCTGACAAAAGATGCGACTCCTGAACAGATGAAGGCAGCTGGTCTCGACCCTCATTACGTCGATCATGACAGCGCACTTCATTACCATAACGCAGCTGGTGTTCCATTTACTGCAACCTATATACAAGCTAAAGGTGATCCAATTGCCGACCTATACGAAGATATTGCAGCTGAAGAAAAAGCGCGTGCCACATATCAGTGGCTTATCAACCAATCTGACGATCCCGACATAAATGACAGCTTACGCTTTTTACGCGAACGAGAAATTGTCCATTCCCAACGCTTCCGAGAAGCCGTTGAAATTTTAAAAGAAGAACGCGATAGAAAAATATATTTTTAATACACGTATCCTAGCGATATGTGTTTTTTTCACGTTAAAAGTTAAATCCTTCCTATTAAACATACAAATAGTATATTTATTCGATTTAATGCATTATTTTTTAATTTTTTCAAAATTCCCTATTGCTTTCTAGTCATCAGACCTTTAAAATAATAACAGTTACTCGACAAATTATTTGAATTTTCGACAAAAATACTCATTAGGAGGATTTTCTTTATATGCGTACAACTTTGAAACCAGCGCAAATACTTTCGATTAGTTTATTACTATTCGCAGTTTTCTTCGGTGCTGGTAATATGATTTTCCCACCCCTTCTTGGTCTTTCTTCCGGAGAAAATATGTGGGTTTCCATTACAGGATTTATTATTACAGACGTAGGTTTATCTTTACTTGCTATCGTTGCTGTTGCCCTTGCTGGTGGTAGTTTTAACACTTTAGCGAGCCGTGTTCATCCAAAATTCGCAGCAGTATTCGCTATCATTATTTATTTTTCAATCGGCCCACTATTTGTTATTCCACGAACTGGATCTGTATCTTATGAAATTGGGATTGTACCACTTTTCCCAGATCAATGGTATTCTATGTTAGTTTTTAGTGCGATTTTCTTTACAGTCGTTTACTTCTTATCATTAAATCCATCCAAGCTAGTAGATCATATCGGTAAAATATTAACACCAATTTTACTTGTAATTATTGCAATTATGGCAACAAAAGCGATTCTTTCACCAGGAACGTTTGCAGAGCCTATCGGTGACTATAAAGACATCCCGTTTTTCAAAGGATTTCTTGAAGGATTTTTAACGTTAGATGCAATTGGCGCTCTCGTTCTATCAACAATTGTTGTAAATGCAATTCGTCAAAACGGTATACAAGAGAAGAAATCTATCGCAAAATATACAATCATTTGCGGAAGCATCGCTGCTCTATTCTTAACAATTGTTTACTTCTTACTCGGTTATATCGGAGCTTCAAACGGAAACTTAGGGCAATTCGAAAACGGTGGTCAACTATTAGCTACTGTTATGTATCAATTCTTTGGGACAAGCGGTAATATTTTATTAAGTATCGCCATTATCTTCGCTTGTTTAACAACGGCAATTGGTGTTGTAAGTGCATTTGCAAATTACTTCACAACAGTGCTAACAAATGTTTCATACAAAAAGCTTGTACTATACGTTTGTATCTTTAGCTTCGTTATTTCAAACTTAGGATTAAGCTTATTAATTAAAATCACACTACCTGTATTAATTATTTTGTACCCAATTACAATCATTTTAATTTTCGTATCATTTATCGATAAATATACGAAACGTAAACATTCTGTCTACATCGGAGCGATGATCGCAGCATTTATTATTAGCTGTATTCATGCACTTGATAATGTGGGAATGATACCAAGTTTTATCGCTAATATCGTACACACGATTCCTTTTTATAACTTAGGAATCGGCTGGATCGTTCCAGCAATCATCGGTGGTATAATTGGATACTTTATTCCGCAAACAGAAGCTGAAGGCGAAGTTTCTACAAAATAAAGAAAAGAAGCAAGCATGAAATACATGCTTGCTTCTTTTCTTTATTTTCACATCGTATGCTTAAAAGTAAATAACTCTTCTTTCGACTGCACAACAGATTGTTCCTCTTCTACAACATCCTTCTTTAGCTCTCCTCCTAACCTTACCTTCAACATCGCCTCTTCTATACTTTTTACAATCATATTTCCTGAAAAAATAGTAAGCCCGAAAAATGTAATTGGGACGAGAGGAATCCATGGATGCACTGTTAATGATCTAAAGTATACTCCAATTAAACCTGACCATTCATGCGTATAAGATTCCACCTCTTTTATAGGTCCACCAAACGTAACAGTCCCACCAAAGAACACTTCAAGTAATCCTAAGTGCAGTAAAATAGTAAGAGTCTGCGTAAACTGCTGAAGAAATACGAGTATAAATGGCATATAGAGATGCGGAAAAATATGTTTTATAACAATATGTCTTCTCGATCCACCTAATATGCGCGCGGCATCAACAAATTCTTCCGTTCGCAATTTACGAACTTCCTTCGCAACATACAGTGCAATAACTGGCATTACAAGCAGTACAAGTAATACCACTTGAAACGAAGCCCTTTCAAAAAAGGTTGTTGTCTCCTCTCCGCTTCCAAATGCATTTGCAGATTGAAGAAAAAAATACGCAATCATAACTGTCGGAATAACTGTAAAACTATCAAAGAAAGCCTCAATTTTTGAAAATCCTCTTTTTATATACGTTCCGAGTACGACACCGAAAAACACACCTATTACCATTCTAAGTGCCGCAATTAAAATAGATATACCAATCGTCCACTTCGCGCCCTCAATGACTAAATGTAACAGGTCATACCCTTTCCGGTCTGTCCCGAGTAAAAATTGTAATGAAGGTGGAAACGGTGGCACTTGTGGATTTTCATCCGCATCATATTGCAATGTGACTTGTCTAATATGTCCATCATTCCATAACGTATTTCCGATGCTCAAAAGAACTAATAAGAGAAGAAACCCAATGCTTATCCAAAATCTTTTATCACGTTTTATATACGTCCACATATTATAATCTCTCCTTCATCGCAGCCGGAATGAGATAATGAAACAATTTAAATAAAATAAAAATCGGAATATATATAAGAAGCACACTAACGATGAAAACCTCAACTCTAATACCGAAATACGATTTCAAAAACATAAAAATACCACCCGTATTAAAAATCCATTCTATAATATATAAATTAGATAACATAAAAAAGATGTTCGTTTTCGCAAAGAATAATGTACTAAGCAACACATTTCGTAAAATATGACGATTTAAAATATGAAAGCGCCCCAGCCCTTTCGCCTTAGCAAATAGTACATAATCTTTTTCTAGTTCATTTTCAAAACGAAGCACGACCATTTTTACAAACATAATCGTAGTCGGGATGCTCAAACAAAGTATCGGCAACCCCCTAATCGACTCGCCTCCAATTGAAGCAATTTGAAAAGGTAAAAAACCTGTTTGTTTAAAAAACCATACAACTAAAATTTGTGATACTAAAATAAGAAGGATATCTGGAATGGATTCTAGGAAGATGAGAAATGATTTAATTCGATGTTGTATACGCGGTGAACTACTCATAATTACATAAACAATACAAAATGCTACAAATAATGAAATAAAAAAAGCAGCTAAAAAAATAATAATCGTTTCTTTATAATGGACGAACAGCTGCGGAAATAAAAATTTACCTCTCACATATTGCAAATTGGAAATATCCATTAAGTTCACAAACACTTCTTTTAAACTCTGTATGTACTTTGATACATCCAGCTTAAATCCATAAAACAATTTCGGCAGAGCCCCTAACATAATAATCCCCAAAATCGAAATAAGAAATTGAATCGTCACTTCCATTCCATTTAGAAAAACTTTTTTGACCACGTTTTCCCTTCTCTCTATATATAATTTACCCCTTAATTCTATTCTTAATTTTCTGAATTGTAAATATTTTAAAGACGAAAAATCACTAGGCTATGATCCTAGTGATTCTTTATGCGTATGCCCTTCTCTTTTCGCAAACGGCATATATAAAATGAAACATCCAATAAGCGCTGCAAGCTCTAATGAAATAATATAGTAAGGATGCGGTCCTAACATATCGAGTAATGAAGCAGTCTCTGGCTTATGAGCTAAAAACATATAATTACCGCCTGTTTTGTAATTTACAAACGAAACAAGCGGAATTAATATGTTTAAAAATATCATCGTACGCTTAATAGATTGCAAGGTCGGTCTATAGCCTTCCACCCAAGTCATAAAGAGTGGTGCCCAAATGAGCAATACATGCGCGATAAAATATTCAATGAAACGAAAATGCGGAAAAGCATATTGCAAATTTGGTGTTAAAATGGCTTGTGATGCACCAATAATTCCCGTAAAAAATACAATCTCATATATACGGTAACTTTTCGTTACAATCATAATCGATGCTAACAACAAACTAATCGTACATAACTCGAATGGTAATGAAGTGGCTAGCTCAAAAATCCCTGCTTTCCACTCCCACATATGCAGTCCAATTTCACTCCCTATAAATAGAAATGCAATCGCATATCGAACCGTTATATTCCACTCATTTTGACGTAATACATCTTGGTATTGATATAGGAAAAATATCCCCACCAACATAATAAATAATATAATGGCATGTTGCCTTGAATAGGGAATAAACGGTTTTAATGGATGCGCGCTAAAATAAGCTTCCATCTTCCTTCCTCCTTTCCTCCATACAATATTATTGTAAGAAAGAAACGACGAGTCAATTCATTTGCTTACACTAGGACAACCTCTACCTTACATTTACATATTCATACCTTACAAAACTGTAAGGTTATTGTAAGCTAAAACGATTTGTCAGATTCTTTACCTCTTCTATACTTAATGTAGATACTAAAACGAACGAAAAGGTGATAAATAGATGAAGAAGAAAAATAAAGTGTTAATTACTAGTGTAGTAGCAATCGGAATTGCAGCTGGATCATACTTTGCATTTGCTGGTGGCGGTTCAGAAGTAGCAATGGCATATAGCGGATATAAAGTAACTGAAAAACAAATCCAAAACGCGCAAAAATTTGGTGGCGAAGTTATTCCAAATGGAATTGAAACTATTTCATTCGATCCAACAAAAGGAACATATGAATTAGCTGTTAAAAAAGGCGATGAAGTGAAAAAGGGTCAGCTTCTATTTAAATACAATGATCCGACTGCGAAACAAGGTATAACAGAAGCAGAAATGCAAAAGAAAATCGCACAAAAAGAAGTAACATTGTTCCAAAAACAAATTGATGCAGCGAAACAAAAATTACAAAAAGATAAAAATGCAGGCCTTCCTGCTGAAGCATTAAAAGCATCAGAAGTTGAAGTTGGGCAATTAGAATCACAACTTGAAATGAAAAAGTTTGAAGTTGAAAAAGCTGATGAAATGATTAAAGCAGCAAAAGAGAAAGTAAACACTCTTTCTGTAACAAGTCCTGCTGATGGCGTAATTGATGATATCGTAAAAACTGCTGACGAAAAAACAGGTATGAGCGGAATTACTCTTCGTCACGCTGGTCAATTTAAAGTAAAAGGTCAACTTTCTGAATATGAGCTTGCTAGTATGAAAGTTGGGCAAGAAGTAACTGTTTCATCAAAAACTGTCGCTGGTAAGACTTGGACAGGAAAAGTAACAGAAATCGGTTCTACACCTTTAAAGAGCATGGATGAAAATAAAACTGTTTCTAACTATCAATTCACTGTCACATTAGATAATAGTGACGAACTACAAAACGGCTTCCACGTTTACGTAACAAGTAAATCTGGCGAAGCAACTGGTACAATTGTTCCGAAAAGCAGTATCGTGAAAAAAGGTGATAAAAATGTTGTCTTCGTTGTAAAAGACGGTAAAGCGAAAGAACAAGCAGTTACTGTTGAATTCGAAACTGATAGCGAAGCAAAAGTTTCTGGAGTGAAAAAAGGCGAGGAAATTATCTCTAAACCTGAAAAAGACTTAAAAGATGGTATGGAGGTTGTCGCCCAGTGATTAACTTAAAAGGCATCACGAAATCCTTCCAAAATGGTACAGAATCCGTTCAAATATTACATGGAATTGACGTAACACTGAACCAAGGAGAATTCACTTCTATTATGGGACCTTCTGGTTCTGGTAAATCAACATTAATGAACATTATCGGTTGCTTAGATAAACCAACGACAGGTACGTACGAGCTGGCTGGACAAAACATTTCAAATATGTCTGAAACAGAACTTGCACATGTCCGTAATAAAGAAATCGGATTCGTATTCCAAAACTTTATGTTATTACCGAGACTTACAGCAATGCAAAATGTTGAATTGCCTCTTATTTATGCAGGTGTTGATAAAAAAGAGCGACGTGAACGCTCACTAGCAGCTTTAACAAAAGTAGGTTTAGCTGATCGTGCTACTCACTTACCGAACGAATTATCAGGTGGACAAAAACAGCGTGTCGCAGTTGCACGTGCAATCGTAAATAATCCAAAGTTCATTTTAGCCGATGAACCGACGGGAGCACTTGATACGAAAACGAGTACACAAATTATGGACCTCTTTTACGAATTAAACAAACAAGGCTCAACAATCATTATGATTACCCACGATCGTGAAATTGGAGAAGCTGCAGCACGTCAAATTGTAATTCGTGACGGAAATATCGTCCAAGATTGGAGAGGTTAATTTTGAACACGAGTGAAAATATACGCATGGCCCTTTCCTCTATCTTTGCTCATAAAATGCGTTCTATCTTAACGATGTTAGGTATTATTATCGGTATTAGCGCTATCATTACTATCATTTCAATGGGTGATGGTACAAACGCAAAGTTTAAAAAAGAATTAGGCCAAGGAAAAGATAATGAAATAACGATTTACTACGATAACTCTGACTATGGAACAGATATTGCCAAAATTACAGCTGATATGCTAAAACGTCTTCAAACTGTTCCAGGCGTTAAGGATGTGTATCCAGATGTACGTATGAAAGTAAAAGCAGCTTCTGGTTCAAAAGATGTCTCGCTTGATTTAATAGGTGGAACAGGCGACTTCATGACAGATTCGAAAATAAAATTAGTTCACGGTCGCGAATTAAACGACAGCGAATTAACACAAGCAATTCCTGCTGTTATATTAAATGAAGAAGCTTTCAATAAATTATTTAATGGTTGGGAATCAAATTTATACACTGATATAAAAGGAAAGCCGTATAAGGTAGTCGGTGTGTACGAAACGAAAAATGAATTCGGAATGGCTATGGCTGAAGGGTATACGTCACTTGAAAATGTCCCTGTCATTTCAGGAGTAACTGAGTATGACTCTGTAAAATTAACAATGACCTCCCCAACAGAGCGTAAAAGTGTAGAAAAACAAGCCGTTTCTGTTTTAAACGAAATGAAATCTCCTAAATTTGAAAATAAATTCAAAGCACAGGACTTAGGTGAATTTACGAAGCAATTAGACGAATCTATCGGTATGATGAAAATGGTATTCGGTGGTATTGCTGCTATCTCCTTACTTGTTGGTGGTATCGGTGTAATGAACATCATGCTTGTATCTGTAACAGAACGTACACGTGAAATTGGTATTCGTAAAGCACTTGGTGCAACGCGTGGTAAAGTATTAACACAATTCTTAATTGAATCTTGTATTTTAACAGGACTAGGTGGTTTCATCGGATTCATGCTCGGCATCTTCTTCGCTTGGATCGTCTCCATCTTTGCCGGATGGCCACTCGTTGTCTCAAAAGAACTTGGACTTCTTGCAGTAGGTATCTCTATGTTAATTGGTATTATATTCGGTCTACTACCAGCTAACAAAGCTGCAAAACTGGATCCAATTGAATGTTTACGATATGAATAAAAAACGTAGGAGTTTACACTCCTGCGTTTTTTATTCATCTACTAAATTGAGTTTCTTCTATTATATATGTTTCACGTTACAACTATCATTCTAATACTCTTCATTATTTATAGGTACTAAGGCTATTATCTAATTCTATTATTGCAAAAATACTATGTAACAGACGAAAATCAAGGCGTAATTTTTTCCATACTTCGACTGATTTTGTAACAATTATATCGATATTTTATTAAATTTCACCTCATTTATATATTTTCACGCCTAAAAAGATTATCTTTTCATAACTAAATTTCCATTCAAACAGTAAAATACGCTACTTTTGTAATACCATAGATATCATCAAGAAATATCACTGTAACATTATTAACGTTACAGTAATTGAAATGCTACTCATTTTGTGTTTCATATGCCCTAATACGCCAAAAAAACAACAAGGAAGCGCTATCAGGATATTTATGGAATTGTTACAGAATATTAATGCCCCGTTACGAAAGCTTTGTAATTTTATGTTTTTCGCAAATAAGAAAATAATGGTTGCTATAATGAGGTCAACGAAAACAAATGCAATGGAGGCTATTATGAAAAAATTTATGGGTATAGCAACAGCAGCGGTTTTTGGTCTTGGGATTTTCACAACATCTGCTAAAGCAGAAACAATCGTAACGACTGACGTACTAAACGTACGAGAAAACCCAACTACTGAATCAAAAGTTGTAGGAAAATTATTAGATGGATATAAAGTAAATGTTTTACATACAGAAAATGGTTGGTCAAAAGTTCAATTGAATAGCGGTAAAGAAGCTTTCATAAGCGCTGACTATACAAAAGACACTTACTACGTAACAGCAAACGTATTAAACGTACGTGCTGGAGCAAACACAGACTCAGAGATTCTTGGTAAGTTGAAAAAAGATGATGTAATTGAAACAACACACCAAGTACAAAATGATTGGATTCAATTTGAATATAACGGAAAAACAGCTTATGTTCATGTTCCTTACTTAACAGGTAAAGCACCAGTTAAAGTTCAACCAGTAGCTAAAGTTGAAAAAACAACTAAAGTTCAAGATACAGCTAAAGTTCGTGAAGCAGTTAAAGCTCAGGAAGTAGCTGAAACTCAAGCAAAAGCTAAAGCAGTAGAAGCAACTAAAGCTCGTGAAGCGGCAGAAGCTCAAGCAGAAGCTAAGGCTCAAGAAGCAGCTAAAGCTCAGGCAGCAGCTGAAGCTCAAGCAGAAGCTAAAGCTCAAGAAGCAGCTAAAGCTCGTGAAGCAGCTAAAGCTCAAGAAGCAGCTGAAGCTCAAGCAGCGGCTAAAGCTCAAGAGGCAGCTAAAGCTCGTGAAGCAGCTAAAGCTCAAGAAGCAGCTGAAGCTCGTGAGGCAGCTAAAGCTCAAGAGGCAACTAAAGCTCGTGAAGCAGCTAAAGCTCAAAAACCTGCTACACAACAACCTGTTGCAAAAGAAACTGAAACAAGTGCACCATCATCTTCTCGTGAACTACGCGTTGTAGCAACTGCTTACACAGCAGATCCACTTGAAAATGGTTATAAAGCAGGCGACCAAGTAAAATCAGCTTTAGGTCACAACTTAACAGCTAATCCAAACATGAAACTTATTGCAGTTGACCCAAGTGTCATTCCATTAGGTTCAAAAGTATGGGTTGAAGGTTACGGAGTAGCAATCGCTGGTGATACTGGTGGAGCTATTAAAGGAAATAAAATCGATGTTTTAATGCCAGATAAAGGCACATCTAGTAACTGGGGACGTAAAACAGTTACAGTTAAAGTATTAAACTAGTTACCATATAAAAAAGAGTCAGTCTTATTATTGAGGCTGGTATTATCCCCTATAGGTAGACAGTAAAAAAAGAGTCCATCTGATATGATGGACTCAATACTGTTTTATCTGGAGGGGATTTTTTTATGGCAAGAAAAGGACAATCAT
>NZ_JAKUGG010000011.1:0-192873 GCF_022663835.1 Bacillus cereus group sp. BfR-BA-01347 | reverse complement strand
AAGCTAGTAAGATCCCTGAAAGATGATCAGGTTGATAGGTTCGAGGTGGAAGCATGGTGACATGTGGAGCTGACGAATACTAATAGATCGAGGACTTAACCATATAATATGTAGCAATGTTATCTAGTTTTGAAGGAATATGCCTTCAATAGTTTGGTGATGATGGCAGAGAGGTCACACCCGTTCCCATACCGAACACGGAAGTTAAGCTCTCTAGCGCCGATGGTAGTTGGGACCTTGTCCCTGTGAGAGTAGGACGTCGCCAAGCAAAAACCTAAGTCGTTTCGACTTAGGTTTTTTTGTGTTTATTTTTATATACCAAATCTTAATGAGGAAAAAGAATGAAAATGAGGGTATTGAGAGTAATAGGAATGATTTTTTGCTTGTCAGGTTTTCTAAGTGCTCCCAAACAATCCTTATAATAGGAACTCTTATTTCTACTACAAGTATATATTTTAAATAATGAGAGTGAAAAAAGCGGGATGATATAAACAAGTATTCGATCATTATAGTAATGGTTGCGATACAAAGGAATATAAACGATATGCTTTATATTAAAGCATATGGAATTTGTACACAAACCGTTTTGTGTATGATAGATCTCTAGAAATATATATTCTAATTTCTTATCCTTCTTGCATATAGTTACAATTATTCTTTTGAATATAACTAAAACACGAACGTTATTGATTAGTAATAAAAAAACATTCGATTATTTGTTGACATTGTTTATGAAATATTGTTAATATAGCCATAGAAAGAATAATATATAAGACCTCATATAATCGCGGGGATATGGCCTGCAAGTCTCTACCTAACGACCGTTATTCGTTAGACTATGAGGGAAAGTCACTCGGTATTTTTCTATTCACAAGGGATACGTATGCCTGAGTAGAGCGCTTTCTCTCATAGTAAAAGAGAAACTGTTCTATTTCAGGCTTTTTTTATTTGAATCGGGGGGATTCTAATATGAAATCACTAGTTGGAGTCATAATGGGAAGCACGTCAGACTGGGAAACAATGAAATATGCTTGTGACATTTTAGATGAATTAAATATACCGTATGAGAAAAAGGTTGTATCCGCTCATCGGACTCCGGATTATATGTTTGAATATGCAGAGACGGCTCGTGAACGTGGATTGAAAGTTATTATTGCTGGAGCTGGTGGAGCAGCACATTTACCAGGAATGGTTGCAGCGAAGACGAATCTTCCTGTAATCGGAGTTCCAGTTCAATCAAAAGCGTTAAACGGCTTAGATTCATTATTATCCATTGTCCAAATGCCAGGAGGAGTTCCAGTTGCAACTGTTGCAATTGGTAAGGCTGGTTCAACGAATGCTGGTTTACTTGCTGCACAAATAATTGGATCATTCCATGATGACATACATGATGCATTAGAATTGAGAAGAGAAGCAATTGAAAAAGATGTGCGCGAAGGTAGTGAGCTAGTATGACGAGAATCATTTTACCTGGAAAAACAATCGGTATTATTGGAGGCGGCCAGCTAGGAAGAATGATGGCATTGGCAGCTAAGGAGATGGGATATAAAATTGCTGTTTTAGATCCTACAAAAAACTCACCATGTGCACAAGTTGCTGACATTGAAATTGTTGCATCATATGACAATTTAAAAGCAATTCAGCATTTAGCAGAGATAAGTGATGTTGTCACATATGAATTTGAGAATATTGATTATAGATGTTTACAATGGCTTGAAAAACATGCGTACTTACCACAAGGTAGTCAGTTGTTAAATACAACGCAAAATCGTTTTACAGAAAAGAATGCGATTGAGAAGGCTGGGTTACCAGTAGCAACGTATAGATTAGTTCAAAATCAAGATCAGCTTACAGAAGCAATTGCTGAGTTATCATTCCCTTCCGTCTTAAAAACGACGACAGGTGGATATGATGGGAAAGGGCAAGTTGTTTTAAGAAGTGAAGCTGATGTTGAGGCAGCAAGAAATCTTGTGGATAAAGCAGAATGTATTTTAGAGAAATGGGTGCCTTTTGAAAAAGAAGTATCAGTTATTGTGATTCGTAGTGTAAGTGGTGAAACAAAAGTGTTTCCAGTAGCAGAAAATATTCATGTAAATAACATTTTACATGAATCTATCGTTCCAGCTCGCATTACAGAAGAGCTTTCTCAAAAAACAATTGCTTATGCAAAGGTACTTGCGGATGAATTAGAACTTGTGGGAACACTAGCTGTAGAGATGTTTGCTACAGATAATGGTGAGATTTATATTAATGAATTAGCGCCAAGACCTCACAATTCAGGACACTATACACAGGATGCATGTGAAACGAGTCAATTTGGTCAACATATTCGAGCAATCTGTAATTTACCTCTAGGAGAAACAAATTTGTTAAAACCAGTTGTCATGGTAAACATTTTAGGCGAACATATAGAAGGGGTCCTAAGACAAGTGAATAGATTAACCGGGTGCTATTTACACTTGTATGGAAAAGAAGAAGCAAAAGCACAGCGAAAAATGGGGCATGTTAATATTTTAAATGATAATATTGAAGTCGCTCTAGAAAAAGCGAAGAGTTTGCATATTTGGGACCATCAAGAACAACTGTTGGAGGGAAAAAGATGATTAGTCGTTATACACGCCCTGAAATGGGTGCGATTTGGACGGAAGAGAACAAATTTAAAGCGTGGTTAGAAGTTGAGATTTTAGCTTGTGAAGCATGGGCTGAGCTTGGCGATATTCCAAAAGAAGATGTTAAAAAAATTCGTGAACATGCATCATTTGATATTGATCGTATTTATGAAATTGAAAAAGAAACACGTCATGACGTAGTTGCATTCACTCGTGCTGTATCAGAAACGCCGGCATTAGGCGAAGAACGTAAATGGGTTCATTACGGTTTAACATCTACAGATGTAGTAGATACAGCATTATCTTACATCTTAAAACAAGCGAATGAAATTATATTAAAAGACTTAGAGAACTTTGTAAGCATTTTAGCTAACAAAGCGAAAGAGCATAAATACACAATCATGATGGGAAGAACACACGGTGTTCATGCAGAACCAACGACATTTGGTTTAAAACTTGGTCTTTGGTATGAAGAGATGAAACGTAACGTAGAGCGTTTCAAACAAGCTGCTGATACAGTTCGCGTTGGTAAATTATCTGGTGCGGTTGGTACATACGCAAATATCGATCCATTCGTAGAAAAATATGTTTGTGAAAATTTAGGATTAGAAGCAGCACCAATTTCAACACAAACATTGCAACGTGATCGTCACGCACACTACATGTCAACACTTGCACTAATTGCAACATCTATTGAAAAGATGGCAGTTGAGATTCGTGGTTTACAAAAGAGTGAAACACGTGAAGTTGAAGAAGCTTTCGCAAAAGGTCAAAAAGGTTCTTCTGCAATGCCACATAAGCGTAATCCAATTGGATCTGAAAATATGACTGGTTTAGCTCGTGTTATCCGCGGTTATATGATGACAGCTTACGAAAATGTTCCATTATGGCATGAGCGTGACATTTCTCACTCTTCGGCAGAACGCGTAATTTTACCAGATGCTACAATCGCATTAAATTACATGTTAAATCGCTTTGGTAATATCGTTAAAAACTTAACTGTATACCCAGAGAATATGAAACGCAATATGACAAGAACATACGGCTTAATTTATTCTCAGCGCGTAATGCTTACACTAATCGACAAAGGTATGGTACGTGAAGAAGCTTATGATATCGTACAGCCTAAAGCGATGGAAGCTTGGGAAACACAAGTACAATTTAAAGAGCTTGTAGAAGCTGATGAGCGTATTACAAGCAAGTTAACACAGGAAGAAATTAATGAATGCTTCAACTATGAGCATCATATGCAACACGTTGATACAATCTTTGAACGCTTAGGATTAAACGAAGCGTAAAATTTCATATGGCACAGAATAGAGTCATTCTGTGCCATTCTTTATAAAAACATTATTCACATTTTTCAAACTACAGGGGGCTTGCGAAATGCAAAAGCTAGAATTGCTGTATGAAGGTAAGGCAAAAAGAATTTATCGTACAGAATCAGCAGATATGGTTTGGGTAGAGTACAAAGATAGTGCGACTGCTTTCAATGGGGAGAAAAAAGAGACGATTACAGGAAAAGGTCGTTTGAACAATGAAATTACAACTTTATTGTTCAGAAAGTTACAAGAAGTGGGAATTAAAACACATTTTGTTGAGAAGTTATCTGAAACAGAACAACTTGTTAAAAAAGTGAGTATTATTCCTTTAGAAGTTGTCACAAGAAATGTAATTGCAGGAAGTCTTTCAAAACGATTAGGAATGGAAGAGGGAACTGCACTTGCAGAACCAATCGTAGAATTTTACTTCAAAGATGATGATTTAGGAGATCCGCTTGTAACGGAAGATCATATTCGTGTATTAAACGTTGCATCACCAGAGCAAGTAAGTGTATTACGAGATATGGCTCTACAAATCAATCAAGTGTTGATTGATCATTTCGCAAGCTGTCGTGTAAGATTAGTAGATTTCAAATTAGAGTTTGGTGTAACGGAAGAAGGAGAAATCATTTTAGCGGATGAAATTTCACCAGATACTTGCCGTTTATGGGATGAAACGAGCAATGAAAAGTTTGATAAAGACGTATTCCGTCGCGATCTTGGAAATTTAACAGATGCTTATGAAGAGATTTTAAAACGTTTAGGGGGAATTTCACATGTATAAAGTTAAGGTATATGTAACATTAAGAGAAAGCGTATTAGATCCACAAGGAACAGCAGTAAAAGGAGCACTTCATAGTCTTTCATTCACAGAAGTACAAGACGTTCGAATCGGAAAGTACATGGAACTAACAATTGATAAATCTGTATCTGATTTAGATAGCAAGGTAAAAGAAATGTGTGAAAAACTATTAGCGAACGTTGTAATGGAAGACTTCCGTTATGAAGTTGAGGAGGTTGTCGCACAGTGAAATTTGCCGTAATAGTATTTCCGGGTTCGAACTGTGATGTCGATATGTTCCATGCAATTAAAGATGAGCTTGGCGAAGAAGTAGATTACGTTTGGCACGATACAGAGAATTTAGATGAATATGATGCAATTCTACTACCAGGTGGATTTTCTTATGGTGACTACTTACGCTGCGGTGCTATCTCTCGCTTTGCTAATGCAATGAAAGCAGTGCAAAAAGCTGCTGAGCAAGGAAAGCCGATTTTAGGTGTATGTAATGGATTCCAGATTCTTGTTGAATCAGGATTACTACCAGGAGCGTTAATGAGAAACGAAAACTTAAAATTTATGTGTCGCACTGTTCAGTTGCGTGTTGAAAATAATGAAACGATGTTTACATCACAATATGGAAAAGATGAAGTAATTAATATTCCAATCGCGCATGGTGAGGGGAATTACTATTGTGATGAAGCGACGCTTAAACAATTAGAAGAGAACAATCAAATCGCATTCCGTTACGTAGAAAACCCTAACGGTAGCGTTTCAGATATTGCTGGTATTGTAAATGAAAAAGGAAATGTACTTGGTATGATGCCACACCCAGAGCGTGCTGTAGATGAATTACTTGGCGGTGCTGAAGGGTTAAAAGTCTTTCAATCTATCTTAAAACAGTGGAGGGAAACATATGTCGTTAATGCTTGAACCAAATCCAACACAAATTAAAGAAGAGCGTATATATGCGGAAATGGGGCTAACAGACGAAGAGTTTGCCATGGTTGAAAAGATTTTAGGTCGTCTGCCAAATTATACAGAAACAGGGTTATTCTCTGTAATGTGGTCTGAACATTGTAGTTATAAAAATTCGAAACCAGTTCTTCGTAAGTTTCCAACTACAGGTGAGCGCGTTCTGCAAGGACCTGGAGAAGGTGCTGGAATTGTAGATATCGGTGATAATCAAGCAGTTGTATTTAAAATGGAAAGTCATAACCATCCTTCAGCTATTGAACCATATCAAGGAGCTGCAACAGGTGTTGGTGGTATTATTCGTGACGTATTCTCTATGGGAGCACGTCCGGTAGCTCTATTAAACTCACTTCGTTTCGGTGAATTACAGTCACCACGTGTGAAATATTTATTCGAAGAAGTAGTAGCAGGAATTGCAGGATACGGTAACTGCATCGGTATTCCGACTGTTGGCGGCGAAGTACAATTTGATCCATGTTATGAAGGAAATCCACTTGTAAATGCAATGTGCGTAGGTTTGATTAACCACGAAGACATTAAAAAAGGGCAAGCGCACGGTGCTGGTAACACAGTAATGTACGTAGGAGCATCAACTGGTCGTGACGGTATTCACGGTGCAACATTCGCGTCGGAAGAACTATCTGAAAGCTCAGAAGCGAAACGTCCAGCGGTTCAAGTAGGGGATCCATTTATGGAAAAACTTCTTATTGAAGCGTGTTTAGAATTAATTCAATCCGATGCACTTGTTGGAATTCAAGATATGGGTGCGGCTGGTTTAACATCATCATCTGCAGAAATGGCAAGTAAAGCAGGAATGGGTATTGAAATGTACTTAGATGATGTACCACAGCGTGAAACAGGAATGACACCATATGAAATGATGCTATCTGAATCACAAGAGCGTATGTTAATTGTTGTGAAAAAAGGTAGAGAACAAGAAATAGTAGATTTATTTGAGAAGTATGGTCTTGCAGCGGTTACGATGGGGAAAGTAACAGAAGATAAAATGCTTCGTTTATTCCATAAAGGTGAAAAGGTAGCTGAAGTTCCAGCAGATGCTTTAGCAGAAGAAGCACCAATTTATCATAAGCCATCAAAAGAAGCAGCATACTTTACTGAATTCCAAGCAATGAAAATGGAAACGCCAAAAGTAGAAAATTATAAAGAAACGTTATTTGCTCTATTACAGCAACCAACCATTGCAAGTAAAGAGTGGGTATACGATCAATACGATTACCAAGTTCGCACAAGCACAGTTGTTACGCCAGGTTCAGATGCTGCAGTTGTACGTGTACGCGGTACAGAAAAAGGATTAGCAATGACGACAGATTGTAACTCTCGCTACATTTATCTAGACCCAGAGATGGGCGGTAAAATTGCAGTAGCAGAGGCAGCGCGTAATATCGTATGTTCTGGCGGAGAGCCACTTGCAATTACAGATTGCTTAAACTTCGGTAACCCAGAAAAACCAGAAATCTTCTGGCAGATTGAGAAATCAGTAGACGGTATGAGTGAAGCTTGTCGCACATTACAAACACCAGTTATCGGCGGAAACGTATCGATGTATAACGAGCGTAGTGGTGAAGCTGTATATCCAACACCGACAGTTGGGATGGTCGGACTTGTGCATGACTTAAAACATGTAACAACACAAGAGTTTAAGCAAGCTGGTGATTTAGTGTATGTAATTGGTGAGACGAAAGCTGAGTTTGGCGGAAGTGAATTACAGAAAATGATTCACGGCAAAATTTTCGGTCAATCACCAAGTATCGATTTAGATGTAGAATTAAGACGCCAAAAACAAGTATTAGAAGCAATTCAAGCTGGTCTTGTTCAATCTGCACATGATGTTGCTGAAGGTGGTTTAGCAGTTGCGATTTCAGAAAGTGCAATTGGTGCTAAAGGCTTAGGTGCTACTGTGAAATTAGATGGAGAAGCAACAGCAGCATTATTCGCTGAATCACAGTCTCGCTTTGTGATAACTGTAAAACGTGAAAATAAAGAGGCGTTTGAGAAAGCAGTAGAAGCAATCCAAGTTGGAGAAGTAACAAGTACAAATGAAGTAACAATTCATAATGAAGAAAATGAAGTATTACTTACAGCAAATGTAGATGAAATGAGAAAGGCTTGGAAAGGGGCAATCCCATGCTTGCTGAAATAAAGGGGTTAAACGAAGAATGTGGTGTTTTCGGAATTTGGGGGCATGAAAATGCAGCACAAGTTTCATACTACGGATTGCACAGTTTACAGCACCGTGGGCAAGAAGGCGCAGGCATTGTCGTAAATAATGGGGAAAAAATCGTCGGTCACAAGGGGTTAGGTTTAATATCAGAAGTGTTTTCAAGAGGTGAGCTAGAAGGATTAAATGGAAAATCAGCAATCGGACATGTACGATATGCAACAGCTGGTGGAAGTGAAGTTGCTAACGTTCAACCATTGTTGTTCCGTTTTTCCGATCATAGTATGGCATTAGCTCATAACGGAAATTTAATTAACGCAAAAATGCTTCGTCGTGAATTAGAAGCAGAGGGCAGTATTTTTCAAACTAGTTCAGATACAGAAGTACTTTTACATCTTATTAAACGTAGCACGAAAGATTCTTTAATTGAAAGTGTAAAAGAGGCTTTAAATAAAGTGAAAGGTGCGTTTGCGTATCTTTTACTAACTGGAAATGAAATGATCGTTGCATTAGATCCGAATGGGTTCCGTCCGCTTTCAATTGGAAAGATGGGGGATGCTTACGTTGTAGCATCTGAAACATGTGCTTTTGATGTAGTAGGTGCAACATACATTCGTGATGTAGAACCGGGTGAATTACTTATCATTAATGATGAAGGAATTCACGTAGATCGTTTCACAAACGATGTAGAACATGCAATTTGTAGTATGGAATATATTTACTTTGCACGACCAGATTCTAATATTGCAGGCGTTAACGTTCATGCAGCACGTAAGAATATGGGGAAACGTTTAGCGGCAGAAGCTCCTATTGAAGCAGATGTTGTTACTGGTGTACCAGACTCTAGTATTTCAGCTGCGATTGGCTATGCGGAGGCGACAGGTATTCCATATGAGTTAGGATTAATTAAAAATCGTTACGTTGGACGTACGTTTATCCAACCTTCTCAAGAACTGCGCGAGCAAGGGGTTAAGATGAAGCTTTCCGCAGTAAGAGGTGTAGTTGAAGGGAAACGAGTTGTTATGATTGATGACTCTATCGTAAGAGGAACGACAAGTAAACGAATTGTTCGTATGCTTCGTGAGGCTGGAGCGACAGAAGTTCACGTAAGAATTGCTTCACCACCTCTGAAATATCCATGTTTCTATGGCATTGATATTCAAACGAGAAAAGAATTAATTGCAGCAAATCATACAGTAGAAGAAATCCGTGAAATAATCGGAGCAGATTCTTTAACATTTTTAAGTGAAGATGGATTAGTAGATGCAATTGGACGTCCATATGAAGGGAAATATGGCGGCCTATGCATGGCTTACTTTAATGGGGACTATCCAACAGCTCTTTATGATTATGAGCAAGAGCTTTTAGAAAGTATGAAATAAGAAAAGTGAGAAAAGCTTCTACTTCTTTTGATGTAGAAGCTAGCTCCTTTCTTAAAATAGCCCGCCCTGGATGGGAAGAAATTAAAAGACGAGGTGTAAATAACGATGGCGAATGCATATAAGCAAGCAGGAGTAGATATTGAAGCTGGATATGAAGCGGTATCTCGCATGAAAAAACACGTACAAACAACTATGAGAAAAGAAGTACTAGGCGGTTTAGGCGGTTTTGGAGGTATGTTTGATCTATCAAAATTTGCATTAGAAGAACCTGTATTAGTATCTGGAACAGATGGCGTGGGAACGAAATTGATGCTCGCTTTTATGGCAGATAAACATGACACAATTGGTATTGATGCAGTAGCAATGTGTGTAAATGATATTGTTGTCCAAGGAGCAGAGCCGCTTTTCTTCCTTGATTATATTGCTTGTGGTAAAGCTGAACCTAGTAAAATTGAAAACATCGTCAAAGGTATATCAGAGGGCTGTCGCCAAGCTGGTTGTGCATTAATCGGTGGAGAAACAGCTGAAATGCCAGGAATGTATTCTACGGAAGAATATGATTTAGCTGGTTTTACAGTTGGGATTGTTGATAAAAAGAAAATTGTAACAGGTGAAAAGATTGAAGCTGGTCACGTGCTAATTGGCTTAGCATCTAGCGGTATTCATAGCAATGGTTACTCTTTAGTACGAAAAGTGTTACTAGAAGATGGAGAACTATCTTTAGAGCGTATTTATAGCCGCTTAGAACTACCTCTTGGTGAAGAATTATTAAAACCAACGAAAATTTATGTCAAACCTATTTTAGAACTATTGAAGAAACATGAAGTATACGGTATGGCGCATATTACAGGTGGCGGATTTATTGAAAATATTCCACGCATGTTGCCAGAAGGAATCGGTGCTGAGATTGAACTAGGATCTTGGGAAATTCAGCCGATCTTTAGTTTGCTTCAAGAAGTTGGAAAACTGGAAGAGAAAGAAATGTTCAATATTTTTAACATGGGTATTGGTATGGTAGTAGCAGTGAAGGAAGAAGATGCAAAAGATGTTGTTCGTCTTCTTGAAGAGCAAGGAGAAATGGCTCGTATTATTGGACGTACTATACAAGGAGCTGGCGTTACTTTTAATGGGGGCACAGCACTATGAGTAGATTAGCAGTTTTTGCTTCTGGAAGTGGATCTAACTTTCAATCTCTCGTTAATGCGGTAGAAGAAAAAAGATTGGATGCAGAAATTAGTTTATTAGTATGTGATAAACCAGAAGCACGCGCTGTTGGACGGGCAAATTATCATCATATTCCGTGTTTTGCTTTTTCAGCGAAAGCATATGAGTCAAAAGAAGTGTTTGAAAAAGAGATATTAAAGAAGCTAGAAGAATATGAAATTGATTATGTTATTTTAGCTGGATATATGCGTTTAATCGGGCCGACGTTACTAGAAGCATACGGCGGGAAGATTATTAATATTCATCCATCATTACTACCGAGCTTTCCGGGTAAAGATGCTGTCGGTCAAGCGTTAGAAGCAGGTGTGAAAGTAACTGGAGTAACAATTCATTATGTAGATGCAGGTATGGATACAGGGCCAATTATTGCGCAAGAAGCAGTGGTTGTTTCTGAAGGGGATACGAGAGAAAGCTTACAAAAGAAAATTCAACAAGTTGAACATAAATTATACGTAAATACAGTGAATCAAATTATTCAGTCTGTGAAAGAGTCAACTGTTAACTAACATACAACCAGGGGTGAAGGATAAATGAAAAAGCGTGCATTAGTAAGTGTTTCAGATAAAACAGGAGTAGTAGAATTTGTTAAAGGGTTACTAGAACAAGGGATTGAAGTTATTTCAACAGGTGGTACGAAAAAGTTACTAGAAGAAAACGGTTTACAAGTAATTGGTATTTCTGAAGTAACTGGTTTCCCTGAAATTATGGATGGCCGTGTGAAAACATTACATCCAAATATTCATGGTGGTCTATTAGCAGTTCGTGATAATGAAACACATGTAACACAAATGAATGAGTTAGGTATAGAGCCAATTGACTTTGTTGTTGTTAACTTATACCCATTTAAAGAAACAATCGCTAAGCCTGATGTAACATTTGCTGATGCAATTGAAAATATTGATATCGGTGGCCCGACAATGATTCGCTCTGCTGCGAAAAATCATAAATTTGTATCGGTAATTGTAGATCCAGTAGATTACGATGTTGTATTAGCAGAACTGAAAGAAGACGGTGAAGTAAAAGAAGAAACGAAACGTAAATTAGCAGCGAAAGTATTCCGTCATACAGCAGCGTATGATGCGTTAATTTCTAACTACTTAACAGAGCAAATGGGTGAAGAAAGTCCAGAAACATTAACTGTGACATTTGAGAAAAAGCAAGACTTACGTTATGGCGAGAACCCACATCAAAAAGCAACTTTCTATAAAGCGCCATTCGCAGCAACTTCTTCTGTTGCATACGCAGAACAATTACACGGTAAGGAATTATCGTATAACAATATTAATGATGCAGACGCAGCGCTTAGCATCGTAAAAGAATTTACAGAACCAGCAGTAGTAGCAGTAAAACATATGAATCCATGTGGTGTTGGAGTAGGAACTGATATTCACGCAGCATATACTCGTGCTTATGAAGCAGATCCGGTATCAATCTTCGGCGGTATTATTGCAGCAAATCGTGAAATTGATAAAGCTACAGCAGAAAAGTTACATGAAATTTTCTTAGAAATTGTTATCGCACCTTCGTTCTCGCAAGAAGCTTTAGAAGTGTTGCAAAGTAAGAAGAACTTACGTTTATTAACTATAAATATTGAAAAAGCGACAAGTGCAAGCAAAAAACTAACTTCTGTACAAGGTGGACTTCTAGTTCAAGAGGAAGATACGTTATCATTAGATGAAAGTACAATTTCAATTCCAACGAAACGTGAACCTTCAGAGCAAGAATGGAAAGATTTAAAACTAGCTTGGAAAGTTGTAAAACATGTGAAATCAAACGCAATTGTTTTAGCGAAAGATGACATGACGATTGGTGTCGGTGCGGGACAGATGAACCGTGTAGGTTCTGCAAAAATCGCAATTACACAAGCTGGTGAAAAAGCACAAGGTAGCGCGCTTGCATCTGATGCTTTCTTCCCAATGCCAGATACATTAGAAGAAGCAGCAAAAGCAGGAATTACAGCAATCATTCAACCGGGTGGATCAATCCGTGATGAAGATTCTATTAAAGTGGCAGATACTTATGGGATTGCTATGGTGTTCACTGGCGTACGTCATTTCAAACACTAATAGAGGATGTTTAAAAATCCGATTGAGATAACCTTTTATTGATATGAAAAAGCAAACTAGGAGCATAGCTTCTAGTTTGTACTTATTTAATTATTGGGGGATGAAATATGAATGTTTTAGTAATTGGCCGCGGTGGGCGTGAGCATGCTTTAGCTTGGAAGTTTGCACAATCTGAAAAAGTAGAAAAGGTATATGTAGCACCAGGTAATGAAGGTATGCGAGATGTTGCAACACCAGTTGACATTGATGAAAATGATTTTGATGCATTAGTTTTATTTGCAAAAGAGAATTATGTCGAGTTAACTTTCGTTGGACCAGAAATTCCGCTTATGAATGGAATTGTTGATCGTTTTAAAGAAGAGGGACTTCGTGTATTTGGTCCGAATAAAGCGGCTGCTGTTATTGAAGGTAGTAAAGCTTTTACAAAAGAGCTTATGAAAAAGTATGATATTCCAACTGCGGCGTACGAAACTTTTACAGATTATGAAGAAGCAGTACAGTACATTCAAAAAGTTGGTGCACCAATCGTTATTAAAGCTGACGGCCTAGCTGCGGGTAAAGGGGTAACGGTAGCAATGACGCTTGAAGAGGCATTACAAGCTGTGAAAGAAATGCTACAAGATGTGAAATTCGGCGCGGCAAGTAAGAAGGTCGTTATTGAAGAGTTTTTAGATGGACAAGAATTTTCATTAATGGCATTCGTGAATGGAACAACTGTACATCCAATGGTAATCGCCCAAGATCATAAAAGAGCTTTTGATGGTGATAAAGGTCCAAATACGGGCGGAATGGGTGCATATTCTCCAGTACCACAAATTCCAGAATCAGCAGTTCAAGAAGCGATTCAAACCGTATTGCATCCAACTGCTAAGGCGATGATTGAAGAAAACCGTTCGTTTACAGGTATTTTATACGCAGGTCTTATTTTAACAAATGATGGTCCGAAGGTAATTGAATTTAATGCACGCTTCGGTGATCCTGAAACAGAAGTTGTATTACCTCGATTAGAAAACGATTTAGTTGATGTATGTAACGCTGTATTAGATGAAAGTGAACTAACGTTACAATGGTCAGAAGAAGCGGTAATCGGTGTTGTACTTGCTTCTAAAGGATATCCAGAAGCATATAAAAAAGGTGATATTATTAGCGGACTAGATGCACTGCAAGATGTGATTGTTTTCCATGCAGGTACAGCAATGAAACATGGGGACTTTGTAACGAACGGTGGCCGTGTATTATTTGTTGCTTGTAAGGCAAATAGTTTACAAGAAGCAAAAGATAAAGTATATAAAGAAATCGGTAAAATTGAGAGTGATGGTCTATTTTATCGAAGTGATATAGGATATCGTGCAATTGGGCATGAGATGACGAAAAGTTAATATGTAAAAATCCCGCTGAGGAATCAGCGGGATTTTTATGCATCTTTATCTTTTTTTAATTTCCCTTTTTGCTTTGCCATTTCTCGAAGTAAATACTCGATGTGTGCATTGACGCTACGAAATTCATCATTTGCCCATTTTTCGATGACTGCGTGTAATTCAGGATCAATACGTAATGGAAAGCTTTTCTTTTTAGCCATAATTACTTATAGTCCTTAGTATAGGCTTCCTGTATTAATAACTGGCTGCGCACCTTTATCTGAAACGATGGCAACTAATAAGTTGTTTACCATATTTGCTTTACGCTCGTCATCGAGTTCTAGTACGCCTTCTTCATCTAACATATGGATGGAATCTTTTGCCATCTTCACAGCGCCTTCAACAATTTCTTTTCTAGCAGCTAATACTGCTTTTGCTTGCTGGCGTTGTAGCATTGCATGGGCAATTTCTGTTGCGTAAGCTAAGTGCGTTAAACGAGTTTCTAATACTTCTACACCAGCAATTTCAAGACGTGCTTCTAACTCACGTTTTAATTCTTCAGAGATTTCTTCAGTATTTCCGCGTAACGTAACGCAGGTTTCATCTTGGAAATTGTCATAAGGATATTTTGTTGCAACATGGCGGATTGCCGTTTCGCTTTGAATTTCTACAAATCGATCATAATGTTCAACACCAAACATCGCTTTTGCAGAATCAACAACTTTATATACGATAACAGCTGCAATTTCAATTGGATTTCCATCAACGTCATTTACTTTTAATTTTTTACTGTTAAAGTTTTCAACACGTAAAGATACAGTTTGACGGAATGCGAACGGAATCGTTAAAAATAAACCGTTTTGACGAATTGTTCCTAAATAATTACCGAAGAACGTAATAACCTTCGCTTGATTCGGTTGAACAATACCGATACCTGTAGCGAGAACTGCGGCTAATATAATAGTTAGTGCCGCTCCTATGAAAATTTCTTGTGCAAGGAAAAATACACCGATAGCAGCTAAAATCAAAATTCCAATAATACCGAGAAAACCATTTACATAAAATACTTGTTTTTCTTTCATATGATCGCCTCCTGATATAAAAATGATATCACTTTTATATCATTTTAAGCAAGAGGTATGTATCTAATTTTCTGAATTTTATTGATTGATATCTTTTATATACATTTTAAGGTTGAAAAAGAGAATATACGTTCTGTTTTATGATAAAATAAAGAAGACTTAACCGCCCACTGCAGCAGCTAAGTCCCTTTGAGAGCATCTTGCATCGTGACAAATGATTCAAAGCGGTTTTGCCAGGATTATATCTTCAATCGCTGACTCAATCTCTTTGTCAGAAGCGTCATAACTTCCTTTTGACTCTGGCTTGTCATGAGTGGAAGTTTGATTCACTTCTTCTTTAGCATGTCCTTTTTTAGCAAAATTCATGCTAGGCATTTTAAATGCCCCCATATTCATGTATTTTCCGAATTTCCACATTTCAACAACAGGGCAGAAACGAACAATTCCTTCTGCAACTTTCATTGCACCAATCCATAGAAAAATGTTAGACCAAGTGCACCACGGCTTGCGTACAAGTTTAGTTGCACTACATCCGAAGAGGACAAGCCCAAGTGTAATTCGAATTAGAGCGTTTATTGTCCCGATATTTTGCTTCATTAGAAAAACACTCCTTTTTATGAAAGTTGAAATAGATAATACTATTTCTTTTATTAGTATCCCGTTTGATTTTTGGGATATGTAATCCAACATTTGACGTGGAAAAAGATGTTGGAATGTGCGTGTGTGTAAGTAACTTTTTTTGTTATAATGAAAGAATGCATAAAAGGAACTTCAAAATTAAATCCTCTAGTTTAAAAAATATGGAAGAGGTAATTCCAAACTTAATTCTCCGTTTTAAACAAATATTTAAGATGAAGTTAAAACAATAATGATGAAAATAAACTGTTATTTTGAACAGAAATATATATAACTAGAGAAAAGAAAGGGTGTTTTCATGTACGATATTTCCGGATGGAAACATGTATTTAAGCTTGATCCAAATAAGGAGTTAAGCGATGAACATTTAGAAATGATTTGTGAGTCTGGAACTGATGCGGTTATTGTAGGCGGAAGTGATGGAGTTACAATTGATAACGTATTACACATGCTAGTTAGCATTCGTAGATATGCAGTTCCTTGTGTATTAGAGGTTTCTGATGTAGAAGCAATTACACCAGGATTTGATTTTTATTACATCCCAAGTGTTTTAAATAGCCGAAAAGTAGAATGGATAACAGGTGTTCATCATGAGGCATTGAAAGAATTTGGGGATATTATGGACTGGGACGAAATTTTTATGGAAGGGTATTGTGTTTTAAATCCAGAAGCGAAAGTAGCCCAGCTTACAGAAGCGAAATGTGATTTAACAGAAGATGACGTTATTGCATATGCTCGTTTAGCAGACAAGTTATTACATTTACCGATATTTTATTTAGAATATAGCGGTACGTATGGAGATGTTGAACTTGTTAAAAATGTAAAAGCAGAATTGAAACAAGCTAAGTTATACTATGGCGGTGGTATTTCTAATGCAGAACAGGCGAAAGAAATGGCACAATATGCTGATACAGTAGTTGTTGGAAATATTATTTATGATGATATAAAATCGGCGTTAAAAACAGTTAAAGCAGTAAAAGGAGAGTAGGTGCAGGCGTATATGAGTATGACAGATAAGTTATTAAACGGTTTAAATCCACAGCAACAAAAAGCAGTACAAACAACGAATGGACCACTTCTACTAATGGCAGGTGCAGGTAGTGGTAAGACACGTGTGTTAACACATCGTATTGCGTATTTACTTGGTGAAAAAGGTGTAGCACCATGGAATGTACTAGCTATTACCTTCACAAATAAAGCAGCTCGTGAAATGCGTGAGCGTATTGATACACTTGTGGGACCAGAAGCAGAAGATATTTGGATTTCGACGTTCCACTCTATGTGTGTACGTATTTTACGACGCGATATCGATCGTATTGGTATTAATCGTAACTTTACAATCTTAGATTCAGGTGATCAGCTAACTGTAGTCAAAAAAATTATGAAAGAGCGCAATGTTGATCCGAAGAAATTTGAGCCGCGCTCTATTTTAGCGGGTATTAGTAATGCGAAAAATGAACTGTTATCTGCGGATAAATATGCAAAAAAAATTACAATGGCTGATCCATATGAAAAATTAACGAGCGATGTATACACAGAGTATCAAAAACGTCTTTTGAAAAATAATTCATTAGACTTTGATGATTTAATTATGACGACGATTCAGCTATTTGAACGTGTTCCAGAAGTATTAGAGTTTTATCAGCGTAAGTTCCAATATATTCATGTTGATGAGTATCAAGATACGAACAAAGCACAATATCTTCTTGTTAAACATTTGGCAGCGCGTTTTAAAAATCTTTGCGTTGTAGGTGACTCTGACCAGTCTATTTATCGCTGGCGTGGTGCAGATATTTCTAACATTTTGTCATTCGAAAAAGACTATGAGAATGCACAAGTAATTTTATTAGAACAAAACTATCGTTCGTCACAAAATATTTTAAATGCAGCGAATGCTGTTATTGAAAAAAATACGAATCGTAAGCCGAAGAAATTATGGACAGACAATCAAGTTGGAAGTAAAATCTCGTATTATCGTGCCGCAACTGAAAAGGACGAAGCGTATTTTGTTGCAAAAAAAATTCGCGACGATATTCAAATGGGGAAACGAAAATATACTGATTTTGCAGTGCTATATCGTACGAATGCTCAGTCTCGTATGGTCGAGGAGATTTTCCTTAAATCTAACATTCCGTACAAAATTGTGGGGGGTACTAAGTTCTACGATCGTAAAGAGATTAAAGATATTTTGGCGTACTTACGTTTAATCGGTAATCCAGATGATGAAATTAGTTTTGCACGTATTATTAACATGCCAAAGCGTGGTATTGGTGCGACTTCTATTGATAAAATTATTAATTATGGTGTGCAAAACGGAATTTCATTAACTGCTGTATTTGATGAGATTGAGCATGTTGGAGTAAGTGCAAAAATTACAAAGGCAGTAAAAGAATTCGCAAGTTTATTACACAACTGGGTAAATATGCAAGAGTATTTATCTGTTACAGAATTAGTAGAAGAAGTTATTGAAAAAACAGGCTATCGCGATATGTTGAAAAATGAGCGTTCTTTAGAAGCGGAAGGTCGTTTAGAAAACTTAGACGAGTTCTTATCTGTTACGCAAACATTTGAATCTCAAAGCGAAGATAAGAGTCTTGTTGCATTCTTAACAGATTTAGCACTTGTTGCTGATATTGATCGTGTAGATGAAGACCCAACTGCTGGTGAAGAAGTTATCTTAATGACGATGCACTCAGCGAAAGGATTAGAGTTCCCGGTTGTCTTTATTGTTGGTTTAGAGGAAGGGATATTCCCTCATACTCGTTCTCTTATGGAAGAGGATGAAATGCAAGAAGAACGTCGTCTTGCTTATGTAGGTATTACTCGTGCAGAAGAAGAGCTATATTTATCTAACGCGCAAATGCGTACTTTATTTGGTAGAACAAGTATGAACGCTGCGTCTCGCTTCATTACAGAAATCCCGACAGAACTAGTGGAATCATTAAATGAAACAGCGCCGAAGCGTGAAAATTCGTTTGGTGCAAAAGGCAGAACAGCAAGTAGCAGTAAAATGACAACGACAACCACAACCACAACACGCTCTCGTTCAGCTTTCGTGCGTCCTGCTGCTAAGACGACAGGCGGTGAGCAAATTGGCTGGGCAGTAGGCGATAAAGCTTCCCACCAAAAATGGGGAATCGGTACAGTTGTAAGTGTAAAAGGTGAAGGTGATGCAAAAGAATTAGATATTGCGTTCCCAAGCCCGATTGGTGTTAAACGTTTGTTAGCAAAATTTGCACCTGTGACGAAACAATAGAAAGGAATGAGGATATGTCAAAAGAGATAGCAAAAAAACGTATAGAAGAATTACGTGATTTGTTAAATACATTTAACTATCAATATCACGTATTAGACAATCCTTCTGTTTCTGATGCGGAATATGACCGTAATATGCAGGAGCTTATAAAATTAGAAGCAGAGAACCCAGAGTTTATGAGTGAAGATTCTCCCTCCGTTCGCGTTGGGGGAACTGTTCTTGATATATTTGAAAAAGTAACACATAAGTCACCAATGTTAAGTTTAGGAAATGCATTTAACGAAGGAGATTTACGTGATTTCGACAGAAGAGTACGTCAAGGAATTGATGGTGCAAATGTAAGATATATATGTGAATTAAAAATTGACGGGCTTGCCGTTTCGCTTCATTATGAAAAAGGACGCTTCATTCAAGGGGCGACACGTGGTGATGGTGTAACGGGTGAAGATATTACTCAAAATTTAAAAACGATTAAAGCTATCCCACTTCGTTTAAATGAAGAAGTAACGTTAGAAGCACGAGGCGAAGCTTATATGCCGAAGCGTTCATTCGTTAAACTAAATGAAGAAAAAGAGCAAAATGGAGAAGATGTATTTGCGAATCCGCGTAATGCAGCAGCAGGTTCAATACGTCAACTTGATCCGAAAATTGCAGCGAAGCGTAACTTATCTATGTTTGTGTATGGTCTTGCGAATGTAGAAGAAAAAACAATTTCATCACATAGTGAATCGCTGGATTTCTTAGGTGAACTTGGATTTAAGACAAATCCAAATCGCCGTACATGTGAAACAATTGAAGAAGTTATAGCTTATGTAGAAGAATGGCAAGAAAAACGTCCGCATCTTGATTATGAGATTGATGGAATCGTTATAAAAGTAGATGATGTTGCTCTTCAAGAAAGTCTAGGAACTACAGCGAAGAGTCCAAGGTGGGCGATTGCTTATAAATTTCCGGCTGAAGAAGTTGTAACGAGATTAACAGGCATTGAATTAAGTGTTGGCCGAACAGGGGTTGTAACACCGACTGCAGAACTAGAGCCAGTGAGAGTTGCTGGTACGATTGTTCGTCGTGCTTCTTTACATAACGAAGATTTAATTCGCGAAAAAGACATTCGAATTGGTGACTACGTTGTTGTGAAGAAGGCTGGAGATATTATTCCTGAAGTTGTGAACGTTATTTTTGATAAGCGTACTGGTGAGGAAGAAGAATACCGCATGCCAACTCATTGTCCAGCATGTGAGAGTGAACTTGTTCGTTTAGAAGAAGAAGTAGCACTTCGTTGTATAAATCCAACTTGTCCTGCTCAAATTCGAGAAGGGTTAATCCATTTCGTTTCAAGAAATGCAATGAATATTGATGGACTTGGAGAACGTGTCATTACACAACTCTTTGATGCTGATTACATTCGTACATTTGCTGATTTATATGCATTGACGAAAGAGCAATTATTACAGTTAGAACGTTTTGGTGAAAAATCAGCAACAAACTTAATACAAGCAATTGAAAATTCTAAAGAAAACTCGTTAGAGCGATTATTATTTGGTCTTGGAATTCGCCACGTTGGAGCGAAAGCAGCACGTACATTTGCAGAGCACTTTGAAACGATGGATGAGCTTGTAAAAGCAACGGAAGAAGAACTAAAAGCAATTAATGAAATTGGCGAAAAAATGGCTCAATCTGTTGTGACATATTTTGATAATGAAGATGTATTAGAGTTATTACAGCAGTTTAAAGAGTATGGCGTGAATATGACATACAAAGGTATAAAAATTGCAGATTTACAAAATGTTGAATCTTACTTCGCAGGAAAAACGGTTGTTTTAACAGGTAAGCTAGAAGTTATGGGACGAAGTGAAGCGAAGAAGAAGATTGAGGCATTAGGTGGAAAAGTAACAGGAAGTGTTAGTAAGAGTACGGATTTGGTTGTTGCAGGTGAAGCAGCTGGTTCGAAATTAGCACAAGCGGAGAAACATAATGTTGAGGTTTGGAATGAAGAGAGGTTCTTACAAGAGCTAAATAAGTAAGAGGTGCAAACTTACCATGAAAAAAATAGCATTAGCGGTATTAAGCCTTGGCCTACTTGTAAGTGGGTGTAGTGCAGGTGCCGACAAAGATGAAAAAGTGGCTGGGAAATCGGGGAAAGCAAAAGAACAATCAGTTGTTCCAAAATACGCTATTTCGGATGAATATTATAAGACGACTATTCCATTTGATGGTGGAAAGGCACGTGGTTTAGTGGTGCAAGGGTTAAATAGTCGCCTTGATATAGATGAATTTGAAACAGGATTAATGCGAATTGCAAAAGAATCATTTAGTACGAAAGATAATTTTTTAAAAGGCGGAAAAGCTCTAGATACTCAAACTATACAGATGCTTGTTAAAAGAAAACGTACAGATGCTGAACAAAAGGAACTAGAGGAAAAATTAAAAAAAGATGCAGTTAAATTTCCTAATATAGGATTAAATCCTGCATTAGGAACAGGATCCGAATCACTAGAAGTGAAAAATAAAAAAAATCCAATATATATTTCAAATATTTTAGAGCATGATTATTATGTGAAAAAAGGCGATAATGGCGAGGAACGTGTTGGTATGGTAGTTGGATTAGCGATGAATTCTGTTCAATATTTTAACGAAGAGCATGGTTACCCACGTGAAGCTGCAATCCCAGATGAAAAGATGTTAGCTGAAGGGAAAAAAATGGCGCAAGAAATTTTGAAAGTCATACATCAAAAAGAACCTGAAACAAAAAATATTCCGATAACATTTGCGATTTATCGCCAAGCTCCAAAGTCTTCGCTCGTGCCAGGTAATTTTGTTTCTTATGCAAATGTCGAAAAAGGTAGTGAAACGGTTGAAGATTGGAAACAAATTAATGAAAAATATTATTTGTTCCCATCAGAGCAAGCGAAAACAGATAATAAACGTGAAGATCTTGCAAGAGTATCCAACTTTAAGGCAAAACTAAGCGATTATTTCCAAGGAGACTATACAGCTGTTATTGGTACTGGTATGTATAGAGATGATGAATTAAGAGAAATGAAGCTTGATATTCCTGTCCAGTTTAATGGAAAAGCTGAAATAGTTGGTTTTACACAATATGTGGCAGGGCTTGTTATGGAATACTTCCCGAATTATATGAAAGTACAAGTAACGATTAAATCTGTAGAACGCCCAGAAGCTATTATTATACGTGAAGCAAAAAAAGATGAACCACTTGTGAAAATTTTAGATTAAATATGAAGGCTGTTCCTCTATGGAACAGCTTTTTTTCTTATGTAATTTTGTTATAATTTAAAATGTTGTAAAAAATAGGGGTAAGGGGTAAAGCTCATGGACGAATTAAGTTTTCAAGTCATTATTTTATTAATTGCATTCGGTTTTTTAGCAGCTTTTATTGATTCCGTTGTTGGAGGAGGAGGGTTAATTTCGCTTCCTGCACTTATGTTTGTTGGCCTATCGCCAGCTTCGGCAATTGCAACGAATAAATTAGCGGCAACAATGGGGACATTTACGAGTGCGATGTATTTCATTCGATCAGGAAAAGTTGATTTTAAAATTGTAGGAAAGTTAATACCGTTAACTATTGTTGGAGCTGTGGCAGGCGCTTTAGTAGTAAAATTTATTCCATCGGATATTTTACGCCCATTAGTACTTGTAATGTTGGTATTTATTTCTATTTATATTATTGCAAAAAAGAATTGGGGAAGTGTGTCTACCTATAAGAAGATGACGCAAAGAAAAACATTAATATTTTTCTTTGTTATTTTAATGATAGGATTTTATGATGGATTTTTTGGACCAGGGACAGGGTCGTTTTTAATTTTTGCATTTTTATTAATTGGCTTGGATTTTATTCAAGCAGCAGCATCTGGAAAACTTTTGAATTTTGTTAGTAATATTGTATCTTTAATTACTTTTTTATTTTTAGACATAATTCATTTTGAATACGGTATTATCATGGGATTATCAATGATCTTAGGTGCTTATTTTGGATCGAAGTTTGCGGTTCAAAAAGGCGTTGGATATGTGAGGACTTTATTTTTATTAGTTACCATATTATTGATTGGAAAAAATGTTTTGGAATATACTCATATTTTGTAGATTCATACCCATGTATGGATCTCTTTTTTTATTATATTTTAAAAATTTATTAATTTTTAAAATATAAGTCTAGGAATATTTGAATAAATCTAAATTATCGTGTAGAATAATGTTGTAAAATGTAAACGTTTTTCTAAGGGGAGGCTAAAAAGAATGGTAGTAGCATACAAACATGAGCCATTTACAGATTTTTCAGTGGAGGCTAACAAATTAGCGTTTGAAGAAGGTTTAAAGAAAGTAGAATCTTATCTTGGACAAGACTATCCATTAATTATTGGGGGAGAAAAAATCACTACAGAAGACAAAATTGTTTCTGTAAACCCTGCAAATAAAGAGGAACTTGTTGGTCGTGTTTCAAAAGCAAGCCGTGAGTTAGCTGAAAAAGCAATGCAAGTAGCGGATGAAACATTCCAAACTTGGAGAAAATCAAAGCCAGAAATGCGTGCAGACATTTTATTCCGTGCTGCAGCAATCGTTCGTCGCAGAAAACATGAATTCTCTGCTATTCTTGTAAAAGAAGCAGGTAAGCCATGGAATGAGGCAGATGCTGATACAGCAGAAGCAATCGACTTTATGGAATATTATGGTCGTCAAATGTTAAAATTAAAAGACGGTATTCCAGTAGAAAGCCGTCCAATTGAATATAATCGTTTCTCTTACATTCCATTAGGAGTAGGTGTTATCATTTCTCCTTGGAACTTCCCATTCGCAATTATGGCAGGTATGACAACAGCTGCTTTAGTTTCTGGTAACACAGTATTACTAAAACCAGCTAGTACAACTCCTGTAGTAGCAGCGAAATTTATGGAAGTATTGGAAGAAGCTGGCTTACCAGCTGGCGTAGTAAACTTCGTTCCAGGTAACGGTTCTGAAGTTGGTGACTACTTAGTAGATCATCCTCGTACACGTTTCGTAAGCTTCACGGGATCTCGTGATGTAGGTATCCGTATCTATGAGCGTGCAGCGAAAGTAAACCCAGGACAAATTTGGTTAAAACGCGTTATCGCTGAAATGGGCGGTAAAGATACAATCGTTGTTGATAAAGAAGCAGATCTTGAATTAGCAGCTAAGTCTATCGTTGCATCAGCATTCGGATTCTCAGGACAAAAATGTTCTGCATGTTCTCGTGCAGTAATCCATGAAGATGTATACGATCACGTATTAAATCGTGCTGTTGAATTAACAAAAGAATTAACAGTTGCTAACCCAGCAGTATTAGGTACAAACATGGGTCCTGTTAATGACCAAGCTGCATTCGATAAAGTAATGAGCTATGTTGCAATTGGTAAAGAAGAAGGTAGAATCTTAGCAGGTGGCGAAGGAGACGATTCTAAAGGCTGGTTCATCCAACCAACAATCGTTGCTGACGTTGCAGAAGATGCTCGCTTAATGAAAGAAGAAATCTTCGGACCAGTAGTAGCATTCTGTAAAGCGAAAGACTTCGATCATGCACTTGCAATTGCAAACAATACAGAATACGGTTTAACAGGAGCAGTTATCTCTAACAACCGTGACCATATTGAAAAAGCACGTGAAGACTTCCACGTAGGTAACTTATACTTCAACCGTGGATGTACTGGTGCAATCGTAGGATACCAACCATTCGGTGGCTTTAACATGTCTGGTACAGACTCTAAAGCTGGTGGACCTGATTACTTAGCACTTCACATGCAAGCAAAAACTACTTCTGAAACTTTATAAGAAATAGTAGAGGAGCTCTTCACAGAATGTGAAGAGCTCCTTTTAAAATTGAAATCCTATATATTACTATCGTTCGAAAGGAATGAGCTAAAACCTATTAATAGCGGGATAAACATGTGAACAGAAATAAAATGATGAGAAAAGTTGACTTATTAGTCATTTTTTTTAGTATTCATTTTGAGAATTTCCTGTATAATACAATTTGAAAGAAAATCTATGGTTCGACAAGGAACACTCCTTTCGGTTTTGCTCACTGAAAGGAGTGTTTTTTTATGTAGCTAAAAATTCTTTCGTGCTTATTACATTTGCATATACACCATTTAAACTAGCTAAAATTGTATTGTGAATATAAACAGCTGGTATAGTAGCGTTCTTAAAAGAAAGGTCTTTTGTAGCACAAGCATCATGTATAACGGTACATTGAAAGTCAAAATCGAATGCAGCCCTTACTGTAGCATCAATACACATATGAGTCATCATCCCGCATACAACGACATGTTCAATATCTAAACGTTTTAATTGCTCTAGAAGATTAGTTTCTCGGAAGCTATTTGGATAATGTTTGACTATAACTGTTTCTTCTCTAAGTGGACGTACGCTTTCGTGAATATGTACACCTTCTGTATTAGGTAGGAAAAAAGTAGCGTCATCTTTTATAGCTACGTGTTGGATATGAAAAATAGGTTCGTTGTTTGTTCTAAAGTGTTGTAATAACTGATTAGCATATTCGCTTGCTTCTACTGGATTACGCAATTCCATCTTTCCATTTGGAAAATAATCGTTTTGAATATCGACGAGTAAAAGAGCTGTTTTCATATATTTATCTTCCTCCGAGTTTCATATTCAAATAAATTTATTCAATTCGTAGAGAGGATTCTCCTGTTTAAAAATATGAGGAAAAAGAATTTTAAATAACCTTGAAAGTTACTATTTTCTCATGAATTCTCATCTGAAAATTTTAATAAAGGAATAATTAATATTTTTCTAAAAAATGTATTGACTCTTATTATTCTGAGTTCTATAATGAGAATTAATTAAACGACAATTAAATCGATACATTCTTATCCAGAGAGGTGGAGGGACTGGCCCTACGATACCTCAGCAACGGGTTTTTTTAATACCGTGCTAACTCCAGCAAGCCATATAAAGGCTTGGAAGATGAGAAGATGTGAACGAGTACATATAAGTGCTCTCCTTCTTATCTTTATGGTTGATAAGAAGGAGGGCACTTTTTATTTTACCTCGAAAGCTCTGCTTCAAGTTTTTACAGCATATAGGAGGGGAAAAAATGATTTCTTTTAACAATGTAAGTAAAGTGTATGAATCAGCTGGGCAATCTGTTCATGCGGTGGAGGATGTAACATTATCAGTTGAGAAAGGCGAAATTTTTGGCATTATTGGTTTTAGTGGCGCTGGAAAGAGTACGTTATTACGCTTAGTAAATATGTTAGAGAGACCGACGGCAGGAACGATTTCAATAGATGATAAAGATATTACATCATTATCGACGAAAGAATTACGTAAACTGAGACAAAGAATTGGAATGATTTTTCAAAGTTTTAATTTATTTAATTCAAGAACAGTATTTGGAAATATTGCTTATCCATTAAAGTTAGCGAAAGTACCAAAGAATGAGATAAAAGAAAGAGTAAATGAACTGCTGAAGTTTGTAGGGTTAGAAGATAAAGCAAACTATTACCCAGAGCAGCTATCAGGTGGACAAAAGCAGCGTGTGGGCATTGCTAGAGCACTTGCGACATCGCCAGATATTCTTATATGTGATGAGGCAACATCAGCCTTAGATCCAGAAACAACGACAGAAATTCTAAACTTATTAAAGAAAGTAAATAGAGAATACAATTTAACAATTCTTCTTATTACACATGAAATGCATGTTGTGAAAGAAATTTGTCACCGTGTAGCTGTAATGGAGAAAGGAAAAGTTATTGAAGAAGGAAAACTGTTTGATGTTTTCACGCAACCAAAAACAAAGACGACTCAAAACTTTGTACGTTCTGTCATTAATGATCATTTACCGGAAAGTGTTCTAGCGAAAATTCAAAATGGTGGTCAAATTTATCGTCTAACATTTACTGGTGAGGAGACAGGACAGCCGGTACTATCATATATCGCAAAAAACTATAACGTCGATGTAAATGTACTGTACGGAAATATTATTGAACTTCAAAATGTGCTATTTGGAAATCTTCTTGTAGAGTTGCAAGGTGAGCAGAGGGAAATTCAAAAAGCATTACAACATCTAAGACTGCAAGTGCAGCTGAAGGAGGTAGAAGCTCATGCGAGTTGATTGGAGTATATTTTGGCCGCGCATACTAGATGCGACGGGGGATACCCTCTTAATGGTAATTGTAACCCTTATATTCGCTACAATTCTTGGTATACCCCTAGGTTTACTATTATATGTAACGAGAAAAGGAAACTTTTTGGAAAATAAATGGGTCTTTTCTATTCTTAATATCATTATTAATACAATTCGTCCGGTTCCATTCATTATCTTTTTAGTAGCTTTAAGCCCACTAACAAGAAGTGTTATCGGAACGACGATTGGAACAGCAGCAGCAATCTTCCCAATGACGTTAGTTGCATCAATCGGCATTGCTAGAATGGTTGAAACAAATCTTGTTTCTGTTCCAAAGGGAGTCATTGAAGCAGCTCAAGCAATGGGGGCTTCGCCAATTAGAATTGTTTTTGAAATTCTTGTGCCAGAAGCGTTAGCGCCATTGATCTTAGGGGTTACATTTATGACAGTTGGTTTAATTGAATTTTCTGCAGTTGCTGGGCTTGTCGGTGGTGGAGGTCTTGGTGATTTAGCGATGACATATGGTTATCAACGTTTTGATACATCAGTTATGTTCGTAACGGTCGTTTTACTTATCATTCTTGTACAGGTAGCTCAAAATTTAGGAAACTACTTTGCGAAAGTCTTTTTACGCAGATTATAAAAAGGAAGAGGGTAAAAGAAAATGAAGAAAATTTTAGCATTTGCATTATCAGCGATTGTAGGAGTTTCAGCGTTAAGTGGCTGTTCAAGTGGAGACATAGGGGCAGGAGCTAAAGAAAAAGTAGTTCGCGTTGGTGTAACTGGAACGGATGGAGACGCTTGGGAAATTTTGAAGAGGAAAGCTGAAAAAGAAGGAATTAAAATTAAACTGGTTGAGTTCTCTGATTACACAACGCCAAATAAGGCGCTAGCTGATGGAGATATTGAACTAAACTCATTCCAGCATATTGCTTTCTTAGAGCAATTTAAAAAAGAGCATAAGTTAGATATTACAGCTGTTGGTACAACGCAAATTGCGCCAATGGGTTTATACTCTGAAAAATATAAGAAAGCAAATGAAATTCCAGATGGTTCAGAAATTGCAATTCCAAACGATCCAACGAACCAAGCACGGGCATTAAAACTTCTTGATGCAGCTGGATTATTAAAGCTTAAAAAAGACTTTGGTCTATTTGGAGATCCAAGTGGTATTGCTGAAAATCCGAAGAAATTAAAAATTACACCGGTTATCGCACAGCAAACACCTCGTGTGTTAAAAGATGTAGCGGCATCAGTTATTAATAACGGTGTTGCTGGTCAAGCTGGATTAGATCCAGCGAAGGATCCTATTTTCTTAGAAGATCCAAAGAATGAAAATGCGAAGCCTTATATTAATATTTTCGCAGCTCGTACGAAAGATAAAGATGATCCAACACTGAAAAAAGTAATTGAATTATACCATTCAAAAGAAGTAACAGATGCAATTAAGAAAGAAACAAATGATGGTTCCATTTCAGTAGATCTTTCACTTGAGGAGCTTGAAAAAATCGTAAAATAATCATTGGGTTTAATGGACTAACAGAAGGAACCCCTCCGCTGTTAGTTCGTTCAACATATAATCTACTTAACAAACAAAACAAACCCTAATTCTGTACCTTCCAATTCTGTATAATATAGAATCCAATGTTTGTTAAGTAGAGTAATAGACCAGGAGTTTTCCTGGTCTTTTTTTATTACTGAAAGCAGCTAGCGAGTAGTAAGGTAATCCAAATTATAATGGGATAAGAAAATAAGCTGAAAAGGAGTGTAATTACGAATTGCTTTTGATGAATTAAGTGTTTTTTTGATAAAAAAAAGAAAATAGAAAAGAGAGTAATGAAAAATGCGGATATTACGCCGGGGTTATAGGAGCGATAAATGAAAAACAAAATAATATGTTGAACAGAGTTGAAGAAGATGGCCCCTTGTATAAAAATAATCCAGCATATAGAAGACAAGAAGTTAAGTTGATATAGAAAGACGATAAGTAATACAAAGATTGTTAATACGGAAATGGCAATGAAAAATTGTTGGCTAGTTATAAGACGGATTGAAAATTGATTAGCAAGGTATTGTGGCATTTGGAAAGCTTCTTCAAGGTTATGAATGAAAAATAATAAGGGAATAATCCAGAGTATAGTAGTGGAATGTTTTTTCATCAATTTACATCACTCCAATAAAGTATAGAAAGCCTAAAAAAAGGCCATCTATACAGAGATAGTTAATCAATTATGATATTTTTTAAATTAACTTCATGATGCTCTCGTTCTATCGAATAAGCAGCTAGTTCCTCTTGTAAAATATTTAATATTTGCTTAGCGGATTGCTGGATTGGATTAGGTAGCTCTTCTAATATATGCATCCCGACTTTTACTTTTGTACGAATTACCCTTCGTAGTAATTCCTCATGCATGGACTATACCTCCAAACCGAATATTTAGTACATCTTCATCAAATTTTGCTCCTTGAATAGAAAGGTGTGTTAATGTTTTTGGTAACGTGATGTTCCGTTTAACAGAACCCGCTCGAATAATAAGTTCATCACCTTTTTGATTTAAGGAAAGTTCACTTTTGTTTGAGAAGGGAATGGACAGAACGAAAATATACTCATCGCCATCCTTTTTTACATATTGAGTGCGCCCGTTAAATTTCACTTCTGTAGGGGAATGATCAGTTTTAAATAAAGAATCTCCTACACGTTCTAACATAGACAAACCAACAACTTCTTGTTCAAACATTGGAGCTTCGTAAATAGGAAGGGGTTGAAAACTATCTTGAATTAATGTTTTATATTTCTTCTGTGCATCTTTCCATGCCTGAAAATAAGGATCGGTGACAGTGTTAGGGATGACGCGGTTAATCATAATGGCATCTACGTTATAATCGTATAAATTCAAATAAGTAAAGCTGCGCTGGGCTTCCTTAATGACCATTTTTTCAGGATTTACAACGATGCGGATACTTGTTACTTCTCGATTTGATAAAATATCTCTCATTTCTCCGAGCTGTTCAAGTGTACTTGTTAATTCGTCCATAATATCGTCGGTTGGAAGAGGGACACCAAGGAGTGGTTGAGCTACAGGACGAACGACTTTTAAAACTTTTCTTTTAATAGGAAATAATTTTTCCATCCACCAGCCGAGCATGTCTGGAAAGCTTAGCATTGCTAATGTTTCTCCTGTTGGGGCACAATCAATAATGATAACATCATATGTGTTTTGTTTATAATAATCGAGTACGCGAAGTAGGCTAATTAAATCTTCCATACCGGGAAACATCGTTAATTCTTCTGTTGTAATATCATCGGCTGCTTTGGAAGTGAAGAGTAGTGTAATATATTTCTGTAATTTTCCCCAGCCTTTTTCCATCTCATAAATCGTATTAATTTCTTGTGCCCACAAATTTTTACGAACTTCTAATGGCTCAGAAGATAGCTTTATACCAAATGAATCTCCTAAACTATGAGCAGGATCTGTGCTCATTACTAATGTTTTTAATCCTTGTTTCGCACTTTGAATTGCTGTTGCTGCTGAAATGCTAGTTTTTCCTACGCCGCCTTTACCTGTATACAAGATAATTCTCATCATTCATATCCCCTTTGTTTCGAATATCGAATATTACGAGTGTCGAAGTAAATGATTGAATAAAAACCCAGATAGGGTTTTATTCAATCGGAATGTTTTTCATTTTAGGTGTAGAAATCTTTTCTTCTGTTTTTTGCTGTGACGTAGCGATGTGATCCATGATTTTTTGGAAGATTTGTAGTAAGAATGCTTTTTCTTCTTCTGATAATGCTTCTGTTACTAAGCTAAAGTAATGGGCCGCATTTTGTTTTAATTCTTGAACGAGCATTACGCCGTTTTCTGTTAACCGAATTAATACAATACGTCGGTCATTTTCATCACGGTAGCGTTCAATATATCCCTTTTTTACAAGGCGATTTACAACGCCCGTTGTTGTACTCATCGGTATATCAAGAAGATCAGCAATTTTCGTCATTGTAATATCTGTATTTCGTTCCATCCAAAGTAAACAAAATACTTCTGTTTTAGAAAGTGTTAAATCTAGGCTTACCCATTCTTCAGGATAGAAAAGTTTCTTGGCGTTATCTAGCAGTAAGTCTAAAAAATGTTCATATTGCAACAATTAATTCCACTCCCGTATATTTCGAGGTTCGTAATATTTATTTTTATTTTATGTAGAATAGAAATAATTGTCAATGATTTTAATTGTTTTTTCAGATTAGGCAGAAAACTTTCTTTAAAATAGTATTCTTTTATGATAGATTTATAAATATAAAACTAGAATTTACATAAAAATCCATCATGGTAAATATACTTATCTATAATGGGTATACAGCTAACGAGGGGGAGAACGATGAGAAGACGTAATACGCAAGCGTTCACGTTTTTAGCATGGACTTCATTTGTTTGTGCACTTTCAGGTATGCTAATTGGGATTTATACGTTAGATGAAACGCTTAGTGTAAAAGGATACTATTTAATTGGAACATTATTTTTAACGATGTCTTGTTTTGTATTACAAAAAACAATTCGTGATAATGAAGAAGATAACGAGAGATTTCCGAAAAATAAACCGTTAGATAAAGAGTAAATTGTAAAGAAAGGCATTTGCCTTTCTTTTTTTATGTAAAAATGGCGTAAGTACTCTGTGTTGACTTGCTTGAAGTACTGAAAATTTGGTATCATCAATAGTATTGTAGATTGAACGATATATTATGGAGGTGGCCTAGCCGTGTCAAGAATTTCCGTTGAGAATGTAAAGCACGTAGCACATTTAGCACGTCTTGCAATTACTGATCAAGAAGCAGAAAAATTTCAAAAACAACTAGATGCAATTGTTACATTTGCAGAACAGTTAAATGAATTAGATACAACAGATGTAAAACCAACAACTCATGTATTAACTATGAAAAATGTTATGCGTGAAGATGTACCAGAAAAAGGTTTACCAGTTGAAGAAGTATTAAAAAATGCACCGGATCACAAAGATAATCAAATCCGTGTTCCAGCAGTATTAGAATAGAGGAGGGGAATTTCGATGTCATTATTTGATCATTCAGTATCAGAGTTACATAAGAAGTTAAACAACAAAGAAATTTCCGTTACGGATTTAGTAGAAGAATCTTACAAACGTATTGCGGATGTTGAAGATAACGTAAAAGCTTTTCTTACATTAGATGAAGAAAATGCACGCGCAAAAGCGAAAGAATTAGATGCAAAAATCGGCGCTGAAGATAATGGTTTATTATTCGGTATGCCAATTGGTGTAAAAGATAACATTGTAACTAACGGTCTTCGTACAACTTGTGCGAGCAAAATGTTAGCAAACTTCGATCCAATTTATGATGCGACAGTTGTGCAAAAGCTAAAAGCTGCTGACACAATTACAATCGGTAAATTAAACATGGACGAGTTCGCAATGGGTTCTTCAAATGAAAACTCAGGATTCTACGCTACGAAAAACCCATGGAACTTAGATTACGTTCCGGGTGGATCTAGTGGTGGTTCTGCAGCAGCTGTAGCAGCAGGAGAAGTACTATTCTCTCTAGGTTCTGATACGGGTGGTTCTATCCGTCAGCCAGCTGCATATTGCGGTGTTGTAGGTTTAAAACCAACTTATGGACGCGTATCTCGTTACGGATTAGTAGCATTCGCATCTTCACTTGACCAAATCGGACCGATTACACGTACAGTAGAAGACAATGCATACTTATTACAAGCTATTTCAGGTATTGACCGCATGGATGCAACTTCTGCAAACGTTGAAGTTGGAAACTATTTAGCTGGTTTAACAGGCGATGTTAAAGGTTTACGCATTGCTGTACCGAAAGAATACTTAGGCGAAGGTGTTGGCGAAGAAGCTCATGAGTCAGTACTAGCTGCTTTAAAAGTATTAGAAGGTATGGGCGCAACTTGGGAGGAAGTATCGCTTCCACACTCTAAATACGCTCTAGCAACGTATTACTTACTATCTTCTTCTGAAGCATCTGCGAACCTTTCACGCTTTGATGGCGTGCGTTACGGTGTTCGTTCTGATAATGTAAATAACTTATTAGATCTTTACAAAAACACACGTAGTGAAGGTTTCGGTGATGAAGTTAAACGTCGTATTATGCTTGGTACATTTGCGCTTAGCTCTGGTTACTATGATGCATATTACAAGAAAGCACAACAAGTACGTACATTAATTAAAAACGACTTTGAAAATGTATTTGCTAACTATGATGTTATTATTGGACCAACAACGCCAACTCCGGCATTTAAAGTGGGCGAAAAAGTTGATGATCCAATGACAATGTATGCAAATGACATTTTAACAATCCCAGTAAACTTAGCGGGTGTTCCAGCGATTTCTGTTCCATGTGGATTCGGTGCTAACAACATGCCACTTGGTTTACAAATCATTGGTAAACACTTCGATGAAGCGACAATTTACCGCGTTGCACATGCGTTTGAGCAAGCAACAGACTATCATACAAAAAAAGCAAGTCTGTAAGGAGGCGAGCATAGATGAATTTAGAAACAATTATTGGTTTAGAGGTTCACGTTGAGTTAAAAACAAATTCGAAAATTTTCTCTGCGAGTCCAACAGAATTCGGAGCGGAGCCAAATACACAAACAAGTGTAATTGACTTAGGATACCCAGGGGTACTTCCTACTTTAAATAAAGAAGCAGTTAACTTTGCAATGAAAGCTGCAATGGCATTAAACTGTGAAATCGCAACGGAAACGAAGTTTGACCGTAAAAACTATTTCTATCCAGATAACCCGAAAGCTTACCAAATCTCTCAATTTGATAAGCCAATTGGTGAAAATGGTTGGATTGAAATCGAAGTAGACGGTAAAAAGAAACGTATCGGTATTACACGTCTTCATTTAGAAGAAGATGCTGGTAAATCAACGCATACAGCTGATGGTTCATTAGTAGACTACAACCGTCAAGGTATGCCTTTAATCGAGATCGTATCTGAGCCAGATATGCGTACGCCAGAAGAAGCATATGCATACTTAGAGAAGTTAAAATCAATCATTCAATACACCGGTGTATCTGATTGTAAGATGGAAGAAGGTTCCTTACGTTGTGATGCGAACATTTCTCTTCGTCCAGTTGGACAAGAGAAGTTCGGTACAAAAGCGGAACTGAAAAACTTAAACTCATTCACTTACGTACAAAAAGGTCTTGAGCATGAGCAAGTGCGCCAAGAAAAAGAACTGTTATCTGGTGGCATCATCCAACAAGAAACACGTCGTTATGATGAAGCAACAAAGAAAACAATCTTAATGCGTGTGAAAGAAGGATCTGACGATTACCGTTACTTCCCGGAGCCAGACTTAGTTGAACTTTACATCGATGATGAGTGGAAAGAAGCAGTTCGAGCTTCTATTCCAGAACTTCCAGATGCACGTAAAGCTCGCTACGTTGCAGAATTAGGCTTACCAGCTTATGATGCACACGTGTTAACATTAACGAAAGAGATGTCTGATTTCTTTGAAGCAACTGTTGCAGACGGTGCTGATGCGAAATTAACATCGAACTGGTTAATGGGTGAAGTACTTGCATACTTAAACAAACAACAAAAAGAATTAAAAGACGTTGCATTAACGCCTGCTGGTTTATCTAAAATGGTTCAATTAATTGAAAAAGGTACAATTTCTTCTAAAATCGCGAAGAAAGTATTTAACGAATTAATTGAAAAAGGTGGAGACCCAGAAGAAATCGTTAAAGCGAAAGGTCTTGTTCAAATTTCTGACGAGGGTACACTTCGTAAAGTTGTAACAGAAATTCTTGATAATAATGAGCAATCTATCGAAGACTTTAAAAACGGTAAAGACCGTGCAATTGGCTTCTTAGTTGGTCAAATTATGAAAGCTACAAAAGGACAAGCAAATCCACCACTTGTTAACAAAATCTTACTTGAAGAGATTAATAAGCGATAATAGTAGTGACTTTTAAAGATTAAGCAGAAAAACACCCGTACATGGGTGTTTTTCTAGGTTAATCAAACGTTTGTTTAAATGAGACAAAATCGTTTAAACAAACGTTTGATTAACTGTCAAAAGTGGAAAAATGTTTGTATAGCAACTATGGTATGATAGTTGCAAAAAGGTGGGAATAATGATAAATCTAAACATAGAGGTTTTTTTCATCTCATGAAATAATAGATAGTTATTATTCGTTATATGTAAATTTTTATGGAAGAATGGATAGAAATAAAGTGAAACTTTAATCAGTAGGAGGTTCATCCAAAGCTGATTATTAGCCCTCACCAATTGGGCATTTACTGCCCGCAAATAGCGGGATAAATTTTGGAGTCAAATAAAAAACCATTGAAATGAATATTTACTTTTGATGGACTACACGAATCGGGTTCTTACTGCCTGTTTGAGCGGGATAAAAGAAGGATAGCAAGATGAGAGGAGGTAGGCATGGGAATACTGAATAGAAGTTCAGTATGTTCTTTTTCGATACATAAAGAAATTTCCTGTGCTAATAAATGATGAAGCGAGCAAGAATTATTTATAATCCTACTTCTGGGCGTGAGCTATTTAAGAAGAGCTTACCAGAAGTATTACAAAAATTAGAACAAGCTGGCTATGAGACATCTTGTCATGCGACAACGGGTCCTGGAGACGCTACTGTGGCGGCGAGGCAAGCTGCGGATCGTAAGTTTGATGTTGTTATTGCGGCTGGTGGCGACGGTACATTAAATGAAGTAGTAAACGGTTTAGTTGGGCATGAATTCCGTCCGAAATTTGGAATTATTCCAGTTGGAACGACAAATGACTTTGCACGTGCAATTGGTGTACCTCGTTCTATTGAAGAGGCAGCAGATATTATTTGCGAAGGAAAAACAGTGCCATTAGACCTTGGTAGAGCGAACGATACATATTTTATTAACATCGCTGGTGGCGGTCGTATTACAGAATTAACATACGAAGTACCGAGTAAGTTAAAGACAGTATTAGGACAACTTGCTTATTACCTAAAAGGTATCGAGATGTTACCATCATTGCATCCGACATATGTTGAAATTGAGTATGATGGAAAGTTACTACAAGAAGAAATTACGATGTTTTTAATTACGAATACTCGTTCAGTAGGTGGATTTGAAAAGGTAGCACCGTATGCATCTATTAACGATGGGTTATTTGACCTATTAGTACTGAAAAAAGGTTCTATCGCTGATTTAATTAAAGCAGCAACACAAGCACAACGTGGTGAACATATTAATAATCCAAAAGTGTTATATACACAAGCGAACCGAATTAAAGTACATTCACCAGATAAACTAATGATTAATTTAGATGGTGAGTATGGTGGAGATGCACCGATGGAATTCGAAAATATATATCATTGTTTAGAACTATTTGTTCCTGAACATCAAGAGGATGCCCTGTAAAGGCATCCTTTTTTACTTTGTTAAAATGAATTGTAAATTGGGAGTTAGTTTGATTTTTATGGTATTTTTACAATTCTTTTATTTTACATCCATATTTTATTGATACACTGGAGGAGATAAGAAACGAGAGGTAGGATGCTATGGAGAAGGTAAAAGCAATATTATTTGATAAAGATGGGACATTAATGGATTTTCATTCAATATGGATAAAAGTAGCTGAAGAACTTGTAGCTGAATGTATAAGTTTATATCATTTACCAAGTACAATAGGGCAGACCTTATTAGAAGAGATTGGTGTAGAGGGAGCATTTGTTAATCCGAGGAGTGCAATAGCTGCTGGAACAAGCCTTGATGTAGCGAAGGGGCTTTGTAATTATATTGAGTCTGCTAGAGAAGAAGAGATGCACCATTGGGTAAGTGAGAAGTTATTTTCCCTTATGTATGAGCATCGTTCGCATATGAAAATGACAGCAGATTTACCGAAAGTGTTACAGGCATTAAAAGATAAAGGATTTATATTAGGGGTTGTCACGGCAGATGATTTCGCACCAACAGAATTATTTTTAAAACAATATAAGTTGGAGAACTTTTTTGATTATATTATAGCCTCGGATACATTCCCTGCGCAAAAACCAGATAAAAAGATTATAGAAGTGTTTTGTGAGAAATTTAATTTAGAATCATGTGAGGTTGCGGTTGTTGGAGATACGCCAACTGATTTACATTTAGCCAAAAATGGCGATTGCTATGCAATTGGGGTGCTATCTGGTACGGGAGACCGTCCAACATTAGAACCACTTGCTGATTTAGTGTTAGATTCTGTTGGAGAGTTTATTTCTCAATCGGGTGAGTTTTTCTGGGAGAAAGAAAAGTCTAATGTGTAAGGAAAATAAGTCTATAAAGACTCTTAATGAGTCTTTATAGACTTATTTTTTATGCCTGGATACAAAGAATATAGGATAAATGCTAGAAAAGAAAGTTGGCATACATTTTGCAATAAAAAGAGAAAACAATGTAAAGAAAAGGATGGGGTACGCAATGAACACAAAAAAATTTGCTAAAGTAAATGAACAAATTCCAGGACCGAAAGCGGCATCTTTATTAGAACGCCGTCAAAATATAGTACCAAAAGGAGTAAGTAACGGCATCCCAACGTTTGTACAATCTGCCAATGGTGCTCTTGTAACGGATGTTGATGGTAATCAGTACATTGATTTTGCAGGAGCAATTGGGACAATTAACGTAGGGCATTGTCATCCAACGGTTAAAGAAGCGCTCCATAAACAAGTCGATCAATACATTCATACTGGATTTAATGTCATGATGTATGAGCCATATATTGAATTAGCGGAAAAGCTTGCGGCATTGGCACCGGGAAGTTTCGATAAGCAAGTCCTCTTTTTAAATAGTGGTGCAGAAGCAGTTGAGAACGCGGTGAAGATCGCTCGTAAATATACGAAGAGACCTGGTATTATCGCATTTTCTAAAGGTTTCCACGGGCGTACATTAATGACAATGACGATGACAAGTAAAGTGAAGCCATATAAATTTGGGTTTGGTCCCTTTGCTCCAGAAGTATATAAAGCGCCATTTCCATACGAATACCGTCGCCCAGAGGGATTAACGGAAGAGCAGTATGATGATTTTATTATTGAAGAGTTTAAGAACTTCTTCATATCGGAAGTAGCACCAGAAACAATCGCAGCTGTTGTAATGGAACCTGTTCAAGGGGAAGGTGGATTTATCGTCCCAAGTAAGAAATTTGTTCAAGAAGTACGCCGCATTTGTTCAGAGAACGGCATTTTATTTGTAGCGGATGAAATACAAACAGGCTTTAGTCGTACAGGAAAATATTTTGCAATTGATCACTATGATGTCGTTCCAGATTTAATTACAGTGTCTAAATCATTAGGGGCTGGTGTACCGATAAGTGGTGTCATTGGACGTAAAGAAATTATGAATGAATCTGCACCAGGTGAACTTGGTGGAACGTATGCAGGAAGTCCATTAGGATGTGCGGCAGCATTAGCAGTACTGGATGTAATAGAAAAAGAGAATTTAAATGATAGAGCGATAGAATTAGGAAAAGTCGTAATGAACCGATTCGAAGAGATGAAAAATAAATATCATTGCATTGGTGATGTGCGTGGGTTAGGAGCAATGTGTGCATTTGAGGTCGTTCAAGACCGTAAGACGAAAGCACCTGACAAAACGTTAACGGCTAATCTATGTGCAGAAGCAAATAAGCGTGGGTTACTGTTATTATCAGCAGGAACATATGGAAATGTTATCCGTGTGTTAATGCCTTTAGTTATTACAGATGAGCAACTTGAAGAAGGTTTAACAATAATTGAAGAATCATTGCAAGCTTGTTATGAGCAAACAAACATAGCTCGTGTTTAAAAACTGAAGGATAAATAGCAAACATTCTAGCTGACTCTATATTAAATACAGAAAATTCACTTTATAATAAAGGTAGTGAAGTGGATCGATGGATTTGAAGTTAGGGGTGGCTAGGATGGTTGCAGAAAAGGAACGAGTTTTAATGGATTTAAAAGATGTATTTGAATATGCGTTTGACGAAATTTTTGTTACAGATGAGCAGGGAATCGTTGTGCGTGTAAATAGTACATGTGAAAGGCACTACCAACTAGCTGCCGAAGAGTTAGTGGGTAAGCATGTAAAAGAACTACAAAAGGATGGAATCTTTTATCCATCAGCGACATTAGAAGTGATTGAAAAAAAGAGGCCAATTGAACTCGTTCAAACTACAAAATCAGGAGAGTATTTACACGTTCGTACAAGGCCTGTTTTTGATGATGAGGGAAATTTAAGAAGAGTGATTAGTTATTCTCGGGACCTTACTGAACTCTATCAATTACGTCAAAAGGTAGAGGAAATGGATAATCAGCTAAAAACATATAAAAAAGAATTAAGAGAAACATATGAGCATGAAGGACTTATTTTTAAAAGTCTAGCTATGCAAAAAATAGTCGATACAATTAAAAAAGTATCTGTAGTGGATAGTACTGTTCTCGTTTTAGGCGAAACTGGAGTTGGGAAAAGTCGATTAGTACGCCATTTACATGAAGTGAGTCACCGTAAGAATGAAAGTTTCTATGAAATTAATTGTGCGGCATTGCCAACTAATTTAATTGAATCAGAGCTTTTTGGATATTCAGGTGGATCTTTTACAGGTGCGAATCGTGAAGGGAAAAAGGGACTATTAGAATCCGCGCATAAAGGAACTCTTTTTTTAGATGAAATCGGTGAAATGCCGATTGAAATTCAAGCGAAGCTTTTGCAAGTATTGCAAGAAAAAACATTTCGTCCTATAGGCGGAAGAGAATTAAAAAAAGTGGATGTTCGAATTGTGGCAGCAACAAATAGAGATTTAAGTGAGATGGTGAAACAAGGAACATTTCGGAAAGATTTATACTATCGTTTGAATGTCATTCCAATTGCAATTCCCCCGCTTAGGGAAAGGACAGAAGATATTTTACCGCTTATTTATCATTACTTGCAGCACTTTAATAAAAAATACGGACGTGATGTGAAACTAGCGCCGAGTACGTTACAAATGTTTGTTGGATATCCGTGGGAAGGAAACAATAGAGAAATAGAGAATGTAATTGAGAGAATTGTTATTACTGTCGATGATGTTGTAACGGTAGAGGATTTGCCACTCTCTATGCAAGAGGCTGCAGTTGAACAATCGGGGCAAAGCCTTTATAAAATGCTGGAAGAGGTAGAGAGAAATATTATTCTTAAAGCGTATAAAACGTATGGATCAAGTTATAAAGTAGCTGAGTTTTTGCAAATTAGTCAATCTGCTGCTACTAGGAAAATTAAGAAGTTCATAGAGGAGGAAGAAAACATTGGATAAAAAGGCGACTTTCGTAAGTATAGATAGAAAGGCGATGTATATAAATGGTGAGTGGATTACACTACAAGAACAAATTGAAGTAAATAATCCTGCGACGAAGGAAATATTTGCAACTGTACCAAAAGGCGGAGTAACAGAGGCAAAGCAAGCTGTTGATGCTGCACATGAAGCTTTTAAAACGTGGTCTAAGTTAACGGCAGCAGATCGTGCAACGAAGTTAAAAAAGTGGTTCATGCTTATTGATAAAAATAAAGAAGAGATCGCAGCGATTATGACGAAGGAACAAGGAAAGCCGTTTGCAGAAGCGCTTGGTGAAGTAAATTATGCAAATAGTTTTGTTGAATGGTATGCAGAAGAAGGGAAACGTGTGTATGGTGAAATGATTCCTGCTGCTCATCCGAATAAGCGCATTTTAGTTATGAAGCAACCAGTTGGCGTTATGGCAGCTATTACACCTTGGAACTTCCCAGCTGCTATGATTACGAGAAAGGTAGCCCCAGCGCTTGCAGCAGGCTGTACAGCCGTTGTGAAACCGGCAAGTCAAACGCCGCTAACTGCATTAAAATTAGCTGAATTAGCTCATGAAGCGGATATTCCAAAGGGTGTAATTAATATCGTAACAGGTAGTGCAAAAGCAATTGCTGATACATGGATGGAAGATAGTCGCGTTCGAAAAGTGTCCTTTACAGGGTCAACGGAAATTGGGAAAGAGTTAATGGCTAGTGCGGCGCAAACGATGAAAAAAGTTTCACTTGAGTTAGGTGGTCACGCTCCGTTTATCGTAATGAATGATGCAGATTTAGATAAAGCAGTAGAAGCGATGATTGGTTCGAAATTCCGTAACGCAGGACAAACGTGTATATGTACAAACCGAGTATTCGTTCAAGAAGAAGTATACGAAGTATTTGTAGAGAAGTTCCAAAGGGCAGTAGGGCAGTTGAAAGTAGGAGACGGTTTCGGTGACGGAACGACTGTCGGACCACTTATTGATGAGAATGCAGTTTCAAAAGTACAAGAACATATTGAAGATGCTATTCAAAAAGGTGGAACCGTTTTATATGGGGGTGAAAAGGTCGCAGAGTTAGAGGGACATTTCATTCAACCGACTGTAATTGGGTTGGCAAATGATACGATGCTTTGTATGAATGAAGAAACATTTGGGCCAGTGGCACCAGTTGCGAAATTTAAAACAGTTGATGAAGTAATCGAACGTGCAAATAATACACCATACGGTTTAGCTGCGTATATTTTCACGAAAGACATTAGCCAAGCATTCCAAATTAGTGAAGCGTTAGAGTACGGTATTATCGGTCTAAATGACGGTCTTCCATCAGTTGCACAAGCACCATTCGGTGGCTTTAAAGAAAGTGGTATCGGCCGTGAAGGAGGCCATTTCGGCATCGAGGAATATTTAGAAATTAAATATATTTCATTAGGACTATAAGTAGTATACTAGAATCTCTATAAGGTAACAGAGAAGGAGATTCTAGTATGGTATATTGGCTATTATTACTTGTTACAATTATTTTTGAAGTGGCTGGAACAATTGCGATGAAACTATCAAATGGTTTAACAAAGCTCGTTCCAAGTGTATTGATTTTCGTATTTTATGGAATTTGCTTCAGTGTGTTCGCCATCGTTGTGAAGAAGATTCATTTAAGTATTGCTTATGCTATTTGGTCTGGCGTTGGAACATTACTTATTACAATCATTAGTGTGTACTTTTTTAAAGAGCATATTAGTTTATTTCAAGCATTTTGTATTCTTTTTATTGTTTTGGGTGTCATTGGGCTTAAGGTTTCATCGGCATCCTGAAAGCTATCTTTTGTAGAAGATAGCTTTTTTCTATTTGTGCAGTTAGCAATTAATACGACAAAATATGACAAGAAAGAGTAAAGCGTTTTGTTATAATACATATGAAATATTGTCTTATGTGGAGGAAAGAGTATGTTAAAAAAGGTAAGTCAAATTGTTTTAATTTTTGGCATAGCTTTTAGTTTAAGTGCTTGCACTGAGACTAAAGATAGTAATGAAAGTAAACAAGAAGATGTTCAAGATAAAGTGTATAAAATAGGGGAGACAGTAGACGTAGATGGTTTGCAAGTAACTATCGATTCAGTTAAATTAGGATATCCGGATTATGATGAGGATAAAAAGAAAGAGGAGATTTTGGGGATTATTTTCAAAGTAGAAAATAATAGTAAAAAGGAAATACCTTTTGCATTTTATGAATTTGAGATTACCGATAAGAAAGGTACAAGATTTAAAGAATATAATAACCCTGATAGCTTTATTAGTAAAAAGTTAGCACCAGATGAAAAAATTCAAGATATCATGCTATTTGACGTAGCGAAAGAAAATACGTATATCGCTACGTATAGACCGGAGTTTACGCGTGAAAATAGAACGATAAAATTTGAATTGAAACCAAATAAATAAAGAAACACATTGGATTATCCAATGTGTTTCTTTATGGTAATAGATTTAAAACGCCCAGTTACCTTTACGGAAGATAGGCTCATGTCTGCCATCAGCAGTAATACCGTCAATATCAAGCTCAGCTGATCCAATCATAAAGTCGTTGTGTGTGATACTAGCGTTTGCGCCGTTTTCAGCAAGTTCTTCTTTAGACATTGTTTTTCCGCCAACTAAGTTAAATGCGTAAGCATTTCCAATCGCAAGGTGGCAAGATGCATTTTCGTCAAATAGTGTATTGTAGAATAAAACATTTGTGTTTGAAATTGGTGAGTCATGAGGTACTAAAGCTACTTCCCCTAAGAAGTGAGAACCTTCATCTGTTTCTACTAAATGTTTTAAAGCTTCTTCACCAGCTTCAGCTTTATAGTCTACGATACGTCCGTTTTCAAATGTTAACGTGAAATTATCGATAATATTACCTGCAAATACTAACGGTTTTGTACTAGAAACTTGGCCGTTTACACCTGTTTTAAGTGGCATTGTAAATACTTCTTCAGTTGGAATATTAGCCATAAATGGTACGTTCTTTTCATTTAAGCTACCAGCACCAGCCCATACATGTTTTTCTGGAAGTTCGATTGTTAAATCTGTTCCAGGACCTGTATAGTGAAGAGCTTTATAATGCTTTTCGTTTAAGTAATCCACTTTTGTATGTAATGTTTCATCATGTTCTTTCCATGCTTCTACAGGGTTTTCTAAATCAGCACGAGTAGCTTTGAAAATAGCATCCCATAACTTTGCTTCTTGTTCTTCTGGCGCTACGTCAGGGAATACTTTCGCAGCCCATTCTTTCGTAGGAACAGAAATGACACACCAACTTACTTTATCTGCTTGTACGTAATCACGGTATACTTTCATTGCTTCTCCAGCTACTTTATGAGCTGTTGCGATACGCGATGGTTCTACACCTTTTAATAAATCAGGGTTTTCTGCATAGATAGACATAAATGCAGCGCCTTCTTTTGCTAATTCTTCACGAGCATGTGCTTTCCAAGATGGAAATTCAGCGAAAGCTTCTTCAGGAGCTAGATCGAATTTTAAGCGTGTTAACGTCTCATCATTCCAATCTACATATACGTGTTTTGCACCAGATTTATATGCTTTTTCTGTAACGAGGCGTACAAATTGTACAGCTTCAAGAGGTGCACTAATTGATAAAGTTTGTCCAGGTTGAATATTAACACCAACATTAACTGCAAGAGCAGCATATTTCTCTAACGTTTGTTCAAATGACATATGTATAATCTCCTTTAATTTGAAAGATTTCTTACTATATATAATACAAGAAAATTCTAAAAATATATATAAATATAAAGTAAAAAGAGAGCTCAAAATGTATTGAGCTCTTATATTTACTTAATTGAAGAAGCAAACTGCTCTACAGTCGTTGTATGGTGTATACGAACGCGCTTCATCTTTAACAATTCATCAGGTTCACCCTTCGTAATGAATTGGCCAGGCTTTGTCGTCGTCGCAAATTGATAATACTTCTTCGTTTCTGTAACAACCTTATCATCTACATGACCGAATGGATAAGCAATCGCGATAACAGGCTTACCTGTTATTTTTTCTAGCTTTTCTTTTGAACCTTTTAACTCTTCCTCATAGTTTGTAATTTTCGGTAAGTCTGCATGTGTTGCAGTATGAGATTGCACCGAGAAAATGCCGGAATCAACCATTTCTTTTATTTCAGAAGTAGACAATGCTCCTTCTACATCAACGTTATCAACAATCATATATTCTGTTGCTGCCGGTTTAAAAGTATCATCTTTTAGCTTTTGTAAAATGCGAAATGCATTCATATTATTTTTCATACCGTCATCAAATGTAACAAAAATCGGCTTATTTACTTTATTTATATCGCCCCAGCGTTCAAACGTTAAAAGCGTATAACCATTATCCTTTAAATATTTTATTTGTGCTTCAAAGTTAGCTGGTGATACGAATAAGTCTTTAATACCTTGACCATGATAATCATCGATTGCGTGATACATAAGAACAGGAACCTTTTGTTCGAAAGTAATAGTAGATTTCGTAAGCGGGATTGTTTTCCCATCTTCTTTCATTCCTGTTGCTTCAATTTGGAACTCACCGCGTTTTCCTTCAAATTCTTTTATGTCAAAAGGAATTGTAAATTGTTTCTCCTTTTCTTTAGAAGAAAAAGATTTAGCACGTTCCTTTCCATCAGCTGTGCGCCAAATTTTATATTGTACTTCATTTAAAGAATCTTTTAAGTCTGTAATATGAATACTTGTGTTTGTAGATTCGTGTGTGATGGGAGTATAAGAAATTTTACCTTGTTCGTGTAGAGTCTCTTTTTGTATAGCTACTTCTTGAACCTTTTTCTCTTTTTTAGGTTCTTGGCTTACATTGCTAGTATTGCAGCCTGCTAGAATGGCAGACGTACATAAAGCAATTGCTGCGTATTTTCTCATAAAAATCACCTTCTATTGTGTAGTATGTTGCATATTGACATTAAAATCCCCACCGCTATAAGAGTGGTGGGGATATACCCTTGTTCATCATATCATTTGAAGAAAATGAGGGGAATATGATTTTTAGGAGGCTATTAAGGTAATAGATTAGTGACTTTGAATAGATGTATTTTTTTGTTTCTTATTAGAATTAATAATAATATAACCGACTACAAAGATAAGAGGAATAATGAAGACATAGATAGGCATTCCCCATACATAATAGCTTTTCAGCGTTAAGACTAGTAAATGTAAGAAATCGAAAAGGGCGTGAATTTTCATAAGGTCCTCCAATGTTTTTTTACAAATTATAACATTTAATACTTGTTATTTGTATAATTTGGAAAGTGATTTAAGCTAATTTTAAAGTAAGAAGAAGACTTATTAATATGCAATTTTGCATACAGATATGGATTTTATTAAAATATAAAGATTTTATACTATAATAAAAACCGCTATAAAACTAAGTAAGAACAATGTATGGAGTGGAGAATAGAAATGAAATATAAAAAAATAATATATATCTTTTTCATATCACTATTTATAGTTGGTTGCCAAAGTGAAGTGAGTAAAGCGAATAGTGTGGAAGAGTATATTCCATCGCATCTTATGAATGCGGAAGTGACGGCGGATATTATGACACTAGAGATGGAACCAGATACTCTTAAAAAGGTAGGGAGTATTGGTCAAAGAATGAGAGAGCATCTAGCGAGTAATATGGAATGGTATTTAAAATATGTAGAAGAACATGCAGAGAAAAAAAGTTTTCCATATCACCCTAATTTCGGTGTTACAAAAGAAGAGTATGAGTTTGTACTAAATGCAATTGATCAAAGTAAATTGGTTAATACAAAAGATGGAAAGCTGAAATTTAAGAAAAAAAATGATCATGAAGTAGAGATTTTTTCAAGTGAAAGTATAAAGCTCCTTAAATATGTAGTTATTAATACGAAGAAGAATACAGTAAAAACATCTCTAGGCGAATGTGAATATTTTGGAGAAATACTGGCGTCACCAGAACAGAAGTTAACTGGTCCTTGGCACGGAAAACAATGGATGTTAAAAAAAGATGATTTAATATATATATTTTCTTTAGGGAAAATGGAAGCAGAAAATAAATCAATTATTGATATTTCGGTGAAAGGTAAATATAAGGGGGAAATTATTAATAAGGAAGAGGCATTAGAGTTTTCTTCAGTTTCTTAAATGATGATAATAAAAAAATCACCTTGCTGTCTAAGCAAAGGTGATTTTTTATTAAATAAACAATCCAGCGATTGTCGCAGATAAAATAGAAGCAAGTGTTGATGCAAATAGCATTTTCCAACCAAATTTAGAAACAACGCTTCCTTGTTTTTCAGAAAGGGCACGGATTGTACCAACGATTGCACCAATTTGGCTAATACTTGCGAAGCTAATTAAGAATACTGTAACGATTCCAACTGTACGTGGAGCTAATGTTGTAGCTGTGTCTTTTAAATCAAGGATTGCTACAAACTCGTTTAAAACAATCTTCGTACCCATAATACCACCAGCTGGGATAATATCTTGAGTTGGAATACCCATTAAGAATGCGAATGGAGAAAGTACGTAACCGAAGATTTGTTGTAAAGTAACAGCATGTCCCATTGCGCCTGAAGCTGCACTAATTACGTAGTTTACAACTTCCATCACACCGATAAAGGCGATCATTAATGCGGCAACGATACCAGCTACTTTTAAACCATCAAGCGCACCGTTAATCATTGCGCCGATAAAGCTGTCTCCGAATAGAGTTCTATCAAATTTCTGAATCACTTCATCTTCTTTCTTCGTATCAACTGGTGTTAATAACGAACAAACGATTAAGCTTGAGAATAAGTTTAGCGGAAGAGCTGCTAGTACGTATTTTGCATCTAACATCATTACGTATGATGCTGTAACAGAAGCAGAAACGGAGCTCATCGCAGAACAACAAATGATAAACATACGGTTTTTATTGAAATGCTGTAAATCGTTTTTAATAACGATTAATGCTTCACTTGAACCGAAGAATACAGAGTTTACTGCGTGGAATGACTCAACGCGTGGTAAACCAGTAATTTTTGAAATTGCACCGCCGACAACGCGAACGATGAATGGTAAAACACCTAAATAACTAAAGATTGAAAGTAGTGCTGAGAAAAATACGATGATTAATAATACGTTTAAGAAAAAGACAAAATCTCTGTGAATTCCATTAAAGAGAAAATCGACACCTGTCGTACCAAGTTTAATTAGTTTGTTGAAAACTTTACTAATGAAAATAATGATTTGTTGACCAATCTTTGTAGCAAACATAAACCAACCGATTAAAATTTGGAAACCAATCATAATTGCAATTGCACGGAAGTTGATTTTACTTTTGTTGTTTGACAAAGCAAAACATAAACCTAACACGGCAATAATACCGATAATGCTCATTACATATTGCATGTAGTTGCCCCTTTCAGAAGTTCGTATAAAGTTTGTACATAAAACGCTCGTTATATTACTAAAAATAAAGGAATGAGGTTTTATGTCATACGTAAGATGTCTGACCTTTTAGAAAAATAAAAATAAAAAAAGACCCATATGGATTCACTTTCATCTATGAGAGAAAGCTAATCAATATGAGTCCTTTTTTGCGCATAGGCTAATATTCATTAGTTTTCCCCATAGTCCAGCAATTTAAGGTTGCCGGGTAGAAACTCTCGATCCATATTATCAAGTATATATGAGGTAACATCGTCCGTATTAAATTAGTAGTAGCGTAACATTAACAGAGAAGTATCGTCAATAGCTTTTTTTCTTCCAATAGAAAAAGACCATATAAGTATGATAAAATGTAACGCAGTGTTATGAAAAAGAGAGGTCGGAAAATGAGTACTAAAATGACGCCACCAGTTGAGAAAAACGAGTTTATAGATGTAGTATTTGAAGATTTAACACATGATGGTGCCGGTGTTGCGAAAGTAAAGGGCTATCCTATTTTCGTTAAAAACGGATTACCAGGTGAAGAAGCGCAAATTAAAATTATTAAAGTGAAGAAAAACTTCGCATTTGGTCGTTTAATGAAGCTTCATACAGAAAGTCCATATCGTAAAGATGCTGAATGCCCAGTATATAATCAGTGCGGCGGTTGTCAGCTTCAGCACTTAACTTATGAAGGACAATTACAAGCGAAAGAAAAACAAGTACGTGACGTTATGCAGCGCATCGGAGGACTAGGCGATGTTCCTGTTCATCCTGTACTTGGTATGAAGAATCCGTGGGTATACCGCAATAAAGCACAAGTACCAATCGGAGAACGTGAAGGTGGGCTTGTAGCTGGTTTCTATCGCCAAGGAACGCATGACATCATTAATATGGAATCATGCTTAATTCAGGCAGAAGAAAACGATACATTAATTCAAGAAGTAAAACGTATTTGTGAAAAGCATGGTATCACTGCGTACAACGAAGAACGTAACAAAGGAACACTTCGTCACGTAATGGCTCGTTATGGACAAGTAACAGGGGAAATTATGCTTGTCTTCATTACACGTACAGCAGAACTACCAAACAAAAAAGCAATTATTGAAGAAATTGCAGCGAAATTTCCAGAAGTAAAATCGATTGTTCAAAACGTAAATACGAAGCGTACGAATGTAATTTTCGGAGATAAAACGACAGTACTGTACGGATCAGAATATATTTATGACTTTATCGGTGACATTAAATTTGCGATTTCAGCACGTTCATTCTATCAAGTAAACCCAGAACAAACGAAAGTGCTATACGATAAAACGTTAGAATTCGCAAAATTAAACGGTAACGAAACAGTAATTGATGCCTATTGCGGAATCGGATCAATCTCTTTATTCCTAGCGCAAAAAGCGAAAAAAGTGTACGGCGTTGAAATCGTCCCAGAAGCAATCGAAGACGCAAACCGAAACGCAGCACTAAACAACATGACAAACGCTGAATTTGGTGTAGGAGAAGCAGAAGTAGTCATTCCAAAATGGTACAAAGAAGGCGTAATTGCTGACACAATGGTCGTAGACCCACCACGTAAAGGCTGTGACGAAGCATTACTAAACACAATCATCGACATGAAGCCAAACCGCGTCGTATACGTATCATGTAACCCAGCAACATTAGCTCGTGATTTAAAAGTACTAGAAGAAGGCGGATATAAAACAAAGGAAGTACAACCTGTTGATATGTTCCCGCATACGACGCATGTGGAGTGTGTGGCTTGGCTTAAGTTAGTATAATAGGAAAGCAGTTGATATAGAAAAAATCTATACCACCTGCTTTTTGGTTTACAAAAATACCATTCATAAGCGATTTTAGTTAAAATAAATATTGCTGATTTTCACAAATTATAAATTGAGATTTTGAAATTGTATTCATAGTGAGAGGATTTGAATTTGAAATGATAGATAATTTTTGGCGTGAATTACCACGACCATTTTTCGTACTTGCACCAATGGAAGATGTGACAGACGTTGTTTTCCGTCACGTAGTAAGTGAAGCTGGTCGTCCGGACGTATTCTTCACAGAGTTTACAAACTCGGATAGCTATTGTCATCCAGAAGGTATGAAAAGTGTACGTGGCCGTTTAATTTTTACAGAAGATGAACAACCGATGGTGGCACATATTTGGGGAGACAATCCCGAATACTTCCGTCAAATGAGTATCGGTATGGCAGAGCTAGGATTTAAAGGCATCGATATTAACATGGGTTGCCCTGTACCGAACGTAGCATCAAGAGGAAAAGGTAGTGGTCTTATTCTACGTCCAGACGTTGCGGCAGAACTTATTCAAGCAGCAAAAGCGGGCGGACTACCTGTCAGTGTAAAAACAAGACTTGGCTTTAAAGAGTTAAGCGAGTGGGAAGATTGGTTAACGCACATTTTTAAACAAGATATTGCAAACCTTTCTATTCATTTACGCACAAGAGAAGAAATGAGCCAAGTAGATGCGCACTGGGAACTAATTCCGGAAATTAAAAAATTACGTGACCGCATTGCACCAAATACGTTAATAACAATCAATGGAGACATCCTTGATCGTAAAATGGGACTGGAACTTGCTGAAAAATACGGCATTGATGGCGTAATGATCGGACGAGGCATCTTCAAAAATCCATTTGCTTTTGAAAAAGAGCCAAGAGAGCATAGCAGCAAAGAACATCTAGATCTTTTAAGACTACAACTTGATTTACAAGATCAATATGCAGAAGTACTGCCACGCTCAATCACAGGGCTTCACCGCTTCTTCAAAATTTATGTGAAGGGCTTCCCAGGAGCTGCGGAATTGAGAAATCAATTGATGAGCACGAAGTCGACGGATGAGGTGCGAGCTTTGTTGGATAAGTTTGAGGATAGTGCTGGTGAGGCTAGGGATAGTGAAACGGTTTAACTTTTAAGCAGTTAAATCATTTCATATGTAGTGCATGACATGAGTGAGTTGAAAATAAGTGCAGAGCTGGAAAAGAACAGTGTATTTGAGAAATCAAAGCACTGTTTTTTTCTTTTAGTTAATGTTAAGAGAGAAATCTTTTTATAGGCATATAAAAAACATGTAAGAGCTCTGTAGATACAATGATAGAGAAAAGTTCGGGTAAGACTATAAAACATATCTTTAAAATGTTAAAGTATTAATTTAGCGGACAATAACTAAAAGGTTAGATTAAACATGATAATTTAAAGCAGGTTATAGCATAAACTTTAACCGCTGAATAAATAATCAACATTTCAGGAGGAAACCCAATGGCAATGAGCAACAACGATATATTAAAAAGAGTACGATACGCTTTAGACATAAGAGATATAGATATGGTAGAAATCTTTAAACTTGGCGGGATGGAAGTAACGAAAGAAGACGTAGTTGATATGCTTACAAAAATAAAGAGGGCTCCTCAGCATGAAGCTGAAAATGATGAGGTAGCTGAAGATGAGTACGTAAAAACATGCGATATGATGATGTTAGAGGCATTTTTAAATGGATTTATTACTTTAAAAAGAGGAAAGCAAGATCCGAAACCAGGACAACCGACACCTGTACAAAGCAAGGAGAGTGCCAATAACCTTCTTCTAAAGAAAATGAAAATCGCACTATCTTTAACGAGTGAGGATGTACTTGATATATTAGATAGCGTGGGCGTTACGGTAACAAAAGGAGAGTTAGGCGCTCTGTTAAGAAAAAAAGGCCATAAAAATTACAAAGAGTGCGGCGATAAATACGCAAGGAATTTCATTAAAGGATTAGCTGTAAAGTATAGAGGATAATGAGTTCGTTAAAGCAGTAAATGATATAATAGGTAGAGTAGGACGTTTGTATCCTACTCTTTTTTATTTGTAAAAATACTATGCTAGGTGATGAAATGGTACATACATATTTAGGTGAGACAATTAATTTTCATATAACTTATAAGAAGAAAAAGTCCGTGCGTCTTTTTGTAGATTCATACGGAAATGTGGAAGTGCAAGCTCCGAAAGGAACACCTGTTGAATACTTAGTCCAGTTGCTAGAGGAGAAGTGGGATTGGATTCAGACAACACGTAAGGAAATGCAGGAGCGAGCGCATGGACCACAGGAAAAGGATTACGATCAAGGAGAGGGCTTTTTGTATTTAGGGAATACGTATCCGATACAGATTTCCCAAGATATAAGCATTGAGCAAGACAATGCGATTTTTGAAGGGGATAAGTTACATATTTATGTAAAAGAGCTAAAGGATGAGAAAATACAGCAAGCTTTAAAACGATTTTATTATAAGCAGTGTAAAACTTTAGTAGAGAAGAGTATTAAAGCGCATCAAAGTAACTTTAAGACAAAACCACGTTCTATTCGTATTACAGATAGTAGTCGTACTTGGGGTACTTGCGATTCGAATTTACAACTAACATTCAATTGGAAGCTAGCAATGGCACCACAGCGAGTAATTGACTATGTAGTCGTTCATGAAATGTGTCATATGGTTCATTTAAATCATGATCGCTCTTTTTGGCGTCTTGTCGGGAAGATAATGCCTGATTATAAAGAAATGGAGAATTGGTTAGCCTTATCTAGTTGGAAAATGACGGTCTAATGTTGCGCTTTGTATAGGTTGCAATTATTGTCAATCTTTGTCGGTAAGTCGATATATTTCGAAAATCGCTGATATATTTGGAGTTGCGCCGATATATTTCGAAAACCGCCGATATATTTGGAGTTGCAATCGATATGTTCAATGAAGAGAAAGTAAAAGGAGATGTCATAGCAGGCATCTCCTTTTTTCGAGTATATAGATTATCGTCCAAACTTCACAACAAAATCCCCATCCACTTTCGCCATCTCATACCCACGATACCCCTCCGAAAGCAAAGCCTGCTGTCCACTAGCATCACTCATTAGAATACTTTGAACATCTGTCCAATCGTTTTCCTTATCTCTGCGCAATTCCTTCACAAAAACATACCGCAGACTACCACCATACTTCTCCTTCAGCGCAGCAATCTCCATCCCTTGCGCAAACTTATCCTTCAAGCTCGGAATGTTAAAAGGAGCAACGGTGCAGCATACATAATCATATTTGCTATCTTCTTTTTGTAATTCGTCCATGATGACGTTTGCTAATATTTTTTGCATCCCATTTCCTCGACAGTTCGGGTGAACGTTTGAGATTTCTTGATAGATGACGCGGTGTAGTTCACTTTCTGGCAAACCAATATCGAGCCCTAAATGTTCATCATCGATAGGAGGGACGAGTAGAGCGCGAAATGCGATGAGTTCGTTTTCGATAAAAGCACCGATCATCATGCCGTTTCCTTCTAGAATGTATTGAAATTCTTCTTGTGAGAGTGGTTGTAAACGACTTTTATCTTCTAGTGCTTCAACTACAATGTTTTGTAGTGATAAGATTTGCTCGATATGCTCTAGTGATAGTAATGTAACGTGAAATGATTCGTTATTTTGTTTTAATGTTCCTTCGTATAGAACCGTCATATGATAGTCCTCCTTTAGCGTACAACGTCTTGAAAGACGGTTAGTTCTTGTAGTGTATCTTCGTTTATTTCAATGCCGAGTCCAGGCTTTTCGTTTAAGCGAATGAATGGTACATCGTAATGTAAGTTTCCAATGTCTTTCGTAAATTTTAATGGTCCTGTTAGCTCTACGCTCGTAATGATTTTCTTTGAGAAAGCGACATGGAATCCTGCGGAAGAGGCAACAGATGATTCGACCATTGATCCCACTTGGCATTCAATGCCTGCCATTTCTGCTTGATGAGCGAGCTTTACAGCTGGATATATGCCGCCGCATTTCATTAGTTTTATATTTACTTTATCAGCAGCTTCTAATTTAATAATTTGGCGCATTTCACGAGAACTTTTTAATCCTTCATCAATCATAAGCGGGAGGTCTGTTTTAGAACGAATATGAGCCATGGCATCAATATCGTCCGCGATAACAGGTTGTTCAATCCAGTCAATGTTTAAATGTCCTAATGAACGCAGTGCTGTTAATGTGTTTGCGCTATTTTTCCAGCCTTGGTTTACATCAACGCGAATAGCAATGTCATTTCCTACACGTTCTCGTACAGCTTCAATACGTTTCACATCTTCTTTTACATTCGTACCAACTTTCATTTTGAAAGATTGGAAACCTTTTTGAATCATAGAAGCAGCTTCTTCAGCCATATCTTCAGGATCGGCAATACTTAAAACGTGAGTGACAGGGAATTCTTCATGATAGCGCCCGCCAATTAATTGATATACAGGTTGATTTAGTTTTTTGCCCATTATATCAAAACAAGCAATATCAATTGCGGCCTTCGCTGTTGGAACACCGTAAATTTTATTGTCCATCATGTCGTGTATTTTTTCGATATTCATTGGATTTTGTCCGATTAGAGTTGGGGTTAGCGTATGTTTTAAAGTATGGAAAGTACTTTCCCATGATTCACCTGTGACGTGATCATCAGCAACGCCTTCACCGTAACCGATAATACCTTCATCTGTTTCCATTTTGACGATAATAGAGGGCATATCAGAATAAGAGCCATAACTAATAACAAACGGATTGCGAAGCGGTAAACGAATTGCGTAAAGATGAATAGCTGTAATTTTCATTGAATAGAAACCCCTTCCTGTTTACAATAGTTTTATACATTTGATATAGTTGACGTTAAATAGTCGTTAATTAATGATAAGGAGTTAGAGAAAATGATGATAAAAATTGCAGTTGTTGGTTCAAAGGAGTTTATGGAGAACCTTTTTCCTATTGCTCAAAAATTAGAGGGAATAGAAATTGATCCATATATTTACCTTCATCCGGCGGAATCTTCTGAACTATTAAAGTGTCTAAAGCCTTGTGATGTCATCTTTTTCTCAGGTGCTTTACCTTATTATATGGCAAAAGAAATAAGAGAACAATTACGAATTCCAAGTACATACTTACAGCAAGACGAGACAACTGTCGCATCTTCAATTCTTTCTATCATGTATCATCAAAGTATTCAACCACATAACATTTCCATCGATTTAGTAGACCGCTCGTTTATTACAAATGTGTTCCATGATATCGGTATAAAAGAAAGTCCGCAAGTGTTGGATTATGAAAATATGCTGTGGAGTAAAGATGAGATAAATAGAGTTATCGATTTTCATGTAGCTAAATATCAATCTGGAGAGGCTCATTTAGCTTTAACTAGTATTCACGCTGTTTACGATGAGCTTCAAAAAATAGGTGTTCCTTCAGAGCGTATGATTGATCCAACGCAGTCCATTATACATGGGCTAAAAGATGCAAAAATAAAAGCTGAGTTAGCAAAAAGCTATTCAGCTACTGTTGGTGCTTGTATTATTTCTTCCCTAGAATTACGAACGAGTTTGCTTGAAAAACTAGATGTCATTTCAAAAGAACTACGTGGTTCATTTAAACAAGTGGATGAAATGACATGCATTTTGTATACAACTCGTGGTGATATCGAATCGATTATTAAAACAAATGCGATAAATAACTTGTTTGCAAGCGTAGAAGGAACGATAGCTATTGGATTTGGTTATGGAAAAACCGTGAAAGAGGCGGAGCAAAATGCAAAAATTGCTCAAAGTTTTGCAAAGAATAATCCAATAGATCGTTGTTTTTATATACTAACAAGTGATAAAGATTTGTTTGGGCCGTTCCCGAAAGAACAGAGAGTACAAAGTTTGAAAAATGATAATCCGGAACTAATGAAAATAGCGAAGGAAACGAAGCTTAGTCCGGCGAACTTGTCAAAAATCATTCAATTTAGTCAATCGCATCCGTCATTGAAGTTTACAGCAGCTGACCTTTCTGAGTACTTACAAGTGACTCGAAGATCGACAGAAAGGTTGTTAAAGAAATTAGTTGATTACGGGTATGCTCATATTTGCGGCGAGGAAATGCCCTATCAACAAGGGCGACCTCGCGCACTATATGAACTGAATTTACCGCTATTTTTAAGCTTCTAGTTGAGCTTTTTGTTTCTTTAGCAGTTCTGCTTTTTCAATGTCTGATAGTTTTACAATTGTGAAACCTGTTATACCATAAATGATTGAGATAATAGGTACGATGAAATTCAAAATAGCATAAGGGGCATATTCAAATGCACCTACGCCAAGTGTAGCGAGAATAAATACACCGCACGTATTCCAAGGAACGAAGACAGAAGTTAATGTTCCGCCATCTTCTAATGCTCTGGATAAGTTTTTTGAATGTAGTCCTTTTTCTGTGTAGGCATTTGCGTACATTCTTGAAGGGACAACAATTGAAATATATTGTTCAGAGCAAGTAAGGTTTGTTGCAAAACAAGATGCGATAGTAGAAGCGATAAGCCCTTTTGCTGATTTCGCTAACTTTAAAATTTGATTTACAATTGAGCGAAGAATACCTGTATGTTCTAATACTCCTCCGAAAGTCATAGCGACAATTGTCATAGAGACTGTATTCATCATCGAATCTAAGCCACCGCGGTTAAATAGTTCGTCTACTAGCTTGTTTCCAGTGTCTATAACAAATCCAGCTTGGAGTGCACCGACAGATGCTGAGACAGAACCACCTTGAATAAAGACTTGTGATAAAAATCCTAAAATAATACCGACGAGAATCGCTGGTATAGCAGGGACCTTTTTAGCGACCAATACCATAACGACTACGGGTATAATGAGTAGGAAAGGTGAGATAACAAAGTTTTGTTGCAATACTTGTAACGTTTGATCGATGCTCTTCGCATCAATATTGTTAGCGCCGAAGCTTCTTCCTAAGAGAGCATAGACGATAAGAGTAATAATTAAACCTGGAACTGTAGTAAATAACATGTGACGAATGTGTGCGAATAAATCTGTATTTGTTAATCCTGCGGCTAAGTTAGTTGTGTCTGAAAGCGGTGACATTTTATCGCCAAAATAAGAGCCTGAAATAATGGCACCAGCAACCATTGGAGCTGGGATTCCCATACTTAGGCCAATTCCCATTCCAGCAACACCAATTGTCCCCATTGTAGACCAAGAGCTACCAATTGCTAATGCAACGATAGAACAAATGACGGTAATGGAAACTAAAAATAGTGATGGAGTTAAAAGTTTTAAACCGTAATAAATCATCGTTGCGACGATTCCACCGCCAATCCAAGCACCAATTGTTAAGCCAACAAGAATAATAATGACGATAGCAGGTAATGCAAGACGAATCCCTTTATACATTGCTTCTTCAAGATCATTCCATTTGTAACCGTAACGCCAAGCGACAATAGAAGCAACGGTTGTACCGATAATAAGTGGAACGTGAGGGCTTTGTTTTAATACAACAATTGTAACCATCATAACTGCAACGGTAATGATAATAGGGATAATCGCTATTCCAAAAGGTATTTCTTTTTTCATAAAGTTCCTCCTTGTTACGTATTTTTGTTTGTATTTTTAGAATTGTCGTAAAATAGACGTTTATTAGGTTATGATAACTAAAAGTTTATGTAAGCGTCAACATAAAAAACAGAAAATAAGGAATGTTCTAGTTGTTTGTTTAGTTTGTAATATAAGTGCAGAGTAAGATTTTTAAGTGTTTAAAAATAAATAATTGACTTTTTTCTTAAAATTCAATATGTTCATAAAAACATCTGTTTTTCATAAGTATAATTAACCCGAATCGTTTGTAATGTGGGAAGGAGACTGGAACGTTGAAAACATTAGAGCTACAAGAGCGCTTAACGGAGATTTTTCAGCATTTACACGAAAACCCTGAAGTAAGTTGGAAAGAATATGAAACGACAGCGTATATTACTGACTTTTTAAAAGAAGAAGGAATTTCATATAGAACATTTGATGATTGTCCAGGTGTAATTGCTGAGATTGGAGGCGGGAATCCAGTTATTGCGATTCGTGCTGATATGGATGCACTTTGGCAAGAAGTAAATGGAGAATTTAAAGCGAACCATTCATGTGGCCATGATGCTCATATGACCATTGTAATGGGACTTATTTTACAATTGAAAAATATGAGATGGAAAAGTGGTACGGTTAGATTTATTTTTCAGCCGGCAGAAGAGAAGGGGAATGGTGCTTTAAAGATGGTGGAGAAAGGTGCTGTAGATGATGCTGATTTCTTATTTGGCGTCCATCTAAGACCAATTGAAGAACTATCTTTGAAACAAGCAGCCTCATCTATTCGCCATGGAGCAGCAGGATTTTTAGAGGGTATGATTCATGGGGAGGATGCACACGGGGCAAGACCACACCAAGGTGTGAATGCAATTGATGTCATTTCCATGATTAATATCGGTTTGAAAAATATTTGGCTGCCACCGCAAAGTTCTTATTCAGTAAAAATGACGAGATGCCAAGCTGGTGGTGATAATTTAAATATTATTCCGGGAAATGGTCATTTTAGTTTAGATGTAAGAGCAGAGAGTAATATACTATTAGAAGAATTAAAGAAAAAGATTGAGCATGTAATAGAATCAGCTGCATCGATGGGATCAAAAACTTCATACGAATGGATGGATCTTGCACCAGGAGCAGAGGTTTCCGAAGAAGCAGAGCGTTTTATGCGTAAAGGTATTCTCGAGGTGTATGGGGAAGAGAGATGCACAGGGCCCCTCTATACGACAGGAAGCGATGATTTCCATTACTATACAGTGAAAAGACCACATTTAAAAGCTGTCATGCTTGGACTAGGAGCAGACCTACAACCTGGATTACACCATCCGTATATGAGATTTGATCATAGTTGTATTATGGATGGGGTAGAAATATTGAAACAAACTGTATTGAAAGTGTTAGAAGACAGGGGCTAAAGAGCTCCTGTTTTTTTGTCGTGAATTGTCGGTAAATCGATATATTTGAAAAATCGTTGATATATTTGAAGTTATGATAGATATATTGAGAAAATCGTTGATATATTTGAAGTTACGATAGATATATTAAGAAAATCGTTAATATAATTTCACGTACCTATTAATTTGATGAAAAATGAGCCTCCAGTACATGGTGTATAATAATAAGTACCATTTTTTAATAGGAGAAAACGAATGAATGAACAATATTACGATGCAGTTTTACATATAAAAACAGTCGGTGAGCAAAAAGGGTTTAACAAGTCTATGCACTATCACCGTTATGAACCGACGCCGTATAGCGGGTTAGATGAGTTATTGAATCAATATGAAATACGAAGTAGCGATCGAATTGTAGACTTTGGGTGCGGAAAAGGGCGATTAAACTTTTATATTCATCATAAATGTGGTGCTTCAGCAGTTGGAATTGAAATGAATGAAGAGTTTTATAAAGAAGCGATGGATAATCGAGATCGTTATGCACGAAAGGCACGAAACAGTAAGGGGAAAATTCAATTCCAATGTTGTTTAGCGCAGGAATATGAGATTGATCCACATGATAATAGATTTTATTTCTTTAATCCATTTTCTGTACAAGTGTTTATGAATGTAGTAAATAACATTTTGCTTTCAGTAGAAAACACGGGGAGAGAAGTGGATATTATTTTATATTATCCTTCTGAGGACTATATTTTCTTCTTAGAAAATCAGACTGCGTTTGTGCTGAAGAAAGAAGTTAGATTGCCAGGTGCTTATGAGAAGAATGGGAATGAGAGGTTTTTAGTTTATACATTAGGGTAATAAAAAACAGGTGCCAAGGCACCTGTTTTTTATTAGTTACGGATTAAGTAATCAAATGCACCTAAAGCTGCGTTTGCACCTGAACCCATAGAGATGATAATTTGTTTGTACGGATTATTTGTACAGTCACCTGCAGCAAACACTCCTGGTACGTTTGTAGCACCGTGCTTGTCTGTTACGATTTCACCGCGAACGCGTTCAACTGTTTCGCCTAACCAGTCTGTGTTTGGCACAAGACCGATTTGTACGAATACACCTTGTAATTCAACGTGATGAACTTCTTCAGTTTCACGATCGATGTAAGAAATACCGTTTACTTTATCAGTACCAGTGATTTCTTTCGTTTGAACGTTTTTCAGAACAGTTACGTTTGGTAAGCTGTTAAGACGCTCTTGTAATACAGCATCAGCTTTTAATTCTGGCATGAATTCAAGAACAGTTACGTGCTTAACGATACCTGCTAAGTCGATAGCTGCTTCAATACCAGAGTTACCACCGCCGATAACTGCTACGTCTTTGCCAGTGAATAATGGACCGTCACAGTGTGGGCAGTATGCTACACCTTTATTTTTGAACTCAGCTTCACCTGGTACGCCAACATTACGCCAGCGAGCACCTGTAGAAACGATTACGCTCTTACTTTTCAGAATAGCACCGTTTTCAAGTTCCACTTCAATAAGTTCTTTTTTCTCTAAACGTTTCGCACGTTGTAGATTCATTACATCGATGTCGTATTCTTTTACGTGCTCTTCAAGGCTTGCTACTAGCTTAGGACCTTCAGTCTTTTTTACGCTGATGAAGTTCTCAATGCCCATAGTATCCATTACTTGACCACCGAAGCGCTCAGCAACGATACCAGTGCGGATGCCTTTACGTGCTGCGTAAATTGCTGCACTTGCACCAGCAGGGCCGCCACCAACAACAAGAACATCGTATGGATCTTTATCAGAAAGCTCTGATGCATCTGGACCGTTACCCATTTTCGCTAAAATTTCTTCAAGTGTCATACGACCGCTTCCGAAAGATTCGCCGTTTAGGTAAACAGTTGGTACTGCCATGATGTCTTTACTTTCTACTTCCTCTTTGAATGCAGCGCCATCAATCATAGTATGTGTAATACTAGAGTTAAGAACGCTCATTACGTTAAGAGCTTGTACAACATCAGGACAGTTATGACAACTTAGGCTGATATAAGATTCAAAATGATATTCGCCTTGAATGTTTTTAATTTGATCGATTAATTTTTGTTCAATCTTTGGAGCGCGTCCACTTACTTGTAGTAAAGCTAACACTAGTGATGTAAATTCGTGTCCTAATGGAATACCAGCGAATACGACACCAGTGTCTTCATCAGTGCGGTTTACGCTAAAGCTTGGTGTTCTCTCTAATTCAACTTTTTCTACTGTAATCTTAGATGACATAGTAGCTAATTCGTCTACTAGAGCTAACATATCTTTAGATACGTTATCATCTCCTGCGCTTACTTTAAGTAAAATATCGTTCTCCATTAACTGAAGGTATTGGGATAGTTGTGTTTTTATATCTGCATCTAGTATCATTTTGATCGAACTCCTTAGATTTTGCCTACAAGGTCAAGGCTTGGTTTAAGTGTTGCAGAACCCTCTTGCCATTTAGCTGGGCAAACTTCACCTGGGTTGTTACGTACGTATTGAGCAGCTTTAATTTTGTTAACAAGAATGCTTGCGTCACGGCCGATACCGTCAGCATTGATTTCCATAGATTGGATAACGCCGTCTGGATCGATGATGAATGTACCACGAGCAGCAAGACCTTCTTCTTCCATTAAAACGTTGAAGTTTGTAGTGATTGTGCGAGTTGGGTCACCAATCATGATGTACTCGATTTTGCCGATAGTTTCTGAGCTATCATGCCATGCTTTGTGAGTGAAGTGAGTGTCTGTAGATACAGAGTATACTTCAACGCCTAAGTCTTTTAGAGTTGCGTATTGGTTTTGTAAGTCTTCAAGTTCAGTTGGGCAAACGAATGTGAAGTCAGCTGGGTAGAAACAAACTACACTCCATTTTCCTTTTAAACTTTCGTCAGTAACTTGGATAAATTCTCCATTATGGTAAGCATTAGCTTTAAACGGTTTTACTTCTGTGCCGATTAATAACATGTTAAAATTCCTCCTAAATGTTGGTTTTGAGCATCAAAAAATAGTGTGCTCATAAAATATATTTTTTAATTAACTATAATAATTCTAATTCGATATTAATTATCATATAGAAGTGGTTATTTTGTCAAGAGAATAAACCAACTTTATACCAATTTAATTAATATTTATTCTCAATTAAGACTAACAGGGAGTGGAAAGGTAACTTTAAGTTTATAAATTTTCAATGATTGTTTGAAAGAGTAGTGTGTATGTTAGAGATAGTGTGTAAGTTTAATTTCTTAGGAAGGAAATATTTCTTAGAGGTTGTGGTTTTGAAAAGGAACTGCTTACTTCTATTTTACAAAGAATTTTGTGATAAATAAAATAAAATGAATCGGAAATTTTTTGAACAATTTTTGTCATCTCAAATATATAATTAGGAAGTATATTACGATGATAGTTAGAAACATTGACTCAAAGTGCTAACAAGATATAATAAAATCTAGATATAACTTTCAAAAAGAAGAATACATATTTATAGGATGAAAAAATTCAACCTATTATTTTTTATAGCTTTTAGAAAACGCTTACAGTTAGTGTGGAGGGGAAACCATGTCTAAGTTCACGAAGTATTTTTTAATGGAAGCTAACGATGTGATTGCATATGTGAAAGAGAAATTATCTAAGTTTGAACATGCAAAGGGGTTACAGTGTAAAGAAATAGGTGATGGCAATTTAAATTATGTGTTCCGCGTTTGGGATGAAAAAGAGAACATGTCTGTCATCGTAAAGCAAGCTGGGGATACAGCGCGCATTTCAGATGAGTTTAAGTTGTCGACAAATCGTATTCGTATAGAATCAGATGTTTTGCAGTTAGAGGATGAGTTAGCACCTGGACTTGTTCCTAAGGTGTATTTATTTGATAGTGTGATGAATTGTTGCGTAATGGAAGATTTATCGGATCATACAATATTACGTACAGCACTTATAAATCATCAAATATTTCCGCGGCTTGCTGACGACTTAACTACTTTTATGGTAAATACACTTTTATTAACATCGGATGTTGTAATGAATCATAAAGAGAAGAAGGAACTTGTGAAGAATTATATAAATCCTGAATTATGTGAGATTACAGAAGACCTCGTATACGCTGAGCCATTTACAAATCATAATAAGCGTAATGAGCTGTTTCCGTTAAATGAAGGATGGATTAGGGAGCATATTTATAGTGATAAAGAGCTTCGTATGGAAGTAGCGAAACGTAAATTTTCTTTTATGACAAATGCACAGGCGCTTATTCATGGTGATTTACATACTGGTTCTGTTTTTGTAAGAGAGGATTCTACAAAGGTTATTGATCCTGAGTTTGCTTTTTATGGACCTATGGGATATGACGTTGGGAATGTAATGGCGAATTTAATGTTTGCTTGGGTGAATGCAGATGCAACGATGCCATCTGGAGCTGAGAAAGATACGTATATGGATTGGTTACAAACTACGATGGTAGAGGTAATTGATTTATTTAAGAAGAAGTTTTTAGATGCTTGGGATATTCATGTGACCGAGATTATGGCGAAAGAAGAAGGCTTTAACGAAGTCTATTTACAATCTGTATTAGAGGATACAGCTGCAGTGACAGGTCTGGAATTAATCCGCCGTATTGTTGGATTAGCGAAAGTAAAAGATATTACTTGTATTGAGAATGAGGAAGCACGTGCTAGAGCGGAGCGAATTTGTCTTCAAGTAGCAAAGAGTTTTATTTTACGAGCGAATCAATATAGAACGGGCACAAGTTTTGTAGAAACATTAAAAGAACAGTCAATGCACTACGCGAAGTAAGGGGAGAAGATGATGGAAGAGCAATTAATACCCATTCAGTGGAAAGATGATTCTTTAGTTTTGTTAGATCAAACATTATTACCGAATGAGGTTGTCTATGAATCTTTCAAGACAGCTGAAAGCGTGTGGGATGCCATTCAAGTAATGAAAGTAAGAGGAGCGCCAGCGATTGGTGTTTCGGCAGCGTATGGTGTGTATTTAGGTGCTAAGGAGGTTACTCAAAGTACGATAGAAGACTTTATAGCAGAAGTCAAAAAGGTGTGTGCATATTTGGCAACATCAAGGCCGACAGCAGTAAATCTATTTTGGGCACTTGAAAGAATGGAGGCAATCGCGGCGGAGAACTTACATTTATCAATTGCTCAGTTGAAAGATAGATTACTAGAAGAGGCAAAAGAAATTCATAGAGAAGATGAGGAAATTAACCGTCAAATCGGGGAACATGCATTAACGTTATTCCATGATGGAATGGGAGTATTAACACATTGTAATGCTGGTGCGTTAGCGACGACTAAGTATGGTACTGCGACAGCTCCAATGTACTTAGCGAAAGAAAAAGGATGGGACTTAAAAATCTATTCAGATGAAACTCGTCCTAGGTTACAAGGTTCAACGTTAACAGCATTAGAACTGCAGCGAGCGGGCATTGATGTTACTGTTATTACGGACAATATGGCAGCTATGGTCATGTCACAAGGGAAGATTGATGCGGTAATTGTTGGATGCGACCGTGTGGCAGCAAATGGTGATGTAGCAAATAAAATTGGCACATTAGGCGTATCTATTTTAGCGAAATACTACAACATTCCGTTTTATGTAGCAGCACCAACACCAACAATTGATTTAAAAACACCGACAGGAAAAGAAATCCCAATCGAGGAAAGAGATGGTTCTGAAGTGATTAATCGCTTCGGACAATATTCTGCTCCGAAAGAAAGTAAAGTATATAATCCAGCATTTGATGTTACGCCACATGAAAATGTAACAGCGATTATTACAGAAAAAGGGATTGTCAAGGCACCATTTACGGAAAACTTAAAAAAGCTATTTTAGTAAGTAGATAGATACAAAGTCAGTCATCATAAGCTTCATACTTAGGGGGATGTATATGTTATTACAAAAAGAAAGAGAAGAAATTGTAGCATACGGAAAGAAAATGATTTCTAGCGGTTTAACAAAGGGGACAGGCGGTAATATTAGTATTTTCAATCGTGAACAAGGTCTTGTTGCGATTAGCCCAAGTGGTTTAGAGTATTATGAAACAAAGCCTGAAGATGTAGTTATATTAAACCTAGATGGTGAAGTAGTAGAAGGAGAGAGAAAACCATCAAGTGAATTAGATATGCACCTTATTTACTATAGGAAGCGTGAAGATATAAATGCACTTGTGCATACACATTCTCCTTACGCAAAGACGATTGCGTCATTAGGATGGGAGCTTCCTGCTGTGTCATATTTAATTGCTTTTGCAGGTCCGAATGTCCGCTGTGCGCCGTATGAAACATTTGGTACGAAGCAATTAGCGGATGCTGCTTTTGAAGGCATGATTGATCGTCGTGCTGTGCTACTTGCAAATCACGGTTTAATTGCTGGTGCAAATAATATAAAAATGGCGTTTACTGTTGCAGAAGAGATTGAGTTTTGTGCTCAAATTTATTATCAAACCAAAAGCGTTGGAGAACCGAAGCTATTGCCAGAAGATGAGATGGAGAATTTGGCGAAGAAGTTTGAAGGGTATGGGCAGCAGTAGAATGAAACGAAAACACCCTCAAGAAAAGATCTTGAGGGTGTTTTTTACGCCTTCTTAAGCAACAAATACATAAAGTAAGGAGCCCCAATTAAAGCAACGACAATACCTGCTGGAATGCCATTAGGATCAACGATATTTCGTCCAATTGTATCTGCTAATAATAATAGCCATCCGCCGATTAAAAGGGCGATAGGCATGAAGATTTGATGTCTTGGACCTACTAAAGATTTCGCGATATGAGGAGCCATTAATCCGATAAAGCTAATTCCTCCTGTTACGGAAACAGCTGCAGCTGCAAGTGCAACGGCTGCAACTAATAAGTACCTGCGTTCTTTTTCAATTTCAATTCCAACGCCTATTGCGACTGGTTCGTTTAATGCTAAAATGTTTAATCGATTTGCTTTATAGAAAATAAATGGAATGAATACGATTAACCATGGGAGCATTGCTAAAACAAAGATCCAGTCATCTCCCCAAATATTTCCGGCAATCCATTTTGAAATAAAGTCTACTTTCATACGATCTGCGGATGAGATAAGGACAATCATCGTTCCAGATAGTGCAAATGCAAAACCGATACCGGTTAATGTTAATCGGATTGGCTGAAGTCCAGTTGACTTACTATATGAAAATACGTAAATTAGAACAGCTGTCAGAAATGCTCCGATAAATCCAACTACAGGTAGTAAGTAAAGAAATGAACCTACATCTATTGGAAAGTATAAAAAGAAAATAGCAACAGCAACACCGGCCCCAGAGTTGATTCCGAGAATACCAGGTTCAGCTAAATCATTTCGAGTAATTCCTTGGAATATAGCCCCTGATAAAGCGAGAGCCATACCAGCTAATAATGTAATGACGATTCTAGGTAGTCTTAAAGAGTATAAAACGAACTCCTCTTTAAAAGTCCCTTTCCCCATTAAGGTTGGGAGTAGTCGATCATAAGATAAAGATGCTGAACCAAGCCCCATTCCAACTACAATGGTTGTGATGATTATTATAAGTAAAGCGAGTATAATAAGACGCTGTTTTCTTAAAATAGATTGCATCATGAGAATGTTTTTCCCCCTTTACGTACAATGAATAGGAAGAATGGTAACCCTACAATCGCGACAATTGCCGCAACTGGTGTTTCGTATGGAGAGTTAATAGTACGTCCGATTGTATCTGCAAGTAGCATAAAGGAAGCTCCAGCAATTGCTGACATTGGTATAACAAATCGGTAATCTGGACCGACAATTGGGCGTACCATGTGAGGTACCATTAAGCCGATAAATGCCATATTTCCAACAAGTGCTACAGATGCACCTGCAAGTAAGATAATAATGATAAATAAAATAGTTTTAATAACAATAATTTTTTGACCTAGTCCAATAGCCACTTCCTCACTGAAACTAAGAACTGTCAATTTTTTTGCTAGTAAGATAGCGATAAAGATACTAATTGAAATGACTGGAATAATAATTTTTAATTGGCTCCAAGTTGTTCCAATTACGCCCCCAGCAGTCCAAAGTGATACATCTTGTGAAATTTTAAAGTAAATGCCGATTCCTTCTGAAATTGCAAGTAGAAATGCGGAAACTGCAGCGCCCGCTAATACAATTCGAAGAGGAGAAAGGCCGCCTTTTTTTACCATACCAATTCCAAATACCATAATTGCGCCAATTGCAGCACCGATAAAGCAAGCTAATGTTAAGTAAAGATAGCTGATGGAAGGGTTGAAAGCAAGTGTCAGTGCAAGCGCAGCATTCGCTCCACCAGATAGCCCTAATAATCCAGGATCTGCAAGTGGATTTCGTGTTAATCCTTGCATAATTGCTCCAGAAACGGCTAATCCAGCTCCTACAAAAATAGCAGCAACTTCACGTGGTAAACGTATTTCTCGAATAATAGATATTTTGTCTCCTTTAGCGGAGGAAGTGAGTGCTAACCATACATCTTTTATCGAAGTATCTGCAGCACCTAATACCATTGCAACGATAAAAATAAGAAAGAATGCAATTAAGCTTAAAATTAGTTTGTATGTAAAAGCTATAGAACGTGGATTTTCATGATCTTTTGTCATTCGTTTCACATCTTTTCTGTTCATAGAATAAAGGAAGAGGAATTCTTAAATTAAGAATTCCTCATGTTTGTATTATTTACCAAGAAAGTTCTTCTTGAAGAAGTCTAGTTGGAAATCTAATGTAAGTGGATCATTGAAATAGAATTCCATCATGTTTGCTTCATATACGCGATTATTTTTTACTGCTGGGATGTTTTTATATGATTCTGTCTCTTGGAATGAGTTATCAGTATCTTTATTTTTACTTACGATTAAGTAATCACCAGCAAATTCAGGTAATACCTCAGTAGATAATGCGTAATAACCTTCTTTTAATGCTTTTTCTTTTACTTTTTCAGGCATTTTTAATTTCATTTCTTGGTACAGAATTTCTGTTCCGCGGCCCCAGTTCTCGCCGTATACATAAAGCTGTTTGTTGAAGTTTTCTACAACAGAAACTGTAGCATCTTCACCGATTTTTGCTTTAATTTCTTTACCAGCTTCTTGTGCACGTTTCTTGAAGTCATCAACCCAAGTTTTTGCTTCTTTTTCTTTGTTTAATAACTTACCGATTTCTAAATGCTGTGTTAAGTAATCAACTTTTCCGTAAGTGTATGTTACAGTAGGAGCGATTTTCTTTAACTTATCGACATTTTTAATATTTGATAAACCGATGATTAAATCTGGATTTAGTTCAGCGATTTTTTCAACATTTTCATCTGATACTTCAGCAACATCTTTAAGTTTGCTATCAAAACGTGGGTTTTGTTTAGACCATGAATCTACCCCAACAAGATTTACACCTAATGACATTACGTTACCAGCGAATGATGATAATACAACAACGCGTTTTGGATTTGCAGGAACTTCTACTTTACCATTTTCAGATTGGTATGTAATTTTTTCTGATTTACTACCTTTTGCATCGTTCTTTTTGTCTGTAGAGCTATTGCTACAAGCGCTCATAACAAGAACGAAAAGAACTGTTAGTGAAATAAATAACTTTTTCATCGTCTTTCTCCTTTAACATAGATGATATGTGTATACAATAATTTGTTTAACTGTAATCTTTTTGAAAGAGTAGTGGTAAAGCAAAATAATTTATTAAAAATCTTGAATATGAGATTTTATAATATAGTATTAACCATATTAATGAAAGAAGATGTAATCTCAAATTTGCTAATTATTAACAAAATGATAATGATTATCACTATTGATTCTTTAAATAATATAATTTTATATAGGTGTATTGTCAATAGTAATTTTGATTGTAAATTTTGCGGAAACAGGTTATATTTTATTGAGAATGATAATCAATGATTAGTAGCTGAGGAGTGAGCACGAATGAATCGAGAAGAATTGTTTGATGTAACCGTGATAGGTGGAGGACCTGCAGGGCTTTATTCAGCTTTTTATAGTGGACTCAGAGAAATGAGAACGAAAATAATAGAATTTCAACCACATTTAGGTGGAAAAATACATGTGTATCCGGAAAAAATGATTTGGGATGTAGGAGGACTATTGCCAGTTACAGGTGATAAGTTAATTGAACAACTTGTACAGCAAGGGTTAACATTTAAGCCAGAAGTTGTATTAGATACAAAAGTGGAATCAATTATTCGTAATCAAGATGGTACTTTTACATTAAAAACAAGTACTGGGGAAGAACACTTTTCAAAAACAGTTATCGTCGCAACAGGAAGTGGTATATTGAAACCGCAAAAGTTATCTATTGAAGGTGCTGAGCGATTTGAAGTATCGAATTTAAATTATACAGTTAAATCTTTAAAGCGTTTCAAAGGTAAAACAGTTATTATTTCCGGTGGAGGCAATTCTGCTGTTGATTGGGCAAATGAATTGGAACCAATTGCGAAAAAAGTGTATGTAACGTATAGAAAAGAAGAATTATCTGGTCATGAAGCACAAGTAAAACAACTTATGAATAGCTCAGCGGAGTGTTTCTTTAATACATCGATTACAAAATTAATTGCTGGTGATAATCATGAAGCGATCGAATATGTAGAATTAACAAATCATGAAACAGGTGAGATTTCTCATTTACCTATTGATGAAGTTATTATTAATCATGGATATGAACGCGACATTACATTATTGGAAAATAGTGAGTTAGACGTTGCAATTATAGATAATTATTATATTGCAGGTAATGCAAATAGTGAGTCTTCAGTAGATGGATTATATGCTGCTGGAGATATTTTAAAGCACGAAGGGAAACTACACTTAATTGCAGGTGCATTCCAAGATGCTGGAAATGCTGTGAATAAAGCAAAGCAATTTATCCAACCAGATGCAAGTGAGTACGGAATGGTTTCTTCTCATAATGAAGTATTTAAGAAGAGAAATCGCGAACTGATTAAGCAGATGATGAAATAATAAGGAACAAGTATACCCCCACATACTTCTCTATTCAAATGGATGAGAGATGTACGTGGGGGATTTCCTGTTTACTATATTTTCAATCATTATAATGACACCGGTTTCATCAGTTCATATCATATGAACATTTTATTGGTAAAGCATCCTAGAAAACAATTTAGCTATGTTTTGCTTACGCAGAACATGGCTAAATTACGCTGTCCCTTTAGCGCGTTCATTAGGAAATGGCATATTTAGTATAGAAGCAATATACTGTTTTCCATGCATTCGAGCTAATGATTCTAATATTTGGCGAACACGTTTTGTAAGATGACCTTGTTTTTTGATGGCTTCACAATATGCGTCATAGAAAGCATATTTAGCCCAAAGGAAATCATCTTGTTGGAATAAGAAATGATTTTTGTACCATTCACCAATTGTATGATAACAATTGTTTTCATGTATTGCTGTGCTTTGAGAAAGAAAACGATCAGATAAAGATACATTCAAATGAGAAATTGTGTTTTCTGTTTCAACTTGTAGTGTTTTTTCTAACATTGTAATGATGTGACGAGTAGCCATATGTTAACTCTCCTTTGTGTAAATGGGTAATACCATTCTATATTTAAAAAATTCTTACTATATAATACTATACAATATATGGAATGCATCTACCTGCTTTTTGAACTGCATTTACAAAATCTTTTTTATTTGTTTACAAAAATAAAGTAAGATACAGTATAGATGAAAAAATAATAAAGGAATGAACGCATTGTATATAACAGTAGAAGAGACTGCGGAGTATTTGAATTTACCAAAATCGTATATTGAAGAGTTAATTCAGCAAAAGAAAATTCGTGCGCTATTCGATGGAGAGCAATATTTAGTAAATAAAGAACAATTTAATACACATTTAGAACAAATGGAGAAATATAAGCAATTAGTGGAAGAAATATTGAACGAACCAATTCCAGAAGATATGGATGTTAAAGACGAAGATTAAACTATGGGAAATCCCTTATGAAGATATGCAGAAATGTATCTTCATAAGGGATTTTTTGTTTGAAGATATCAAAAATATAAGGAGTTGTTAGCCTTTCTTCAAATTTTGATAGGTAGTAGTCTACCATGTTAAAAGCATATTTTTTTCTAGCTAGGACAAACATAGAGAACGTAACCTGTACAGATACATATACTATCAGTGCAAAAGCTTATAAATTAATGGAAGGGGTTTTCTCGTGAGTATATTTCATTGTGATTTTTTGAAAGACTTAATTGGATCTTTTGTGAGAGTAAACAGGGGTGGTCCAGAATCTCAAAAAGGAACAATAATATCAGTATGTCCGGACTACTTCGTATTGCAGAATGAAAAAGGTGAACTGTATTACTATCAACTTAGTCATCTAAAAAGTATTACAAAAAATGCGAAAGACTGTGGATCAAGTGATTGCGAATGGGAAGATTGCGAATGTGCAGAAGACTTTGAAGCACTACTGCAAACTTTCAAATATTGCTGGGTGAAAATTAATCGCGGTGGTCCAGAGAAAGTGGAAGGCATTTTACAAGATGTTTCTTGTGACTTTGTGACAGTAATTGCAAAAGAAGAAGTTATATTAATTGCAATAAAGCATATTAAAAGCGTTAACTATAATGCATTAGCATGCGGAGAGAGCGATGAGAGCGACGATAGTAGCAGTAAAGAAAGTAGTAGCAATAATTCAGGTCGCGCTCGTGCCCAAAGACAATCAAGTAGAGGAAGATAATAAGAAAGGGGGATACAAAATTGGAGAACGTATTATGCTGTGACCAAATTAAATGTTTAGTTGGTGAGACTGTAAAAGTAAACCTTCGTGGACCAGAAAGTCGAGTAGGTGAGCTCGTATCGTTAGGCAAAGATTATCTAACGTTACAATTACCTCATGGTGAATTAGTGTATTACCAGTTAAAACATGTGAAGAGTCTAGTTAAGAAAGTGAAGGAAAGTAAATGTGGCGATTGCTATAGTTCATGTTTCTGCTCTGATGAGGATACTTTTTTAGATATATTAAAAGACTTGAAGTATAAGTGGGTAAAAATTAATCGTGGCGGTCCAGAGTGTGTGGAAGGTTTATTAAGTGAGGTACACCATGACTGTATTACACTAGTAAACTGTGATGAAGTTATTTATGTAATTAAGTCTCATATTAAGAGTGTGAGCCAAGTAGTTAAATGTAAAAAGAATGAAGATGAATAATGTTTAATAAATAAGAGGGGCATTATGAGGGAAAGAGAAGAACAATTTCTTATTTCGATAGTATGAAAAGGAATTACTTACTATTAAAACAGAACTTTGCCCTGATTATTTTTTTAGAAATGGAAGACAGGTAAGAAGAAATTCATAGGAAGGAGGATATAGATGAATGAGTTAAACAAAAGTATTGGAGAAAATATATATGTTAAATTAATCGGTGAAAAAAGGTTTAAAGGTGTATTAATAGATGTAGGAAATGATATCATTGTTCTTTACAATGGACAAGACTATGTATATATATCTTTATATCATGTACAATACTATAAATTTTTAAGACCATATGACGAAGAAATATTAAAACCAGATGTTGATTCTGTAATTAAGAGAGAATCCCCTTCCATTTCTTTGAGAAAAGTATTAAGTACTTCTAAAGGAATTTTTACAGAAGTTTATGTAGCAGGAAGTGCTCCAATACATGGTTATGTTACAAGTGTGATGAATGATTATATTGTTTTTTATAGTCCGGTTTATAAAACGGTATATATATCTTTAAAACATTTAAAATGGTTAATTCCGTATAAAGAAAACCAAGTGCCGTATGACCTCAATAAAAATGAACTCCCCGTAAATCCGTTAAATATTACGTTAGCTCGAACGTTTGAAGAACAACTTATTAAAATGTCTGGCAAAATCATGGTGTTCGATTTAGGTGAGGAATCTAATAAGATCGGAAAGATGGCGAAGATTGATGAAGGGCATATTGAAATATTAAAAGCACGTGATGCGAAAATGTATGTAAATATTCAACATGTAAAATCTGTCCATTGTCCGTAAGCTAGTTGAAAGGGCTGGCTTTTTCTTTTATATGCAGAAGAAAAGGTCGAGCCTATTTGTTTAGCTCGATTTGAATATGAGGGGAAAAATGAATTGAATATAAATATATTATGGTGTGATTTTTTAAAAAAATTTTGTACTAATTTATAAAGAAATGTGTACGAGCTATCTTTTTATGTATTCAATTTATTTTTTGAGAAGGAGCTGCTCAACTAATTTATTAAAGGAGTTTTGTTGGTGGAGCAGTTTCTAAATCCGTTATCGATTACATTACTTGGTAGTGCTGGTGGAGCAGCAAAAGCAGTTTTAGCAATTTTAAATCAAGCGATAGCAAATGAAAAAGATCCAATTTATGAAGTATTAAAGAATGCCAAATTTCATTTGGTGGATATAAAACAAAAAGATAGGACTTATTATGATGAGTTGTTTTCGAATTTGAAAGGTCAATTATATTTATATGAGATAAACCTTCAAAATGTAGTGGAATTTAAAGAACATTTAAAAGAAAAAAGTACGAGTGTTGTGATTGATGTTTCAGGGGCAGATACAATTAGAGTATTAAGCTGCTGTAATGAATTAGGAATTTGCTATATTAATTCAGCCTTGGAAAATGAAGCAGTAGATCAGGACGACAGCTTAATCGGCTTTCAGCTTACGGAAAGATATACAAGGTTTGAGAAGGAGAAAGAGAAATTTACAAATACAAAAGCGATTATAGGTTCAGGTATGAATCCAGGTGTTGTTCAATGGATGGTTGTTGAGCTTATGAAGGAACGACCAAATGAAAGGCCAAGAGCATGTTATATTGTAGAACATGACACATCATTTTTGAATGATACAGCACTTATAAAGCCACATACACTTTATGCTTCATGGGCAGTAGAGCGATTTTTAGATGAAGCGATCTGGAGTTATCCGATGTATATGAGTCATCATCGTCCTCTTTACTTTTATGAAGATGTATATTCTTCAGAGTATAAAGTGAAGTTAGGAGAAAAAGAATTCTATGGTTGTTTAATGCCACATGAGGAAGTATTAATTTTAGGGAAAAACTTTAATATGGAAGTTGGTTTTCTTTACCGAATTAATGAGTATACAACAAATATAATTAGACAGAACTTAGATCAAGTAGAAGATTTATGGAACTGGAATCGTAAAGTGTTTAATCCAGCGGAAGAAGAGGTTGCTGGAGAGGACTTGGTGGGTGTGTTACTCGTTTATGAAAATAGTGAGACATATATGTATAATGTGATGAATAGTAGCAAAGTTTTTCGTAAATATAAAACGAATGCAACGTATTTTCAGGTAGGGTGCGGGATTTATGCGGGCCTGTCCAGTTTACTTTTAGATCAATTTGAACAAGGTGCTTATTACGTCGAGGAGTTGTTATTAAATACAGAAAGTAAGTACGGTGAGTATTTAAATTTATATATGAAGGATTTTGTAATGGGGCATAATAATTTTACGGATGGATTGTTACATGACAGGGTAAGATGGATGTAAGTTGTTACTAAAAGGAAGGAGAGATCTCCTTCCTTTTAGTATTATAAGGAAGGAGAGATCTCCTTCCTTTTAGTATTATAAGGTTAAATATTGCCCTGAAAGCAATTTCATACTTATACTTTAAGGAGAATAACAATGAAAGTTTTTTGTATCGATCAAGGGGAGTTTTTATATGAATAAATACAAGAGCTTGATTTATGAAGAAAGAAGAGCCTTAAAGGTATTTATATTATTATTCTATATTATATTCTTTTTATATGACGCTATATATTATTTTGTATATCCTGCTATGAATATTAGTGGAACAGCGGTAGGTTGGCCAGAAGGTAGTCTTGGGATAGGTGTGCCTATATTTGTAATGGCATTATTACCTATTTCTATATATCTTCAAAAAAGAGGATATGTATATTCTGTAAAATATTTATTTTTATTTGGGTACATGTTTATCAATCTTGTTAATAATTTAATGATTTATTTGCGAACGGATAGACCTTTTGAACATGGCAGTATGGTAGAAATGTTATTAATTTTATTTGCCCCAGTTTTCGTGAATAAAAAATACTTTTATTTAGTGTCCTTTAGTGTAATTGGAAAGTACGTATTTTTCACATTGCTATTACAAGATTTAAAAGTGATAATTCCACTTGTTTTATGTGTATTTTATTTCATTATTTCACATTCTTTATTAAAACGATTTCAATCTTATGTAAGAACAGTGGTTGAAATGATGAACAATATGAAAGAGACGGAAAATTTAGCTGTGATTGGGACTATGTCTACAACAATTGCCCATGAAATTCGAAATCCGTTAACAGCGTTAAAAGGATTTACGCAAATGCAAAAAGAAAGAAATCCAACTGATACGATGAGCTACGACATTATGCTACAAGAAATTGAAAGAGTCAATGGATTTGTTAGTGAATTAATGTTGTTAGGAAAACCAAAGCCAACAAATTATGAAAGGTGTAATATACGAGACATCCTTCTATATGTTGTGCATCTAATGGAAAGTTATGCAATGCAATATAGAGTTAAATGTTATTTACAAGTAGATGGGAATTTACCAACTATAAACGGTAATGATAAGCAATTAAAACAAGTGTTATTAAATATCATTAAAAATGGAATAGAATCAATGCCAGAGGGTGGAGAAATCCATATCCGTGCATATCAAAAAACGCAAGGATATTTGTGTATTTCTGTTGAAGACCAAGGATTTGGTATAGAGAATGAGAAGTTAGAAAAAATCGGCAAGGCGTTTTACACAACAAAGGAAACTGGTACAGGACTTGGATTAATGATTACATATAAAATTATTAAGGAACATCAAGGGAGTATCACAATCCAAAGTAGTATAGGAGTAGGAACAAAAGTAGAAATTTTTCTGCCGACCGTTTAATGTATTGGGAGAAAAGATTTTTCAGAAAAGTGTTCTTGTTGTGTAAATATAAACATTTTATAAAATGTTTCAAGAAGGGTTTTTTTTATAAAATACTTCGTTTATAATGGAGGAAAATATCGACATGAGATTGATTGCTCATGTAGCGGTTCAGTAGTGTTATGAAAAGATAAGAAGGGGTGCACGCGCATCCTTTTTTCTATGCAGATATTATGAAAGAGGTGGTATGATGGAATTAACATTAAATTCGACTGTATGTTTACACACGATTCAATTTCGAAAAGAGCAAAAGAATTATATTGTAAAAGATACAATTACAGGAGAAAAATATGAAATGCCGCCACTTTGGATTGATGCATTGGCAATGATGCGTGACGGTTTTTTATTGGGGGAAATTGAGGAGAAATTAAAAGAAGAGTATCCATCCGAAGAAGTGAATATGTTAGCATTCACGAAGCAACTGTTAGAACTAGAACTTGTTGAAATGGTAGATGGGGAAGAAATAGCTTGTACAAAGAAGAAAGAGAAGGATTATTTAGCTTGGTTACGTCCCCATGTTGAGCAATTCTTTCTTAATTTAAATAAAAAAAATAGAAGCAAAGGTCAATGATGATCTTTGCTTTTTTGTATAGTTTGTTTAAAAAATTACAGCGAATGCTCTTGCGAAAGCACCGTCGCTATCTTTAATTTTTAAAGGTGCTGCTGAGAAGAAGAAACGTTTCGTGTGAATGGCATCTAAGTTTGTTAAGTTTTCGATTAAATAAATATTATTCCCAAGTAGTATGTGATGAATTGGTGATGTTTCTGTCGTTACCTCATCAGGAGAAATAAAATCTAAACCGACAGATTTTACTTTTAATTGTACTAGTTCCTCGGCTAATTCTTCAGAAAGATAAAAAGCTTCTTTCTCATACGCCTCTGTATTCCATTTAGTAGATAGATTGGAATGGAAAATAACAATATCTCCTTCTCTTATATCAGCATCGTGCAGTACTTCTTTAGGTAGTTTTCGTTCTTGTACATGAGTTACATCAATAAGAATCGCTTCGCCTACAAATTGATTTAGGGGTAATTGATCGATAGTCGTTGCGCCTGAAATAAAATGCGCAGGAGCATCACAATGCGTGCCAACATGAACGACAGAATGAAAATCTGTAACTTGATAGCCTGATTCTTCAACACTTGTAACAGCTTCTAGTTGTATTTTAGGTGTTCCAGGAAATTGAGACATATTATTTTCAAATGTTTGCGATAAATCAATTACTTTCATTTTACATACCTCCAATATATGTTTTTCAAATAATAAAAAGCTCACCCTTCAATATCAAGAAAGGTGAGCTTTACATGCTAGTTGAATTTTATCTTCCAAAATGCAATGCATTTTGCAGGAATTAGCACCTATTCAGTTTGTATAAACTGAGGTTGCTGGGCTTCAAAGGGCCGGTCCCTCTGCCTCTCTTGATAAAGAAGTATTTAATTTTAAAACCGGAATTTTCCGATAGTTAAATTGTAATTCATTTCCTTTTTGCGTGCAATACAAAATAGGTATTCACCCAAATAAAGCTACGCGCATATTGTAGCTTATGTAAATAGAATGCTGCGAAGGAGTGAGTGCAGTGACAGGAAATGTATTGAATTATTATGCTGGTGGTAATACAGCTAGGGGATTTCATAATTTATATGAAGAGAATTTAAAAGGGTTAGACAGATTATTTATCTTAAAGGGTGGTCCAGGAACGGGGAAATCTTCTTTAATAAAGGCAATCGGTCGTGGATGGGTTGAAAAAGGATATGATATTGAATTTTTACATTGTTCTTCTGACAATAAATCGGTTGATGGTGTAATTATCCCAAAATTAAAAGTAGGAATTGTTGATGGGACATCACCACATGTAATTGAGCCCAAAATGCCAGGAGTTGTTGAAGAGTATATAAATTTAGGAATTGCTTGGGATTCAGATAAACTAAGGAAGCAGAAGTTAGAAATTGAAAGATTTGTTTCAGAAGCAAGCAAAGCTTTTCAGTCTGCTTACGCATGTTTTAAAGAGGCATTGCTTATACATGATGAGTGGGAGAAGATATATATTGATAATATAGATTTTAATAAAGCAAATGAATTAACCGATCAGCTAATCCAGAAATTATTTGCAGATAAAAGCGGGAGACAATCGCTTGTAAAACATCGTTTTTTAGGAGCTGCTACACCGAAAGGAGCAGTTGATTTTGTTCCTAATTTAACAGAAGGGTTACCATATCGTTATTTTATAAAAGGGCGCCCAGGCTCTGGAAAATCAACGATGCTCAAAAAGTTAGCTAGGGCAGCTGAAGAAAAAGGGTTTGAAGTTGAAGTATATCATTGCGGATTTGATCCGAATAGTCTTGATATGGTTATCGTAAGAGAATTAGGCTTTGCAATTTTTGATAGCACTGCACCACATGAATATTTTCCAAGTCGCGAGGGTGATGAAATTATTGATATGTATGCCCTTATTGTTACCCCAGGGACGGATGAGAAATATGCGAAGGAAATTCGTGATGTTTCCATTCAATATAAAGCAAAAATGAATGAGGCGATGTCTTTCTTAGCAAAAGCAAAATCGGTTCGTGATAAATTAGAACGAATTTATATTGCTGCTATGGATTTTTCAGTAGTAGATGCATATAAAGAGGAGATTCAAAAAGAGTTTGAACGAATTGCTGCTACTGTAATCGAAAAGCAATAATAGAAGTTTCATTGGGCTGTCAGTAATTTCTGACAGTTTTTTTAGTATGTAGTAAAATTGATAGTGTATTGTCGAATTTCCAAGGAAATAATCAAAAAATGGAGATGTTATGAAATGAGAGAGAAAATCGAGTTGGAGTTAGAAAGAATTGAAAAAGAGAATGATGTGAAAATTTTATTTGCGGTGGAATCAGGGAGTCGTGCTTGGGGGTTTCCATCGAAAGATAGCGATTATGATGTTAGGTTTGTTTATATACATCCGGTAGAATGGTATTTATCAATTCATGACAAACGAGATGTAATTGAATATCCAATTAGTGATGATTTAGATATAAGTGGTTGGGATATTAGAAAGGCGTTGCAACTATTCGCGAAGTCGAACCCAGCTTTACTTGAGTGGATTCGATCACCAATTTTTTATTCGAAAAACTCTAATTTTCCAGAACTACTTCAACAGATGAGTGAGAAGAATTTTGATCCAAAAGCAACGATATATCATTATTTACATATGGCTTCGAAAAATTATCGTGAATTTTTGCAAGGTGAGAATGTAAAGCTGAAAAAGTACTTTTATGTATTACGTCCTATTTTAGCTTGTAAGTGGCTAGAAGAGAAAGCAACTTTACCACCTGTAGAATTTGACCGATTGATTACAGAATTATCATTAGAACGTAGCGTATTAGATGAAATTGAAAAGTTGTTAATAAAGAAAAAAGCAGGTACTGAATTAGATGTTGGATTGAAAATTAAGGTGTTGAATCAATTTTTAGAAGAACAAATTCATTACTATGGGCAATACGTGAAAGGTGTTGAAAAGGGGTTAGGGATCGATATTGAGATTTTAAATAAACTATTTCGAGACATGCTGTTTGAAGCATATGAAAAAGAGCACAAGTAAGTTTGTGCTCTTTTTATTTTGTAGGAATAAAGAAAACAGATATAGCTGCGATAAGACCTGCAAAGGAGAATAAGTAAAAATTCCATGATAAGTCATATTGCATTGTCATAATAATACCGACGAGAATAGGGCCAGCAATTGCACCAACTCGGCCAAGTCCAAGTCCCCAGCCTAAGGAAGTAGCTCGGATATGTGATGGGAAGTATTGGGTTACATATGCATTTAATATTTGAGTAATACCGACTGATCCAATTCCAGCAAGACCAATTAAAAGATAAATGATTGTAACAGATGGTTTAATTGTTAATAGTCCAATACATATAGCTGCCATAAGATAGGAGATGCTAATAACGATTTTAGCTCCTATACGATCCGCGATTGCTCCAGCAAATAATGCACCGATAGCGGCAGTAATATTTAGCATAAGTAGAAATGATAAACTAGATCCAAGAGGGTATCCTGCCTGTCGCATCATCTGAGGTAACCAAGTATTTAAACCGTATATTAAAAACATTCCCATTATATAAGTGATCCAAAAAAGTAGCGTTGCTTTTATGTATTCTTTTGAGAATAAAGTAAGAAATCCATTTTTCTTTCGTATATTAGACGGAGTTTGATAAGTTTCATTTTTCGCATAGAATACAATTTGAAAACGATTAAGGATTTGGTCCACTTCTTTTTGGCGATTACGTGATAATAAAAATTGAATGGATTCAGGTAAATAACGAATAATGAAAGGAATGAGGAGTAGTGGAATCATTCCGATGCCAAACATAGTTCTCCATCCGAAACTTTCTAACATAAACATAGACAAAATAGCGCCTAACACGATACCTAAAGGATAGCCAGTAAACATAAGAGCATAAATAAAAGATTGTCGTTTTTTTGGTGAATATTCAACAGTAAGTGCTGAAGCTGTTGGAATAACACCGCCTAATCCGATTCCTCCAATAAATCGAGATAAACCAAATAATTCGGGAGAAGGAGCAAGTGCAGCTAGTCCCATTGTGATAGAAAAAAGCGCTAAACAGCATATAAGCGTCCATTTTCGTCCAATTAGATCTGTAATAGTTCCAACTAGAATAGCACCAATAAACATCCCAAATAAAGCATAGCTTGCAATTGTGCCAGCGTAAGCTGGTGAAAGTGCCCAGCTTTTGTCTTCTAGGAGCTTTGGAAGAACGGCACCGTAAATACCTAAATCATATCCATCAGCTAGAATGGCTAGCCAACAAATAAAAACAACAAGTTTTGTAATAGAGCTTGAAAAGATAGTTTCTGTAGATTCTAGATGAGGTGGAGCTGAAGGTTGCATAGTATTCCCCCCCTTTTATTTGTAGATGAATATATTATTTTATTTTATGTTAATATTTTCCTCCCTGTGTCGAAATTTATCTGAAAAGGTTTTATAATCAATAAAGAAGTTCAACAGGAAACCTGTTGAACTTCTTTATTGGTTTACTCATTATCAACTCGTTTTAACGGTTGATCTGCTGGACCTTCAATAACGTCTCCCTCAATTGAAAAGCGGGAACCGTGACAAGGACAATCCCAAGTACAATCACCATTATTCCATTCAACTTCGCAGCCGAGATGTGTACAAGTTGTATCGACGATATGTAATTTTCCTTCTTTGTCCTTATAAGCACCTGCCCGTTTACCGTTAACATGTACGACAGATCCTTCACCAACTTCGAGATCTTCTGGTTTACGTAATGCATTTTCAATCTTTCCTTCAATTAAATGTTTCGCAACATCAATGTTCTGGGAGAGGAACGTTTTTATATCTGGATTTGCATGGAAGCGTGATGGTGCATACAGTTCTTTATAGGGACTGTGGACTTTTAGGATGGAGTCCTTCAGTAGGTGAGCGGCAGCAGTTCCAGTTGTCATTCCCCATTTGCGATATCCAGTTGCAACAAATATATTTGGATTTCTTTCGTTAATATGTCCGATATAAGGAAGCTTATCTAGAGTGATTAAATCTTGTGCTGACCATCTATAAGGAACTTCGTCTATTCCAAAAGTTGCTTCAGCAAAAGAATAGAGTGCTTCATAATGAAGCATCGTATTTATTCCTTGCCCTGTTTTATGACTCTCTCCGCCAATCAAAATTAATTTTTCTCCATTGTTTGTTATATAGCGTAAGGAGCGCTTTGGATCATCAATACTTAAATACATGCCACCTGGATAATCCATTTTTGCTTTTATTGCAAGAGCATAGGAGCGTTCTACGTACATTCGCGTAAAGAAAAAGCTATTTGCATCATAAAAAGGAAAATGTGAACAAGAGACGACATATTCACAAGTGATATGATGGCCCTCTTTTGTAATTATTTGTGGATAATCTCCCTTTTCCACATTCATAGCTGTTGTTTGTTCGTAGAGCTTTCCGCCCATCTCCACAAACTTTTCTAAAAGTGTTTTTAAATAAAGAAGGGGATGGAATTGTGCTTGATTTTTCATTACAAGCGCAGATTGTACTGGAATAGGAATCGATAGAGATTGAACATAATCACAAGGTATATTTAATTTTTGATAAGCTTCATATTCTTTCGATAAATTTCTTAATCCGTTATCAGTAGTTGTATATAAATATGAATCTTCATTTGAGAAATTACAGTCGATTTTATATGTTTGAACAGTTTCGTTTATGAATTGTAGAGCCTGATTATTTGATTCATAGTAAAGCCGGGCCTTTTCTACACCGAAATGATTTATTAATTCATCATAAATAAGATCATGTTGTGCTGTTACTTTCGCTGTTGTATGCCCAGTCGTCCCGTTTAAAATACGACCAGAATCAATTAAAACCACATCGATGCCTTCTTTTGCAAGTAAATAGGCAGTGGTAATACCTGTAATACCAGCACCGATAATAGCAACTTTCGTTTTTATATTTTCGGATAAACGAGGAAAAGTAGGAAACTCGGTAGATTCAATCCAATAAGATAGCGGCAGTTGTGGAAATGTATCATTTGTCATTGCGGAAACCTCCTGATTTTAGAACAATTTTCCTTTTAATATTTCCATATTATATGAAAATCATGTGTGTTGTTTTAGAAGAAGTCTATTTTTATTAAAAGAGGATATAAATTATTTTAATATAATTAATTAGGTAGGGCATTATGAAGAAGTAGGATTTATATAAAACTAAATTCAAGTGATTCTATTTGTTGATTACATAGAGAGTTATTGAATGAGATAGAGTCTATGGCGTTTAAGAAAATGTCTATATATAGTGGATAAAACCTTATGGAATCTATACATTTTCTTTAGTGAAATAAAGTATGATTATAAAAACATAACCACCTTTTATTACTAGGTCATAAAAGGTGTTGACAATATAGAAATTCTATTGTTATGATTCATCATGTGGAAAGGTTGATAGAGAGTAAAAAGAGAAATGTTTTTCATTGATAATAAAAGCGAAAAATAAGTGACGATAGAGTGAGTATATTTTCCTTATAATAGATGCTTTTTGGATCATCTAGTAAAATCAATCTGGAAGCAAGAATTGATATATGTAAGTTGCGCAAGGCGCGGCATAAGAAAGGGGCAAAAGGATGAAGGAGCTTCATACGTTTGGGTGGTATGCAGCACGTGTATCACCACATTTGCCGAAAAAAGCATTTAAACCAGTGCCTACTCGTTTATTTGGTGGACTGGCTTATTTGCTTGTGGCATTGGCGGGGTTAATATCGATTGGTGTATTTGAATTGAATGTGTGGGCGAATCTAGGAATTGCGATTGTTCTTGGATTATGTTTTGCTTCACTTGGATTTTTAGGGCATGAAATTTTACATGGAACTGTTGTAAGAAAGGCATGGCTTCGTGACTTCTTAGGCGCGATTGCATTTATGCCATTATCAACAGGGCCAAAGCTTTGGAGAAAGTGGCATAATGCAACGCATCATGTTCATACACAGCATGAAGAGAATGATCCGGATGCATGGCCGACACTTGAGAAACTTAAGAAGAGTAAGTTTTTGAGTTGGGTATATCGTATGCCTTTACATGTACGTTCATTCTTTAGTTTTCTGTCACTAACAATTCAATTTACATTGCATTCGACTCGAATGTTCTTTCATTTTATAAAAGAGTTCAAGTCATCCAATCAAAAATCTGTATGGCTTCAACTTCTTTTGCCTTGGACAGTTTGGATTAGTTTATTGTTTATTATGGGACCTGGAAAATGGTTATTTGCATATGTCATTCCGTTGTTAATTGCTAACTTTATTGTAATGGCATATATCGCAACAAATCACCGCTTAAATCCAATTGTTCCAGTAAATGATCCGTTAGCAAACTGTTTGTCAGTAACAGTGCCGCGCTGGGTAGACGTTTTACATTTCAATTTCTCATATCATACAGAACACCATCTGTTTCCTGCTATGAGTTCTAAATACTATCCGTTAGTAAAAGAGAAGATTAAAGAAATGTGGCCGGAACGCTATCATGAGATGCCGATGACAAAAGCTTTGGCAGCGCTATGGAATACACCACGTGTGTATTATCAAGGAAGTGAATTAGTGGATCCGCATAGAGAGCATTTCTATGGTTCTTTAGGAAATGGACTAGATCCTCATAATATTTCATATCGTGAGGAACATATAGAGGAAGACGAAAGTATTAAAAAAGTAAATCAGTAAAAATTAATATATTTTTGCAATGAAAAAGCAAGCCATCTCAGGCTTGCTTTTTCTTATAAAGAAACTTCCGTTTTGTTCTTTTTATGGACTTGGACGGAGTTAGTTTCTTTTTGTTGTAGTCGTTTTTCTAAAAGATTAACAAAGTAAGTAAATAGAAGAACAAGTACGAGATAGTATACACCAACGATTATGTAAGTATCTAATTGTTGGAAGTTACCTGCTGCAATTGATAAACCTGATCCCCATAATTCGGACAGTCCTACGTAAGCGACAAGTGAAGAGTCTTTTAATCCAATAATAAACTGGTTTCCTAGAGGAGGAAGAGACAGACGAAATGCTTGTGGTAATATAATCCGGCGCATAGCTAAAGGATAAGGCATACCTAAGGAGCGAGCGGCTTCCAATTGTCCTCGGTCGACGGATTGAATGGATCCTCGGAAGATTTCCGTAATATATGCACCGTTATGAATTGCTAAAGCGATTGCTCCTGCCCAAAAAGGGGAGAAAACAATGACAGATGTAATGCCAAAATAGAGAATTGCGATTTGAACGATTAAAGGTGTACCACGAATAATAGCAATATAGATATGAGCAATGCTATTTAAAACTTTGTTATTCGAGATTCGAAAGAAAGCGAATAATAATCCAATTAATGAACCGAGTACTAGGGAGGTTAATGTTAATTGTAATGTGACAATGGTAGCCTTTAAGAGTGTGGGATAGGTAGAGATAAAAATTTCAAACATGCGTTTCACCTCATATTGTATAGATTTTAGTAGAGAATGAAATGCCCCACATAAAATGAACATTTAATGAGTGGGGCACTGTTTATGAATCTTTTGAATGGCTAACTTACTTCGTTTTTTCCTCTTCACCAAGAATATTACGCCCGAACCATTTTTTACTGATCTTTTCATACGTACCATCTTTAATGATTTCATCTAACGCTTTATTTACTTTCTCAACCATTTCTTTATCATCTTTGCGAATAGCAATTCCCATTTCATCAAGATTTAATGGTTTTCCCGCTTCTTTTATATTCGATTTTCCTTCTTTTATCATACGTAGACCAACCATTTGATCCGTAATTACTGCGTCAACACGCCCAGGCTCTAAATCCATAAGAGCAGTAATGTCGCTGTCATATTCTGTAATTTGATCTGTATATTTTGCAACAAGATTTTTAAAGGTACTAGCTTTTACAACACCAATTTTCTTATCTTTTAAATCTTCTGGAGAAGAGATAGCAGTATTCTTTTTAGTCACAAAAATTTGAGCGCCAGAGCGATAGTACGGATTTGAGAAACTAACAGCTTTTAAGCGCTCCTCTGTAATTGCCATACTACCCAGTATTACATCATATTTCTTCGCTTGAAGACCTTGAATTAGCGTTTCCCATGGGTTTGTAACTGGCGTAGCCTTCATGTTCATCTTTTTAGCAAGAGCTTCACCGATTTCTATATCAAAGCCGACAAGTTTGCCGTCGTTTTCTTTATAATTAAAAGGTTTGTATAATCCACTCATTGCATAGCGAAATTCTTTTTCACCATTTGATGAAGTAGTAGAGCTTTCTTTGCTACAAGCTCCTAGTATGAAGGATGTACATAGTGTAATGCTCGCAACAATGGTTAATAGTTTTCTTTTCATAAAACCCCTCCTATATATTGATCATACGGATGATTTTAAGTATGTTATTGAAATATTTTATTTGGATGATTAGTTGTGCACCGTATGAATGTATTCCTTTTCGTTTGAAACAGAAGTTACATTATAAAACGTTGCGTAAAAATTGTTTTGCCCGTTCATGTGATGGAGCTGAAAAGAATTGTGCTGGCGGAGCATCTTCTACAATCTTTCCATCATCCATAAAGATGACGCGATCAGCTACATCTCTTGCGAAATTCATTTCATGAGTAACAATAACCATTGTCATCCCTTCTTCAGCAAGTTCTTTCATAACTTGCAATACTTCTCCAACAAGTTCAGGGTCTAAAGCTGAGGTAGGCTCATCAAATAGCATAATCTTAGGGTTCATTGCAAGAGCTCGTGCAATGGCAACGCGCTGTTTTTGGCCACCTGAAAGAAGATGAGGAGTTACATCCGCTTTATCCTGAAGGCCGACTTTTTGGAGAAATTGAGTTCCAATATCCTTTGCATTTGCTTTCTCTAATTTTTTTACGTGAATAGGTGCTTCTATGATGTTTTCTAGTGAGGTCATATGAGGAAAGAGGTTAAAGTGCTGAAAAACCATACCGACATTTTCACGGACTTTATTTAAATTTGAATGTTTTGGATCAATTCGCTCACCTTGTAAGTGAATTTCGCCTTCATCGTACATTTCTAAAAAGTTAAGACAGCGAAGTAATGTACTTTTACCAGAACCACTGGCACCAATTAAAACAACAACTTCTTTTTCTTTTACTTCTAAATCAATTCCTTTTAACACATCAAGTGAACCGAATGATTTTACTAGATTTCGAACTTGAATCATACAAAACCCCCAGTTAAAAATATATTTTACAAATGTTGCCCCTTATTTCTGTTATTAGTCATAAATTGTCAGAATCCTTTATTTTTTTCGTGCAATTTGATATTCAAAGAAATAATATTTTTAAAATCTCTATATCCTTCTATAATGAAAATATGGATAATAATATATAGGTAGTATTTATATTGCTTATAAAAAGGGGGAAAGGGAAGATGGAAAAAGAAAGGAAAACATTTTCTTTTGGATTACGTACACAACTTATGCTATTCACTACAGTTTTAGCTTTTATTACATATTCAACAAGTATATTTTTTATTTACGTGATATACGATTATTTTCAAAGTTATGTAAGTCAAACTGTATATAATATTATCGTTATGTTATTAGGGGTAGTATGGTCTGGAATTTTAGCATATGGAGCAGCCGTATTTTTAATTAAACCACTTCGCAAGTTAGAGGAAGCGGCAAGAAAAGCAGCTGAGGGTGATATTCGTGAAGATGTTCCATTACCGAAGACAGATGATGAAATTAAATCTTTAAGTGTTGCATTTAATATGATGTTAGGAAACTTAAGGGGCATGGTAAAAAATATTGATACAACATTTTCGTATACAAATAATCAAGTACAGCAGATTAGAAAACAAACAGGCGAAGCAACGAGACAAGCGCAAGGTGTATCTGAGACACTTGCAGAGATTTCTTCAGGCGCTGAGCAATCAGCGGCATCAATTCAAGCAATTGTTTCTGCTGTTGATACAACGACGTCTATTGCAAGTGAAGTAGAAGAAAAAGCGAAGCAGTCTGATACATTGTCTTCAGAAATGGTTGAAGCTTTAGGGCATAGTACTCGTGTTTTTACGTCTTTAATTCAAGGTATTCAAACATTGGCAAAAGAAAATGAAGATTCAATGCAAAATGTACAGAAGTTAGAAGAACGAATGAAACAAGTAGAACATATTGTGTCTGTTGTGAGTGCGATTGCTAGCCAAACGAATTTATTAGCACTAAATGCTTCTATTGAGGCAGCTCGCGCAGGAGAGCATGGAAGAGGTTTTGCGGTTGTTGCGGAAGAAGTACGTAAACTTGCTGATGAAAGTGATCATTCTGCAAGAAACATATCGCAGTTATTACGGAATATGCAAGATGAAGTACAACAAGTTGCAATGAAAATGACAGAACAAGTGAAAATAGCTAAAGAAGAGGCGAAACGTGGGGAAGCTACGGAATTAATTTTAAAAGAAATGTCATCAAGTGTTATGGAAGTAGCCGATGCAACTCAGCAAATTAGTAGTTATATGAATGAACAAGTGAGCCACATTCATCAAACAGGAGCACAAACAAAAGCTGTAGCAGCAATTGCTGAAGAAACGTCAGCTGGTTCGCAAGAAGTGGCGCGTGTGACGCTACAACAGTCTAAAAATATGATAGTAATCGATCAATTATTAAAGGATTTAGAGAAGCAAGCAACTGATTTGAAACAAACAATTGAACGATTTTCAATGTAAAAGGAAGAACAGAATGCTGTTCTTCTCTTTTTTATTTAGCTTGATTTAATATTTACAGTTAAACTATGAACGTTTCCGCAACATTCTTTTCTGTCCCTTTCGGATGAAAATTATAGCGAGCTATAATATTAAAAGGGGTGTCTTTTATGAAAAAAGAAAAAAGACAACGGTTAATTAAACAATTTGTAAAGGAGTATGAAATAGATAAGCAAGAAAGATTAGTAGAATTGTTAGCAAAAAAAGGTGTATTAGTAACACAAGCTACGGTTTCTCGCGATATTCGTGAGTTAAACTTAACGAAGGTACCTTCTCAAGAAGGATTAATGATATATAAAGTTTTCTCAGAAGAGCATTTACAAACTGATATAAAGTTGAAGAAAAAATTACGAGAAGTTGTTGTAAAAATTGATTGTGTAAATCAATTAATGGTTATTAAAACATTACCTGGTAATGCACATGTTATTGGTGTTTTATTTGATGAGTTAGATTGGAAAGAAAAAATAGGATGTATATGTGGAAATGATACATGCCTTATAATTTCACAGTCGAAATCAGATAGGGAGATTATAGAAGAAAGATTAAATTTAATTATTTAGATACAAAAATCCTGTTTTTAATAAAATTAAAAACAGGATTTTTGTTTAAATACGGAAGTTAAATATTCAACATATATGCATAATATATGTATTTTTTATTGAGAAAGCGAGATAGTTTGTTATAAAAATACATATTCGTATGATTTTAAAAAAATAACTTGTTTAATATTTCACAATGATAATGTGGATGCTTTCACAAAGATGAAAGTGCAGAGCATTTATTATGTACTTGTAAGACATCAAACATATTTAAAAGGAGGTACAACAAATGAAACATCCGATACATGTTACTTCAGAAATTGGGGAATTACAAACGGTTTTATTAAAACGACCGGGTAAAGAAGTGGAAAACTTGACGCCAGATTATTTGCAGCAATTATTATTTGACGATATTCCATACTTACCAATTATTCAAAAAGAGCATGATTATTTTGCACAAACGTTACGCAATCGGGGTGTTGAAGTTCTTTATTTAGAAAAACTAGCCGCTGAGGCGTTAGTAGATAAAAAACTTCGAGAAGAATTTGTTGATCGTATTTTAAAAGAAGGACAGGCCGACGTAAATGTTGCACATCAAACTTTAAAAGAATATTTACTTTCCTTTTCAAATGAAGAATTAATTCAAAAAATTATGGGCGGTGTACGGAAAAACGAAATTGAAACAAGTAAGAAGACACATTTATATGAATTAATGGAAGATCACTATCCGTTTTACTTAGATCCAATGCCTAATTTATATTTTACTCGTGATCCAGCAGCTAGCGTGGGCGATGGCTTAACGATAAATAAGATGAGAGAACCAGCGCGTAGACGTGAATCATTGTTCATGGAGTACATCATTAAATATCATCCAAGATTCGCAAAACATACTGTACCAATCTGGTTAGATCGTGATTATAAATTTCCAATTGAAGGTGGCGACGAGCTAATTTTAAATGAAGAAACAATTGCGATTGGAGTATCTGCTCGTACTTCAGCTAAAGCAATTGAACGTTTAGCTAAAAATCTCTTTAGCCGACAAAATAAAATTAAGAAAGTGTTAGCAATAGAAATTCCAAAATGCCGAGCATTTATGCATCTAGATACAGTATTTACAATGGTTGATTATGACAAGTTTACAATTCACCCAGCCATTCAAGGGCCAAAAGGGAATATGAATATTTATATTTTAGAAAAAGGATCAGATGAGGAAACTCTTAAAATTACACATCGTACTTCTTTAATGGAAGCATTAAAAGAGATATTAGGCTTAAGTGAATTAGTTCTTATTCCATGTGGAGGAGGAGATGTAATTGCTTCTGCTCGTGAACAATGGAATGATGGCTCGAACACATTAGCAATCGCGCCAGGTGTAGTTGTTACATATGATCGCAACTATGTATCCAATACGTTATTACGGGAACATGGTATAGAAGTGATTGAGGTGCTAAGTTCGGAATTATCTCGTGGTCGTGGGGGTCCACGTTGCATGAGTATGCCAATTGTTCGTAAAGATATTTAGTATAAATAACGGAGAAAGTAGGGATGAAGTATGTTAATGACTAGACCAAATTTAAAAGGAAGAAGCTTTCTAGCAGAAAAAGATTTTACACAAGAAGAATTGTTATATTTTCTAGATTTGGCAGCAGAATTAAAAGAGAAAAAGAAAAATGGTATCCCGCATCATTATTTAGAAGGTAAAAATGTAGCGCTCTTATTTGAAAAAACTTCTACTCGTACGCGTTGTGCATTTACAGTAGCATGTACAGATTTAGGGGCAAATCCTGAATATTTAGGGAAAGGTGATATTCAACTTGGGAAAAAAGAATCTGTAGAGGATACAGCAAAAGTGTTAGGGCGTATGTTTGACGGAATTGAGTTTCGTGGATTTAGTCATGAAACTGTAGAATCTTTAGCACAAAATTCTGGTGTGCCGGTTTGGAATGGATTAACAGACATGTGGCATCCAACACAAACACTAGCAGATTTATTAACAATTAGAGAACATATAGGAAAATTAAAAAATGTGAAGCTCGTTTATGTTGGAGATGGACGAAATAATGTTGCTAATAGTTTACTAGTTGGTGGAGCAATCATTGGAATGGATGTACGTATTTGTACACCGGAATCTTTATGGCCTGCACAAGAAGTAATTGATTTAGCAAAAAAATATAACGAACAGGTAATGATAACAAGTAATGTGGAAGAAGCTGTTGCGAATGCAGATGTAATTTATACAGATGTATGGGTGTCTATGGGGGAAGAAGAAAAATTTGCTGAACGTGTGGAGTTATTGAAACCTTATCAAGTAAATATGAAAATGATTAAAGAAACAGGGAATGAAAACGTGATTTTCTTACATTGTTTACCTGCATTTCATGATGTTGAAACGATGTATGGCGAAGAAGTTTATGAGAAATATGGGTTGAAAGAAATGGAGGTAACTGACGAAGTATTCCGCAGTAAACATTCAAAAGTATTTGATCAAGCTGAAAATAGAATGCATACAATTAAAGCGGTTATGGCAGCTACTTTAGGAAACATGGAGTAAAGAAGAAAGGGAGTTTTCCTTTCTTCTTTCTCCTCCTTTAGACACTATCATTCACTATTGCTTTTGTATTGTTATTGCAATTAAAGAGAGGTGAGTGGAATGGGTGAAGATAAGAAATTAGGGTTGTTTACACTAACGGCTCTTGTAGTTGGGTCTATGATTGGTGGTGGAGCATTTAATTTAGCAAGTGATATGGCAAAAGGTGCTGGTGCGGGACCCATTATTATTGGTTGGGTTATAACAGGAATTGGAATGATTGCACTCGGATTATCTTTTCAAAATCTCACTGTAAAACGACCAGATTTAGATGGTGGTATTTTTAGCTATGCAAAAGCAGGGTTTGGTAATTTTATGGGATTTAATAGTGCGTGGGGATACTGGCTATCTGCTTGGCTTGGGAATGTAGCTTACGGTACATTATTGTTCTCTTCATTAGGATATTTCTTCCCGATTTTTGAAGGCGGGCAAAATGTAGCGTCTATTATTGGTGCAAGCGTATTATTATGGTGTGTTCACATGTTAATTTTACGTGGAGTTCAATCAGCAGCCCTTGTGAATTTAGTAACTACAATCGCAAAATTAGTACCTGTATTTGTATTTATTGTCATAGGAATCTTCGCGTTTCATATTGATACGTTCTTAGATGGATTTTGGGGGCAAACTGGTTCTTTTTCATGGGGAGCAGTTGGCAGCCAAGTTAAAAGTACAATGCTTGTAACTTTATGGGTATTTATTGGGGTAGAAGGGGCTGTTGTTTTATCCAGTCGAGCAAAAAATAGAAGTGATGTAGGGAAAGCAACCGTTATTGGCTTAATTGGTACACTCATCATTTACATTTTAATCACATTATTGTCTCTTGGACTTATGCAGCAAGCAGATATTGCAGGTTTGAAAAATCCGGCTATGGCTTATTTATTTGAAAGTGTTGTTGGAAAATGGGGTGCTATCTTTATTAATTTAGGTTTGGTCATCTCTGTATTAGGTGCTTGGTTAGGTTGGACTTTGCTCGCTTCTGAAATTCCATATTTAGCGGCTAAAGATGGAGTATTTCCAAAATGGTTCGCAAAAGAAAATAAAAATAAGGCTCCAGTAAATTCATTATGGATAACAAATGGTTTAATACAAATATTCTTGTTAACATTCGTCGTTTCTGATCAGGCGTATAACTTTGCATTCTCTTTAGCATCTTCAGCTATTTTAATCCCATATGCTTTTTCAGCATTTTATCAACTGAAGCATAGCTTAAAGTCTGAAGAAGCAGATCGAAATAAAAATATAATAATTGGCTTGATAGCAAGTATTTATGGCGTGTGGTTAGTTTATGCAGCCGGTTTAGAGTATTTATTATTAACAATGACTTTATATGCGCCAGGTATTTTTATTTTTTACAATGTTCAAAAGCAAAAGAGTTCGAAGCAAATATTTACTCGAGTGGAATTAGCATCATCCGTAGCAATTGGTGCCTTAGCATTCTTTGCGATTTATGGATTAATTACAGGCAGTATTACTTTATAAAGCGCTGTGAAAGCGAAATCAACTGGAGGGCTGGAATATGGTACGAAGAAAAATTGTAGTTGCACTAGGGGGAAATGCGATACAGTCTGGAGAAGCTACTGCGGGAGCGCAGCAAGAAGCGTTGGAAAAAACGGCGGAACAACTTGTGAAAATAATGGAAAATGATGTGGATATAGTAATTGCGCATGGAAATGGCCCACAAGTGGGAAATATTTTATTACAGCAAAAAGCTGCAGAAACGGAAAAGACACCTGCAATGCCATTAGATACTTGTGGGGCAATGAGCCAAGGGATGATTGGATATTGGATGGAAAATGCGATTGAAAAGGCATTGAAAAAGCGGAATATAAATAAAGACGTAGCAACGGTTATAACACGCGTTGTTGTGGATAAAAAAGATGAGGCATTTAAAAATCCAACTAAACCAATTGGTCCTTTTTATACAGAAGAAGAGGCCAGAAGATTAATGGATGAAACAAAAGCAGTGTTTAAAGAAGATGCTGGTAGAGGATGGAGACGTGTTGTTCCATCACCGAAGCCTGTAAGTATTCATGAACATAAAGTTATTAATTCTTTGGTCGAAGATGGAAACATAGTAATAGCTGTTGGCGGAGGTGGAATTCCAGTAATTGATTCCGAAGAAGGGTTAGAAGGAACTGAAGCGGTTATCGATAAAGATTTCGCTGCGCAGAAATTAGCAGAATTAGTAGATGCTGATACGCTCGTTATTTTAACTGCAGTTGATCATGTGTATGTAAATTATAATCAACCGAATCAAAAAAAATTAGAGCATGTCACAGTGAATCAATTAGAAGAATATATTGAAGAACAACAATTTGCTGCGGGAAGCATGCTTCCAAAAATTGAAGCTGCTATTAATTTTGTTAATACAAATCCAAAAAGAAAAACGATTATTACGTCTTTAGAAAAAGTATATGAAGCACTAGAAGAAAAAGCTGGTACTATTATTTCAAAACAGAATGTATGCATGTATGTTTAAATTATTATGTACGCTACTTAGTAGTAAAAAAAGAATGGAGTTAGTAACTTCATTCTTTTTATTTATTAATATTTTTTGTGCTCATTGTTCATAAAGTTTTCATGATGAAATCTGAATATATAAGTTAATTATGATAAAATCCAAATTGAATACGCTTTCTTGATTTTTCGCTCCAACATACAGCAAGAGAGAGGGAATTTTATGAATAGACGGAACGTAGTGAAAGACTTAAAGCAGTTCGAATTATTTGCTCATTTAACAGAAAAAAAATTGAAAGGGTTAACAGAGTTTGTTTATTGGCGAACTTATAAAAAAGGTCAATTTTTATTTTTAGAAGGGGATTCAAGGGAAAGAATTTACTTCATGTTAGATGGTTTTGTAAAGTTAGAGCGGGTTAATCAAAATGGGAACTTATTATACGATGACTATGTAAAGCGGTATTCTATTTTTCCTTATGGTGGTATGTTTACAGACAGAGGATATAACTATACAGCAGAAGCAATGACGGATGTGGAGGTATATTATATTCCAACGGTAATCTTTGAAGATATGGTAAAATCCAGCAGAACGCAATTGATGTACGTTGTTCAGCAATTATCATCTATATTAAAATTGAACGAAAATCGAGTGCAAAATATTACAATTCCTAATGCACAAGATCGTGTTATCCAAACGTTAAATTATTTAATGCAGGATTTAGGAGAACAGAGTGGGGAAAAGATTGTAATTTCATGTCCACTTACAACAATTGAAATATCCAAAATATCTGGAACATCTCGAGAGACAGTTAGCGGTGTATTAAAACAATTAAAAAATGATAGCATTGTTACAATTTTAGATAAAAAAATTACAATACATGATCCAACATATTTTGAAGAAATCTCTATGTGAAAATTGTATATTGATTTTTAATTCATACGGTATATTAATAAGGTTCTTTATATATTTATAAGGGACTTTTTTACGTTATCCGCTATAAAAAGATTGTATAGTATGGTAATAATAGCTAAAATCGATAATAAAAAACAAAGTAAAGGGGAGAAGGAATGATTCGCATTGAGTATGATCGATTAGTAGCTATTTGTTACAGTATAGGGGTTTTATTATTATTAAAAATTCCAAATGATAATGAATTAATTGGGGAAAAACTATTCAACGTCTATAGGGTTCCGATACATACGTATGTTTATATGGATTATAAAGTCTCAAATATATTGATTGTTTCTTTCATACTACATGTAATTGCATTTATATTATTTTTAAAATGGCTAGGAAAAAAGGAGTCTAGTACATTTAGAAAAATGAATAAGATAAAAGTAGTAGGTACTAGTATTTTGATTTTAATGATGCCGTTTATTTTAAATAACATCCTCCAGACATTGAATAAAACATGGTACTACGCAGGAAAAACAGGTGTAGAAGCCATAGAATATAAAAAAGATGATAGCCAGTGTAGAGTGGAGAAAAATGGAGAGGATATCGAACGAAAGTGCATCGTTACTTTAAAAAATTATCGTAGTCATTCACAAGCATTAAAAGTTGTTTTATATGATAATGCAAACGAAAATTCAAAAAGTTATCCGGTACCGAAACCAGTCTATTTGCAAAAACACGAGACAAAGCAATTCGAATTTCAAGTTCCTGTTTCTTATAATAGCGGTATTGAAAAAGATAAATTTCCAAATATTAAATTACATTCATTGCATGAAAATGATACGAAATACAATTAATCTATAAGTAAAAGTTTATGAGTAGGAGCAAGAATTTGAAACGATATAGAAAATCAATTTGAATCATCCAACATGCTGCGAGGTAACGGCATATTGGATGATTTTTTATTGTATACCTTTTTACATATGAAAAGGAGGGATACAAAAGAGAAAAATTATCGTAACTATGATGTCCGCTTCTTAATCGAAATGGTATACGACGTTCGCGTGCGTGGACAAGAGCTGATGAGGAATGAGATTTGCTCTTGTGAGAAATAAATAAAGCATAAGAATAAAGAATCTACATAGAGTTCAATGAAAACAGTTGCAAACTGTTCATATTTTGTTATGATAGTGTTACGAAAACGTTTGCATAAAATTCCGATGGGATGCAAAAGGAGAGAAGGACTATGAATAAGACATGGTGGAAAGAAGCAGTTGCTTATCAAATTTATCCACGTAGCTTTATGGATTCAAATGGAGATGGTATTGGAGATTTACAAGGTATTATTGCGAAACTGGATTATTTAAAAGATTTAGGTATAGATGTAATTTGGATTTGCCCAATGTATAAGTCACCTAATGATGATAATGGTTATGACATTAGTGATTATCAAGATATCATGGATGAGTTTGGTACGATGGAAGACTTTGATGCTTTACTAGATGAAGTTCATAAGCGTGATATGAAGCTTATTATTGATTTAGTTATTAATCATACAAGTGATGAACATCCATGGTTTATTGAGTCTCGTTCATCTAAAGACAATCCGAAGCGTGATTGGTATATTTGGCATGATGGTAAAGATGGTGCGGAACCAAACAACTGGGAAAGTATTTTTAATGGTTCGGCATGGGAATATGATGAAGTAACAGGACAATATTATTTACACTTATTCTCGCGTAAACAACCAGATTTAAACTGGGAGAATAAAGAAGTTCGCGAAGTATTATACGATACAGTTAATTGGTGGCTTGATAAAGGTATTGATGGTTTCCGCGTTGATGCGATTAGTCATATTAAAAAAGAAGAAGGTCTCAAGGATATGCCAAATCCAAAAGAGTTAAAATATGTGCCATCTTTTGATAAACATATGAATGTAAAAGGTATTCAACCTTTATTAGAAGAGCTAAAAGAAAATACATTCTCTAAGTACGATATTATGACTGTTGGTGAAGCAAATGGCGTTAAGATTGAAGATGCTGAGCTTTGGGTTGGAGAAGAGCAAGGTAAGTTCAATATGGTATTCCAGTTTGAACATTTAAGTTTATGGGATGCAGAGAAGAAGAAAGACCTTGATGTTGTAGGATTGAAAAAAGTATTAACGAAATGGCAAAAAGGATTAGAAAATAAAGGATGGAACGCTTTATATATTGAGAATCACGATAAACCACGTATCGTTTCAACATGGGGAGATGATAAACAATATTGGCGTGAAAGTGCAACAGCTCTAGGAGCGATGTATTTCTTTATGCACGGTACACCGTTTATTTATCAAGGACAAGAAATTGGTATGACAAATGTTCAGTTACCAAATATTGAAGATTACGATGATGTAGCAATTAAAAATTTATATCGCGAGAAAATTGCAGAGGGCGTACCACATCAAGATATGATGGAGATTATATGGGCTTCTTGCCGCGATAATTCACGTACACCTATGCAGTGGAATGATGAGATGAATGCTGGTTTCACAACAAGTACACCTTGGTTTAGCATGAATCCAAATTACAAAGAAATTAATGTTGAGAAGCAAAAAAATGAAGAAAAGTCTATTTTCAATTTCTATAAGAAAATGATTGCCCTGAAAAAAGAGCACGATGTACTGAACTATGGTACGTACGATTTACTTTTAGAAGACGATCCACAAATTTATGCATATACACGTACGTTACAGGATGAAAAAGTCATTGTAATTAGTAATATCTCAAAAGAGGAAGCTGTGTATAATGAGGGTTCATTTGCACTAGAACGCAAACGTTTGCTTTTAAATAACTATGAAGTTGCGGAACATGAAGAAGTAACAACAATTGCTTTAAAACCTTATGAAACAAGGGTTTATCGCATTTCATAATAAAAAAGGATGCTCTTTGAGCATCTTTTTTTATGAAAAAAAATAAATTTCTATTGCAAAGTGAAAACGCTTTTATTAAAATAGATTTATGAAAACGGTTGCGTAAAAAGAAAAATGATATGAGGAATCGTTTTCATAAAAGGGACAGAAATTATAATTTAAATCATTATGTTGTTATAAATAAAGGGGAGGAAGAACAGATGAAAATTACGTCTTTTGATTTTTGGCAAAAGTTCGGGAAAGCTTTATTAGTTGTTGTAGCCGTAATGCCAGCAGCTGGTTTAATGATTTCCATCGGTAAGTTAATTGGTATGTCTGCTGGGGATGTTAACGCAGTTCATACAATCGCTCGCGTAATGGAAGACATCGGTTGGGCAATCATTACAAATCTACACATCTTATTCGCAGTAGCAATTGGGGGATCTTGGGCGAAAGATCGCGCGGGTGGTGCATTTGCAGCGCTATTAGCATTCGTCTTAACAAACCGAATTACAGGAGCTATATTTGGCGTAAACGCTGAAATGTTAGCGGATTCAAAAGCGAAAGTTTCTTCAGTAATAGCGGGAGATTTAATTGTAAAAGATTACTTTACTTCTGTACTTGGTGCACCTGCATTAAACATGGGAGTGTTCGTAGGGATCATCACAGGTTTCTTAGGAGCTACTTTATATAACAAATATTATAACTATAATAAACTGCCACAGGCATTAGCATTCTTTAATGGAAAACGATTTGTACCATTCGTTGTAATTCTTTGGTCTACAGTTACTGCGATTGTATTATCACTTCTATGGCCATTCATCCAAAGTGGGTTAAATGAATTTGGTCGCTGGATTGCAGCTTCAAAAGATAGCGCACCAGTTGTTGCACCGTTTGTATATGGAACGTTAGAGCGTTTATTATTACCATTTGGTTTACACCATATGTTAACGATTCCGATGAACTATACAGAGCTAGGCGGAACATATACGATGTTAACTGGTTCAAAAGTTGGACAAGTTGTAGCAGGACAAGATCCATTATGGCTTGCATGGATTACAGATTTAAATAATTTACTAGCAAATGGAGATACGAAGGCATATAACGATTTATTAAATAACGTTGTACCAGCTCGTTTCAAAGCTGGACAAGTTATCGGCTCAACAGCAGCGTTAATGGGGATTGCATTTGCGATGTTCCGTAACGTTGATAAAGAAAAGCGTGCAAAATATAAACCAATGTTTTTATCAGCAGCATTAGCAGTATTCTTAACAGGTGTAACAGAACCAATTGAATTCATGTTCATGTTTATTGCTCCAGTATTATATGTTGTATATGCTATTACAACAGGACTTGCATTCGCGCTAGCTGATTTAATTAACTTACGTGTTCATGCATTTGGATTTATTGAGTTAATTACTCGTACACCAATGATGGTTAATGCAGGTTTAACAAGAGACTTAATCAACTTTGTTATTGTTTCATTAGTGTTCTTCGGTCTTAACTTTACACTATTTAATTTCTTAATTAAAAAATTCAATTTACCAACACCAGGGCGTGCAGGTAACTATATTGATAATGAAGATGAGGCATCAGAAGGAACAGGAAATGTACAAGACGGTTCATTAGCAACAAAAGTTATCGATTTATTAGGTGGAAAAGAAAATATTGCTGACGTAGATGCTTGTATGACACGCTTACGTGTAACAGTAAAAGACTTAGATGTTGTTGCACCAGAAGCACAGTGGAAACAAAATGGTGCTTTAGGGCTTATTGTAAAAGATAAAGGTGTACAAGCGGTATATGGTCCGAAAGCTGACGTATTAAAGTCAGACATTCAAGATATGTTAGGTGCGTAATAATATGAAATTGCTAACTTTAAACTGTCATTCTTGGCAAGAAGAGAATCAAATAGAAAAGATAAAATACCTTGCTAAAGTAATTCAAGAAGAAGAGTACGATGTCATCGCATTGCAAGAAGTAAGTCAGTCCATACAAGCTGAAAATGTATGCGGTAACAAGAAAAAAGATAATTTTGGACTTTTACTATTAGAAGAGTTAAAAGCGCTACATGTAAAAGATTACAATATTACTTGGGATTTCTCTCATATTGGTTATGACTTGTACGAAGAAGGATTAGCGATTATAACGAAGCATAATATTATAAAAGAAGATACGTTCTTTATTTCAGAAAACGAGGATACAACGTATTGGAAAACGCGTAAAATTGTAAGTACAACACTTGCTTATAATGGTAAGGATATAACGTTTTACTCTTGCCATCTCGGTTGGTGGAATGATGAAGAAGAGTCATTCAAAGGTCAAGTCGATCGTTTGATGGAGCGTGTAGATAGCAATAAGCTCGCCTTCTTAATGGGGGATTTTAATAACAATGCTCGATTGAAAGGCGAAGGTTATGAGTATATGATGCAAAAAGGGTTGTATGACACATATGAATTAGCAATAGAGAAGGATGAAGGAACGACTGTCCAAGGCGAGATTGCTGGTTGGGATGAAAATAAACATAGTTTGCGAATCGATCTAATATTGTGTAACCAAAGTAAAAAGGTTCATTCTTCAAAAGTTATTTTTAATGGTACAAACAGAAATGTAATTTCAGATCATTTCGGTGTAGAGGTTCAATTGGATATATAATAGAAGAAATCCTCACAGAGAATAAAAGCTGTGAGGATTTTTTTTAGGAATACAAGTATTTCCAAGAGAAAATACTTGTATTTTTTATGACATTTCATATATATTTGTTATTATTGAATGTAAAACCGATTTGGTCATTTTGTATTCATACTTTCACTCACTTCGTTATATAATGAAGTAAGTGAAAGTTAATGGGAAAAAATAGTACGTTTTTGGTTAATACACGATGTAGAAAGTGATATAATTGCAAAATGTATGTATCATTTTCTAAAGAAGGAAAAATATATAATTAGGTGATAACTTCTATGAAACAGATTTGGCGTATTTATAAGACAGATTTACGGAATGTAGCCAAACATTGGGCTGCAATTGTTATTGTTTTAGGATTAATGATTTTACCATCGTTATATGCATGGTTTAACATTAAAGCTTCTTGGGATCCGTATGGAAATACAAAAGAGGTTCCCATTGCAGTTTCTAACCAAGATGCAGGTTCTAATTTAAGAGGGAAAGACATTAATATCGGGAAAGAGATTGTAGACTCCCTTAAGAAAAACAAAAATCTTGGCTGGAAATTTGTAGATGAAAAACAAGCAATTTACGGAGTTGAGCGTGGGGATTATTATGCAAGTATTACGATTCCAAAAGACTTCTCTGAAAAAATTGCAACTGTTCTGGATGAAAATCCTAAAAAACCAGAACTGGATTATTATGTGAATGAAAAAGTAAACGCGATTGCACCGAAGATTACAGCAAAAGGTGCATCAGGCATTACAGAAGAAATTAGTAAAAACTTTGTAAAAACAGCAAACGGTGAGATTTTTAAAGTTTTCAATGATCTTGGAATCGATTTAGAAACAAATTTACCAAGTATCGAAAAAGTAAAAGATCTTGTATTTAAGTTAGAAGCGCAGTTCCCAGAAATGAATACACTTATGGATAAGGCATTAGATGATGCAACTCGAGCAGAAGATGTTGTGAAAGTAGCGCAGAAAGATTTACCTGTTGTAGAGAGTGTAATAAATGATGGGCAGGAAGCGTTGGCGAATTTAGATAAGTTCTTTGCAAGACAAGATCAAACATTAAAAAATGCTCCAGGGACGATAAGAAATGATTTAGTGGCAGCAAAAGGCGTTATGGATAGTGCAGCTGCATTTACTGACTTTTTAATGAATCCAGGTATAGAATTAAATATTCCTGATTTGTCTGGAATGAATGGATTACCTGAATTCCCAGCGAGACCAGATCTTTCTAAGTTGAATAGTGATGGGTATAAAGGGATAGCACAAAATATTAATCAAACAGTAAATAATGTTCTAAGCTCATCACGTGCAGGAACAGCTTATGGAAAAAGTGTTTTAAATGGATTGCAAAATGGTCAGTTTGATCCAGAACAAGCAAAGAAAGATTTAAATGCGGTATCAGAACGATTACAAACTGGTACAGATGGTATTTCATATCTTATTAATTTCTTTACTGAACTTCAAAAATCGGCGACTACTGATTTTGGTCAAAGCTTTTTCCAAGGGCGAGTGAATCACTTAACTAATGTTAAAAAAGGTATGGAAAATGCAAATAACGGTATTAAAGATATTGTAAATGTTATTGGCAAAGGACAAGAAGTAAAGAAAGATGTAACAGATGTAGCGAATCAAAAATTAGATGCAGCAAATGGATTAATTGATCAAGCTGAAAAAGATTATAATGAAACGTTTGTAGCAGATTATAAAAAAGCAGTTAGCACAGTCGATCAAGCCAAAGTTGATGCAAATGCAGTATATGATAATGCAAAAGCAGATTACGATAAAGTAAAAAATGGTATTGAGGGTGCAAAAGCAGATTTACAGAAAGCAAAAGAAGATGTACAAAATAGAGGTATTAACGGTTTAGATTCAACGAAAGTAGCTTTAAATAGCTTAAATGGTCAATTCCAATCTGGAATCGGTTTAATTGATGATATGATTCCTGTTCTAGAAAGTACAAATAAGGTTTTAGCGGATGTAAATAGTGATAAAAACCTTAATAATGGAATCGCAAAATTAAACAAAGCGAAAAGCAGCTTACAAAAAGGTGTAGAGGCAACGAATAAGGGAATTACACTTCTTAACAATGGCCAGAAACCTACAAAAGATGTAATTGAAAGTATTAACAATGCTGCGAAGGGCGGATCAGCTCAATTAACAGATGTATTATCGACGTATGATTCAGAAATTGTACCTAATTTCAATACAGCAATTGCTCGTACAAAAGAGATGTCGAAAAATACAACTCAAATTTTAAATGATGCAGACAAAAAGCTTCCAGATGTTAAAAAATTACTAGAAGATTCATCAAAAGGCTTAGTAGACGGGAAAAAGAAATTAGCAGATATTAAAGCTGAAATGCCAGCTACTGAGAAAAAGATTAAAGAATTAGCAGATAAAATTCGTGATTTTGAATCTGAAGAGGATTTAAAAGACATCATACGCTTATTGAAAAACGATGTTGAAAAGCAAAGTGATTACTTTGCGAATCCAGTAAATTTAAAAGAGAATAAATTATTTGCGATGCCGAACTACGGTTCAGCGATGTCACCATTCTATACAGTGCTTGCATTATGGGTAGGCGCATTATTAATGGTTTCATTATTAACGGTAGAAGTACACGAAGAGGGCGCGAATTATAAGAGCCATGAAATTTACTTCGGACGTTTATTAACATTCTTAACGATAGGTCTTTCACAAGCGTTTATCGTATCGATGGGAGATATATTCTTACTCGGTACGTACGTAGTCGATAAGTTCTGGTTTGTGTTATTTAGTTTATTTATTGGTGGAGTCTTCGTTTGTATCGTATACTCACTCGTTTCTATTTTCGGAAACGTTGGGAAATCGATGGCAATCATTTTACTTGTACTGCAAGTAGCAGGATCGGGCGGAACATTCCCAATCCAAATGACACCAGCGTTCTTCCAAGCGATTTATCCGTTCTTACCATTCACATACGCAATTAGCGCAATTCGTGAAACAGTTGGCGGAATGCTTTGGGATATCGTAACGCGAGATTTACTTGTGTTAAGTGCTTTCGTAGTAGTTATGATCGTTGCTGCGTTATTACTGAAAACACCAATTAACAAATCAAGTGAAAAATTTGTTGAGAATGCAAAAGGAAGTAAAATCATTCACTAAAATAAAAGGTTCCTACCGATAGAGGTAGGAACCTTTTTGTTTAATCAAATTTTAATTTTTTTAATGCTTCTGCGAATGGGTTATTTAATGGTTCTTCTTCTTTTTTCTGTTGTTTCATATATTTTTGAACGTCGCGTTTATCGGCTTTGTTTCCAGATTCTTTTTTACGTCGCTCTTGGAATGTTGATAATTTCTCGCGATAGCCACATTTACATGCGAAAATTTGGCCTGCACCCTCACCACGTAATTCTAGTTTCTTTTTACATTGCGGACAGCGAGCGTTTGTTGTACGAGATACATTTTTACGATGACCACATTCACGATCTTGGCATACGAGCATTTTTCCCTTTTTGCCGTTTACTTCTAGCATTGGTTTACCGCAATCTGGACAAGACTTCGTTGAAATATTGTCATGTTTATATTTTTTATCACTCGATTTAATTTCAGAAACAATTTCTTTCGTATAGTTCTTCATTTCCGAAATGAATACTTCTTTCTTTAATTTTCCTTTTGCAATTGCCTCAAGTTTTTGTTCCCATTCACCAGTTAGTGTAGGTGATTTTAATTCTTCTGGTACTAAATCAAGTAATTGACGACCTTTTGATGTAATGTGAATATCTTTACCACGTTTTTCAATTAAGAAAGAATTGAAAAGTTTGTCGATAATATCTGCACGTGTCGCTACAGTACCTAATCCACCAGTTGATTTTAACGTATCAGCAAGTTGTTTATTTTGCGTATCCATATATTTTGTAGGATTCTCCATTGCTGAAAGTAAAGTTGCTTCATTAAAGCGTGCAGGTGCTTTCGTTTGGCCTGATGTTTGCATAAGTAACTTTACAGTTAATGTATCGCCCTTTTCAATGTGAGGTAGAATCTGCTCTTTTACGTCATCAGTTACATCATCGTCTTCAAATCGATTTTCGTATACTTCCTTCCAACCAGCATGTAAAATCGTTTTTCCGCGTGCAATGAACGTTTCACTACCAACTTTGGTACGTAATGTTAGTTGCTCATATTCGAATGCTGGGAATAAAACAGCTAAGAAACGTTTTACAACTAAATCATAAATTTTGCGTTCTTTATCTGTGAATGCTGAGAAGTTAACGTATCCTTCTGTTGGAATAATCGCATGATGATCGCTTACTTTACTATCATCAACAAATGATTTGTTAGGTTTGATAGGCTTTTGTAATACTTTATGTGCGAAGGGACGGTATTCTCCAACACCACATGCTTTTAGACGTTCTGGAAGTGTTCCAACGATATCAGATGAAATGTAGCGTGAATCTGTACGAGGGTACGTTAGCACTTTATGCTGTTCATACAATTTTTGCATAATATTTAATGTTTCTTTAGCAGAGTAACCGAACTTTTTATTTGCATCACGTTGCAATTCAGTTAAATCGTAAAGACCAGGAGAGAATGACTTCTTCTGTTTCTTATCAATTTCCACAACAGTAGCATTTTGTTTATCTAAACTTTTTACAATACCATCGATTTTTTCTTTATTAAAACTACGGCTATTGCCATTTGCATCTTGCCAAGTAAGTTTGAGCTTCTCCATTGTTTGAGCTTCGATGCCGTAGTAAGTTTGTGCTTTGAAGTTCTTTATTTCATCCTCGCGACTAGCAATCATAGCAACAGTAGGGGTTTGCACACGGCCACAATTTAACTGGGCATTAAAGCGAGTCGTTAAAGCACGAGTTGCATTAAGACCGATATACCAGTCAGCTTCTGAACGCGCAACTGCTGAAGCGTATAAATTGTCATAGGCTTTACCTGGTTTTAAATTTGCAAAACCATCTTTAATTGCTTTATCGGTTACAGAAGAAATCCATAAACGTTTGATTGGTTTATTTATCTTAACTTTATCGATAATCCAGCGTGCGACTAATTCCCCTTCACGTCCAGCGTCTGTTGCTACAATAATTTCATTTACATCTTTTCTAAGTAGCTGACTTTTTACAGCATTAAATTGTTTACCAGTTTGTTTAATAACCGTTAATTTCAAACGCTCAGGTAGCATCGGTAAATCTTCTAAATTCCACTTTTTATATTTCACATCATAGCTTTCTGGATCAGCTAATGTAACAAGATGGCCTAAAGCCCAAGTTACAATATATTTACTACCCTCAAGATAGCCGTTTCCTTTTTTATCACACTTCAGTACACGAGCAATATCTCGTGCAACGGAAGGTTTTTCAGCGATTACAACGCTTTTTGACATATTAAAAACATCCTTTCAAATTTCCATAAGTTAAATATAGCATACATCTTCTTGAGATTCAGTTTCGCTCCATATTTGAGCTGTTTTTAATGGAGTGAACAAAATCCCAACTGATTAAAGTTTCACTTTATCAGTTGCTTCTATATTAAATAGAAAAGTAAAGAACTTGTTATTTTACTAGAATAAGAGTAGACTTTGAAGTAGATGAATAAGAAACACATGGGAGTTTGTGGATACAAACTGAGAGTATGACTAGTCCGTCATTGACCATTTGAACCTGTTGGATAATGCCAGCGTAGGGAGAGTGTAAAAGCACATGTTCAGGCACTTTGCGTACGCGCGAAGTGTCTTTTTGTGTATCTCCCATCATTATAGTTAGGAGATGAAAAGGATGAATATGAAAGAAATTAGTAAAGTAGTGGATTTGGTGAGAGAATCTAATCCGCTTGTTCATAATATTACAAATGTTGTTGTAACAAATTTTACTGCTAACGGTTTGTTGGCACTTGGGGCATCGCCTGTAATGGCGTATGCAAAAGAAGAAGTAGCAGAAATGGCTAGCATTGCTGGAGCGTTAGTATTAAATATGGGGACACTTCGTCCTGAAGAAGTAGAAGCGATGTTACTCGCAGGTAAATCAGCAAATGCGAACAATGTGCCAGTACTATTTGATCCAGTTGGTGCAGGAGCAACTTCGTATCGAACAGAAGTTGCGAGACATATTCCGGCTGAAATCGATTTAGCAATTATCCGCGGAAATGCAGCTGAAATAGCAAATGTTATTAATGAGAAATGGGAAATTAAAGGGGTAGACGCTGGTACTGGACATGGCAATGTTGTAAGTATTGCAAGGCAGGCAGCAGACGAATTAAATACAGTTGCGGTTATTACTGGAAAAGAAGATGTTGTTACAGATGGAGAGAGAACTATTGTTATTCGAAACGGTCACCCTATTTTAACGAAAGTTACGGGAACAGGTTGTTTACTAACTTCGGTAATAGGAGCATTTGTAGCAGTAGAAAAAGATTATGTAAAAGCAGCAGTAGCTGCATTAACATTTTATGGAGTAGCAGCGGAACTAGCAGCGGCTAAAACGGTAGAAAAAGGACCTGGTAGTTTCCAAATTGAATTTTTAAATCAGTTAGCGAATACTACTTCTGATGATATTGAGAAGTATGGGAAGATTGAGGAGTTAAAGTAAGGGGGAGGAAACACACGATGCGCATTGAAACAAAGAAAATGTCTAAGTTATTACAGGTGTATTTTATTATGGGAAGTAATAATTGCGCGAAGGATCCTTTATCTGTATTGAAAGAAGCATTAGATGGTGGAGTGACACTTTTTCAATTTCGTGAAAAGGGAGAAGGGGCTTTAATTGGAGAAGAAAGAGTGCGTTTTGCAAAAGAATTGCAGGCGCTTTGTAAGGAATATAGTGTTCCTTTCATTGTAAATGATGATGTAGAATTAGCCATTGAATTAGATGCAGATGGTGTTCATGTAGGACAAGATGATGAAGGAATTACATCTGTTCGTGAAAAAATGGGAGATAAAATTATCGGCGTATCTGCTCATACAATTGAAGAAGCACGCTTTGCAATCGAAAACGGAGCAGATTATTTAGGTGTTGGACCTATTTTCCCAACGAGTACGAAAAAAGATACGAAAGCGGTTCAAGGAACGAAAGGATTAGCTTATTTTAGAGAACAAGGAATTACAGTGCCAATCGTTGGTATTGGTGGGATTACAATTGAAAATACAGTGGCAGTTATAGAAGCGGGTGCGGACGGTGTTTCAGTTATTTCAGCAATTAGCTTAGCTGAATCTGCGTATGAAAGTACGAGAAAATTAGCTGAAGAAGTAAAGAGAAGTTTGTAGGGAAGGACGTGTAGTATTTTAAGTGCTACATGGAGAAATAGACTGCCCCAAAATTTAAACAAATATTTGATTAAAAAAGCACAAACCTTTTTAAATAAAGGTTTGTGCTTTTTCTTTAAAACATAATTGAAATTAAGAGCATTCCAATTCCGATAGAAGTAAATGTTGCAATTAGGCCCGGAATCATAAAACTATGATTTAATACGTATTTACCGATACCTGTTGTACCAGTGCGGTCGAAGTTAATGGCAGCAACGATTGTTCCATAGTTTGGAATGAAGAAGTATCCGTTCACTGCAGGGAACATAGCAATCAGTAATGCTGGCGGAATACCAAGAGATAGTCCAAGTGGCATTAAGGCACGAACTGTTGCTGCTTGGCTGTACAGTAAAATAGATAGAATGAATAATGCGATAGCAAATAGCCATGGTGCACTTGTTACTAAATGCTGAATGGATCCTTGAATCATATTTAAGTTTCCGTTAAAGAAAGTATCTCCCATCCAAGCGATACCGAAAATAGCAACAACTGCTGTTGCTCCTGCTTTAAAGACGTTACCAGATACAATGCTTTCTACATTTGGTTTACAGAAAATAATAATAAGGGCCGCGATAGTTAACATAACCATCTCAATTGTGTTCGGCATGGAAAGACGAGCTAACTTCCCATCAACTATCCATCCTGGACGAAGTGCTTCAAATGAACCAAGAAGTACAACAAGGAAGGTTCCTACAAGGAAAAGGATAACTGATAATTTGGCGCCCTTTACACCTACAAATTCTTTTTTCTCTTCAAGTTTAGGAATCATTCCTTCGTTTAATCGTTTTAAGTATTCAGGGTCTTCATTTAATTCTTTTCCCATCTTACTAGCAACAAATGCTGCTAACATACAAGCAATGAAAGTAGAAGGAATACTCACTTTTAAAATATCTAATAAAGTGATTTTATAGTCAGCTAACATTGCTAAAAGAGCAACTGTGGCAGCTGAAATTGGACTAGCTGTAATTGCTTGTTGAGAAGCGATTACGGCAATCGACATTGGGCGTTCCGGTCTAATCCCTGATTCACGAGAGACTTCTGCAATAACAGGAAGTACAGAATAGGCAACGTGACCAGTACCTGCACATAGTGTGAATAAATAAGTAACAATTGGAGCAAAAAAAGTAATACGCTTTGGATTTTTTCGTAATGCTTTTTCAGCTAGATGAACAAGATAGTCCATTCCTCCAGCAGCTTGCAAAGCACCAGCAGCTGTAATTACTGCCAAAATCATAAGCATTACATCGATAGGAGGCGCGGTAGGTTGTAAGTGGAAGACAAAAACGAGTATTGCCATACCAACTCCACCCATTACTCCTAAACCAACTCCGCCTAGGCGTGCACCAATAAAAATACAGAGTAACAAGGTAAGAAATTGTAGCCAAAACATGATAAACTACCTCCGAAATTCATTAGTTAAGATATATTCGAATAGTTTAATTTGAATGAAAATTAAATAAATACCCGAAGAAATCCTTGTTATTAATACATTTTTTATTATATAACACAAAAAAAGTAACATTCACGTACTTTTTGAAATTATTTTGAAAAAACAATGCGTTAAAAATTTGTATTTATATCTCTAAATAAGTAGACATTTTGATTTATATGTTGTAATCTTTGAAAGAGAATAAATTAATTCTCATAGAACTCCCATATCGTTCAACTCGTTCAGCGAGAAAGGCAAACTGATGGAAACATGAGGACGCAAAACTACAGGAGCTAAGGTCGAAAGGCTATGCTAGCCAGTTACCGGACGGATAGGGTTGGTCTTTGCCAATGCTTTTACATTGGCTTTTTTTTATTCTCGAACATATTGAGAAACATTTTTAAACAAAATATTCATATATTTTGTTTTTTTTGTTTATGTTAGTTAAGGAAGGTGGATATTAATGAAAAAATATTGGCATAAGTTATCGTTCCTTCAAAAGAACGTCTTATTAACCGTACTAGTTATTTTGACGCTTGTTGGAAGTATGGGTGCGTTAAGTTTCAACATGTTTCAAAATAGTATGATGTCTTTATTTGAAAGGCAGTCTATTGAAACAGGAGAAATAGTATTAAAAAAATTGGATTTAGAGTTAGTTAGAGACATGGCGAAAGATCCTACAGCCGAAAAAGTGAAAAAAGAAAAGTTAACAGAGAAATTAGATGAAGTTTCAAAAGAATTGAAAAGTGTTGGACAAACGTATGTTACAGGAGCAAAGCCGAATGAAAAGCGAGAATTAAAACTCGTTGGTTTGACTACAGAGTTAACAAATGCATTCCCTATAAAGACGGGAGATTATTATGAACAACCCGCTCATTGGATGAAGGCATACGATAAAGTGATTGATACGAAAAAGGCACAAATGACAGAAGTATATGAAGATGAAATAGGTTCGTGGGTGACAATATTAGAACCAATTACGGATGGAGAAAACAATATTGTTGCAATTATTGCGGCTGACCTAGATGCTTCCATTGTTCCTATTACAAAAGAGAAGTTTATGATACAGGGCTTACTCTTTATCATTATTTCATTAGCAATTGCGACTATTACTCAATTCTTTATCGTGCGTCACTCGCTAGCTCCATTAAAAGATTTACGAGAAGGGTTACGTAAAATTGGTGAAGGAGACTTAAGTATTAAATTAAAAGAAAGACCAGATGATATTGGAATTATTAATGTTTATTTCAATAACACGATTGAAAAATTTAAAGGGATTATAGATAAAGTAAGGCAAACTGCTGAGCAAGTTTCTTCTTCTTCGCAAGAGTTGTCAGCGAGTACAGAGGAAAATAGCATGGCAGTTCAAGAGATTGCAAGTTCTATTGAAGGTTTAAGAGTAGGGGCACAGTCTCAAAAAACGTCAGTACAACAATGTTTAGGAATTGTACATGGAATGGAAGATAAGGTAGAAGAGATAACTGGGGCTGCAAAACAAGTTGCAGTTGCTTCTGAAGGTATGGAGCAACATTCAATTGAAGGTAATGAAGTGATTGGACAAATTATTAATCAAATGAGTTTAATCCAAAATGCAGTACAAGATTTATCTTCCATCATTTATTCGTTAGAAACAAGGTCAAAAGAAATTAGTGATATCGTAACTGTAATTACAGGTATTTCAAATCAAACAAATCTATTAGCTTTAAATGCTTCTATTGAGGCTTCACGTGCTGGAGCAGCTGGAAGAGGGTTTGCGGTTGTTGCTGATGAAGTACGAAAATTAGCAGAACAAACTGAAGCGTCTGCAAAAGATATAGCGAAATTAATTGGTGAAACACAAGCTGAGACAGAAGATGCTGTAGTTTCCATGCAAAAAGGTTCAAAAGAAGTAGAAACTGGAATTTCACTTGTTCAAAGTAGTGGAGATTTCTTTGAAAAAATTTCAAAATCAGCGCAATCTGTTACAGATCAAGTAAAAGCTGTTTCTGGTAATTCGAGTGACATTTTACAAAATAGCCAAAATATTGTTCAAGTTGTAAATGAATTATCGCATATTGCAAATACTTATGCCAACAGCAGTAGTAATGTTGAAGAAAGCATGAAAGAGCAAGAAATATCAGTACAAGATATTGCAGAATTAGCGACTTCTTTAAGTTGGCTTTCTCAGGAATTACAAGAGCTAATTGGTGAGTTTAAAAGTGAATAAGAAGAAAGATCAATTCTAATCAAAGGGGGATCCCCCTTTGATTATGAATTGAACGAATCTGCCCGTTAATAAGGGATGAAAAAGGTGTGAATTTTCACACCTTTATTATATTTGAGAGAGGAATTTACATAAATATGAAATTAGCGATTTCTTATAATGAGATGGTAAAAGAATTTTTAGGAAAAGTAGAAGGAAATATTACAATACCTAAAGATGTGCAAGGAAAAGAAATTAGAATGAAAAGAAAAACGGAACTGTTTCTAAATTTGACTCATATTGTAGATTTAATAGGAGCGACTGCAACGTGGTTATATCATATTTCTAAAGAAAAACATATTGTCGTGTTTTATCATGTAAGAGGAAGTTTATTTCCGATTACTATTGAAGTTTCTAATTTTCTTTCCTATGAAAGTTTGAATCTACAGATTGAAGAGCAACTGGAACAAATTAAAGAAATAAATGCGGAAGAAATAGAAGAGTTTCAAAATGGTAAGAAATTATATGAAATGTCACCTATTATTATTGGTGAAACATATTATGAGCTACAAGATGCGAATACATTACAATTTGTATTTAGTAAAAATATGCAAAGTGTAGAAATAATATTTAATAGTGTTAATTGGAAAGAGACAACGATTACTCGTTATGCACAACAAATACAAGGTGTTTTAATTGATAAATCACAAAATAATAATAAACGCATAAAACATTTTAATATTATTACAGAGGCCGAGATGGCACTTTATAGTCAAGTGAATGATACGACAGCGGTATATCCTGAGAAAAGTATCGTCGATATGTTCTATAATACTGTTACTCAATTTCCAAATCGTATAGCTTTATCTTCAAGGGAAGGTACTTTAACTTATGAGGAGTTAAATAAAAAAAGTAATCAAATAGCTCATATGTTAATTAAAAACGGCGTGCGATTAGGAGACTATGTTGGAATATTTATGAAACGTAGCATAGACACAGTAGTAAGTATGGTAGCTATATTAAAAGCTGGTGCAGCGTATGTTCCAATTGATCCAGATTATCCCGAAAGTAGAATACAGTACATTATTCAAGATAGCCAAGCGAAAGTTATATTGATGAAAGAGACGCCTATAACATGTGATGGAGTTCAAACTGTTTCAATTTATGATAGTGAAACTTGTGAAGATATAGATGTAAAGTTGTCTATTCATTGTGATGATGTAGCTTATATGATTTATACATCTGGTTCAACAGGGAATCCAAAGGGAACGATGTTAGCACATAGAGGCGTTGTTAATCTGTATACTTGGATGAAAAAGCAATATGAATTGACAGAAGAGGATGTATTTGCCCAATTTCCTTCCTTTAGTTTCGATGCCTCTGTATGGGAGTCATTTGCTTCTTTATTCTGTGGAGGAAACTTGTATGTATTATTAGAGGAAGAGCGATTGTCTGTAGAAGCATTTGCACATGCAATCTATAAAGTGAAAGCAACTTCGATCTTGGCATTAGCAACAATTTTTGTTCGACAAGTAGCAACGTATTTAGCAGAAGAAGATATATATAAGCTAGCTTCCCTAAAAAGAATTGCGATTGGCGGTGAAATGTTGCCTGTAGAGGTTATTAAATTGTGGAGAGAAAGAATAGGTACAAATGTTGAAATTCATAATGTATACGGACCGACAGAATGTACTGTAGTGACGACAACCTATAAAATACCTAGTCAGTTAAATGAGGATGTTGCGAGTATTCCCATTGGTAAACCATGTGCTAATTATCAAGTTATGATTTTGGATGAGAATATGAATCTTTGTCCAATTGGTGTACCTGGTGAATTATATATAGATTCAGTAGGATTAGCAAAAGGGTATTTTAATAAACCTAATAAAACAATTGAAGCTTTTATTCCGAACCCTTTTAATCCTATAGTTAATATATATAAAACAGGTGATATCGTTAAGTTGCTAGAGGATGGAAATATAGAGTTTTTACATCGGAAAGATGATCAAGTAAAAATTAGAGGACATCGTATTGAACTAGGAGAAATCCAAAGTAAAATTTCTCAAAATCATAATATAAAAGAAAATGCTGTTTTTGCTAAGAAGAGTAAGGAAGGTAGCCAATATTTAATCGCGTTCTATACAACTTTAAATAAAAAAGAAATACCAGAATTAGTTTATCAGTTACAAGAGCAGTTACCAGATTATATGGTGCCATCTAAACTAATTTATATTAATGAATTACCACTTACACCTAATAAAAAGATTGATGTTAAAAAGTTAGCCCAGTTAGAAGAAAAGTATGAACCGCTTCGTCTACAAGAATATGTTGCACCTTCTAATAAAGCAGAGAAGCAAATAGCGAATGCTTGGGCGGAAGTATTAGGAATTTCAAAAATTGGAGTGCATGATGATTTCTTTACAATTGGTGGACACTCATTGAAAGTATTACGAGTATTAACATTGTTAAAAGAAGACTTCTCGCATTTAACAATTCAAGATTTCTTTAAAGAAAGAACGATATATGGATTAGCTCGAATTGAGCGAGAAGTAAAAGTAGAGAAAGAAGAAGTATTTCGGGAATATAAAGTAATTCACGAACCAGATACTATTACGTATGCAAACGTTTTTGAAGAAAAACAGATTTCAAATGTCTTTTTAACAGGAGCTACTGGTTATTTAGGATCACACATATTATATGAATTGCTAAGAGATACATCTGCTACTATTTATTGTTTAGTAAGACCAACCAAAGATGTGCAGCAAAGAATTATAGATACATTAACAGGCTATTTTAATGATATATGTGAAGAATGGTTACAGCGTATACAGGCCGTAGCTGGCGATCTAGGAGAAGAGTATCTTGGGATGAGCGAAGAAGAATTTATGTTCATCAGTTCTAAGATGGATACGATAATTCATTGCGGTGCAGATGTAAGACATTTTGGAGATGTAAAACAATTTGAAAATATAAATGTACAAGGGACTAGCCGTATGCTAGCATTAGCGGAAAAAGGCGCTACATTCCATTTTATTTCTACAATTGGTATCCCGTTAGAATTAGCGGTAGATCAATGGGATACATACATGAAAACTGGTGATTTTAATTACAGTGTAGACTTAGAGAATGTATATTCAAATAGTAAACTACAAGCGGAAAACATTGTTCGTGAAGCAATGAAAAATGGTTTGCGTGGAAATATTTATCGTGCAGGTAATTTAGCATGTCATTCAGAAACAGGTTCGTTCCAACAAAATATTGAAGGAAACGCATTTTATCGTCTTATTAAAACAATGCTATTAATTGGGAAAGCACCAAATGTGAAGTGGAAAGTTGATTTCACACCAATTGATTTTGCTAGTAAATCAATTGTATCGTATTTACAAGATGCGCAAATTGTAGGAGAGACGTTACATATTTGTCATCCACATCAAATTGAGTTTGAACAATTTATACAGCTAATTGGAGAGTGTGGATACAATCTTGAAATGGTTCCACTTTCAGAATATGAAAATGCCGGACTGGAATTAGCAAAGGGAAATGAAGTAATAGCAGAGTTAATTGCTTCTCAAGTTGCAGGAGATGGAGCACAGCAATCTGAAATTGTAATGGGTACACGTAGAACGAATGAATGGATTAAGAAAAAAGAATTGAAAGTACCAGCAATTAATAAAGAATTTATACAGCAGTTATTAGCTTATGGTGAAAAAGTTGGATATTTTCCAAAAATAATGAAATGATTATGCATGCTTTTGTTTGTTCAATAAAATAAATCATGCTACAATGAAAACGAATTAAGGACCGGGGAGCCAATTGGCTGAGAGGATGTAAGTAAACATCGACCCTCAACCTGATCTGGATAATGCCAGCGTAGGGAGTTACTTAAAGTGATGTAGCATATGTTATTCTATAATAACTTGCATACAAGGCTTTCCTACGCAGTAGGAAAGCCTTTTCTTATTTTTGAAATTTAATTTTATAAGGGGGATTTTATTATGTCACAACAAGTTACAATGTCATTTTCAGTAGTACCACAAGCGAAAACGAAAGATGTATATTCTGTTGTCGATAAAGCAATTGAAGTTGTGCAACAATCGGGAGTTCGTTATGAAGTAGGGGCAATGGAAACAACTTTGGAAGGAGAATTAGATGTACTTCTTGATGTCGTTAAACGTGCACAACAAGCTTGCGTCGATGCTGGAGCAGAAGAAGTGATTACTTCTATTAAAATCCATTATCGTCCAAGCACTGGTGTAACGATAGATGAAAAGGTTTGGAAGTACCGTGATGAATATGCAAAACCAGAAGCAATCTAAACTTATTACAACTATTTGGCTTATCCTTCTCATTGCGATATGGGAAGGATCTGTTTCATTATTTAAAATCGAACCGTGGATTTTACCAAAGCCTTCTGCCATTGTTCAAGAATTAATTGGGATGAAAGATTTACTATTACCAAATACGATGCAAACACTGCAGGAAGTTATAATTGGACTATTCTTTGCAATTTTATTGGGGACGAGCATCGCAATTATTATGGACGTTATACCGTTATTTCGTATTTTAATAAATCCATTGCTCGTTATTTCGCAAACAATTCCAATTGTTGTACTTGCACCACTATTTATTATTTGGTTTGGATATGGGATGTTGCCGAAAGTAATGGTCGTAATACTCGTTTGTTTCTTCCCAATTGCGCTTAGTATTTTAGAAGGTTTTCAAACAGTAGATAAAAACATGTTGAAGCTGTTACAAACAATGAAGGCGACGAAATGGCAAGTTTACCAGAAAGTAAAATTTCCAGCAGTGCTTCCATACTTTTTCTCAGGCTTAAAAATTGCAGTTACATATAGCGTAATGGGGGCAATTATCGGAGAATGGCTCGGTGCAAGTGAAGGATTAGGCGTTATGCTTACGAGGGCTACAAAATCCTTTTTGACTGCCCGAGTATTTGGTGTTGCAGCAATCATCGTTATGGTGACATTGTGTCTGTATTTTATCGTAGAGTTTATGGCAAGAATAACAGCACCATGGATATATAGAAAGGACGGCAGAAAATGAAAAAAGGTTTGAAAGTTATGTTAGCTGCCTTAGTAGCGGTAGGCGTGGCTGGATGTAATCCGGCGAAGAAAGAAGAAAGTAAAAGTAAAGATCAAAAAGTAAAAGTAGTATTAGATTGGTTTCCAAATACGAATCATACTGGCTTATATGTAGCACAAACGAAAGATTATTACAAAAAGCAAGGATTAGATGTAGAAATTATTCAACCGGGTGACAATGTAACAGCAGAGCAAATGATAGCATCAGGAAAAGCTGACTTCGCAATAAGCGCACAAGAAAATGTAACGTTGGCTCGTGTGGAAGGGATTCCTGTTGTATCTGTCGGAGCGATTATTCAGCATAACACTTCAGCATTTGCATCACTTAAGAAAGATAATATGACGTCACCGAAAGATTTTGAAGGTAAACGTTACGGCGGCTGGGGAGGACCAGCAGAAGAAGCGACATTAAAGACGATTATGGATAAGCATCAAGCTGATTTTAATAAAGTTGAAAAAATCATCTTAGGACAAACCGATTTCTTTAAATCAATCGGCCGTGATGCAGACTTTGAATGGATTTATTACGGATGGGATGGAATTGAAGCGAAGCGCCAAGGAAAAGAGTTAAATACGATTATGGTAAAAGACTTAGACCCAGCGCTTGATTTCTATAGTCCTGTTATTATTACGAGTGAAAAACATACGAAGCAAGATAAAGACTTTGTGAAAAAGTTTATGAGTGCAACAACAGAAGGTTATAATTTTGCAATTAAGGAACCGAAAGAAGCTGCTGATATTTTAATTAAAGCTGTTCCAGATGTAAATAAAGATTTAGTTCAAGAAAGCCAAAAATGGTTAAGTACGAAGTATCAAGATGATGCTAAAGCATGGGGAGTACAGAAGGAAGAAATTTGGACGAATTACATGAATTTCTTATATGACAACAAAGTTATTAAAAAGAAAATCGATGTAAAAGATGCTTTTACAAATGAATTCCTTCCAAGTGAAAAATGAGCGGATTACAAATAAAAAATATAGTGAAATCTTTCGATGGAAAGAATGTACTAGAGAAGATTAGTGCCTCTATACAAGAGGGAGAGTTTGTCTCCTTTGTAGGCCCGAGTGGTTGCGGGAAAAGCACATTATTAAACATGATTGCAAATGTTGAAAAACCAACAAGCGGGAACGTAACGTATAACGATAAGCAAGTACAAGAGCAAGATGTTGTTAGTTATATGCCACAACAAGATTTATTACTACCGTGGCGATCAGCTTTGCAAAATATCGTTCTTCCGTTAGAAATTGAAGGAAAGCCGAAAAAACAAAGACTGACAGAAGGAATGGAAGCATTAAAGCAGTTCGAACTAGATGAATATGCAGACCATTATCCAGATGAATTGTCTGGTGGTATGCGTCAAAGAATTAGTTTTCTGCGCACCTATTTATGTGAAAAGCCAATTATGCTGCTTGATGAGCCTTTTGGAAAGTTAGATGCATTTACAAAAATGGAAGTACATAGCTGGCTTTTAAACTCTTGGCATCAAGAGAAGCAAACAATCGTTATGGTGACACATGACTTAGATGAGGCAATCTTGCTGTCTGACCGTGTATTTATTTTATCTCAAAGACCAGCGTCAATAGTTGGCGAGGTACAAGTGAAATTACCTAGGCCGAGAACGATGGATATGTTAACATCACTCGAATTAAAAAAGGATAAAGAAGAGATTTTAAGTGTGTTAGCTCCTTATATGAAAAAATAGAAAAAGCTGATGTTTTAATTTTAGACGAACCGACTAATCATTTGGATGTAGAAACTAAGATGGCTTTACAGGAAGCGTTACAACAATACAAAGGAACGGTTTTAATTGTCTCACATGAACCTTCTTTCTATGAATCGTGGATAACAAAAGTATGGAATATAGAAGATTGGAATGCTGAACAATATGAATAAAGAAAAGGCATTAGCTTTTATGGGCTAATGCCTTTTCTTTGTGATTAACATGATTTTCGAGAACTCTTACATGAGAATTGTATGAAGAAGCACTCTTATGGTGCGCTTATAAGCGTGCTTTTTCTTTTGTTATATTTATAATAATACGAAAGCCTTTCCCTAACAGGTGACTATCTTTCTTTATATATATAGATAGTTCAAAATGGAATAAAAATAATTCCTATATGTAAAGGATAATATGGATATTATAGGAAGACAATAGAAATTAAAGGGAATTCATTTAAAATTCAAATGAACTTCATATAAACTTCATATAGAAACTAAATATAATTATAATAGTTTATTTTATTTTTTGATTTTTCATAAAATTAAAAGTTTGAATTTAGGATGTATTGCTCAAACCTAAATTCAAACTTTAGTGAAAGAATTAATGGATATTACGTCTAGTTTTCGCTAATTACGGCATTTAAAAGTTCGGCAGGATTACCCGTTCCTGCACCGCCAATTGTAATAGATCCACTAGGAGGAATTTCGCCATTCCATCCTGCGTTCGTAATTACATAATGGTTATTTGTTTTACTACTAATTTTAGAATCCCAAACTTGTGTTAAATTGCCGCTATAATCAAATTCTAATTTCCAATTTTTAATAGGAGTCGTTCCATTATTTTTGATTATAATCGAGAAGTTATAACCGCTGCCCCAATTCGAAGTGACTGAAAATGTAGCAGTGCCATTTCCATCAGGAGGTGTCGTATTAGCTTCATCCGTTTTGACAGTAAGAGCGGTAGGTTGTGATTTATTTCCAGCAGCATCTTTGGCAATTACTGAAAATGTGTATTCTGTATTAGGTTTTAAGTTTTTAATTGTAATGCTATTTGTTGTTGTACTCCATTTCTCTTCTCCAGCAGTAATTTCATATTCCGTAACTCCTACGTTATCAGTAGATGCAGTCCAGTTTAATTGAACTGAATTTGAATTTTTATTCGTAACTACAATGTTTTTAACATTCGTTGGTGGCTCAGTATCTTTTTGACTAATAGGTCCACCAAGTAATTCTTTTACTAGCGTATCAAGTAATTTTGGACCACTGCAACTATATTTTGGACTTGTACGGCAATCTCCGCTTAGTTCCCAAAACATTGCTCCACTTAAACCTTTCGTCTTTATATAGTCTGTTTTGTATTTCATAGATTCATTGTCATCGTAGCTAATAAATGTGCCTGTAGTTGCATTATATAAATAAGGTACTTTAGCTGTGTCATTCCAGTAGCGTACAAAACCATTTTTATTAACGTAATTGGCTGCTAAATCACCGTAATCATACACACCCGTGTCACCGGTAGAATAATCATCCCAAGTACCTTTAGAAGCAAGTTTCCCATCACTACCTGGTTTGCAAGGTTGATATTGTCCGTTATTTTCCTTGCCACAACTTTTCCAGCCACGTCCGTAAAAGGGTACGCCTAATACTAGTTTATCGACTGGAACACCTTCATTTGTATAAACATTTATAGCACCATCTACGTAAAAATTCGTATTTGCTGCTGGGTCATTTGGATCCTTATATAGAGCTGCATTATGATTAGAAGTAGCTTCCCATCCGCCGTGGAAATCATATGTCATAATATTAATCCAATCGAGTATTTGAGAAATTTTCTTTAGCTCTGTATGATCAGCGTAGCGTTGGCTTGCGCCTGAAGCGATTGTTAGTAAATATTGTTTGCCATCTTCAGCACCTGCTTTATTCAAAGCATTTCGGACGTCTTGAAGAAGGAGAGTGAAATTTTGTTTATCTTCAGGACGATAACTACCACCAGGAATCGTTTCAACGCCCGGATATTCCCAGTCTAAATCTACGCCATCAAACCCATATGCGCGAAGAAAAGCTACTGTAGAGTCAGCAAATACTTTTCTTGTTTTTTCATCAGCGGCCATATCAGAAAAGCGGTTAGACCAAGTCCAGCCACCAACGGAAATAATTGTTTTTAAGTGAGGATATTTAGCTTTTAATCGTTTTAGTTCACCGAAATTTCCGCAACGGGCATATTTATCGCAATCTTCCCAAGTTGTCCCTGAGCCAGGATACGATTTGGTAACATCAGCCCATGGTTCCCCGAGTACGAGAGTACCATTAGGAACCTCTTTATTTTGCAATGGTACACCAGATTCTTTACAGTTCCACGTTTGTTTATTTGGATTATCAGGATGAGTAGAAGGGTTTCCATGTTTTCCATTCCAACAAATATCCGCGAAAGCATAGTTAAGGTGAGTAAGTTTTGATGCATCAATGTCAGCAACTTGATAATTACGTCCGTAAACCCCCCACGAAGGAAAGTACCCAACAATTTTTTGACTTTGCTTTGGTGAATCTGCTAATGCGAGATTTGGAGTAATAAAATTTGTGAGAAAAAGAGGTAAGAAAAGTAGTATGGATAGTAATAGCAGTGTGAATTTTTGAGACCTCATAGCCATTTCTCCTTTCAAAATAAAAGATATATTTAAAGGCATACGCCAATAAATCAAAATGAATCTAGACGTGTGAAACGTCTAGATAAAATGATCAGACATCACGAAGTCTATACAAGGGAGCTGGGGGTGATTAAATCGTAACAAATGTAAGATTTAGTGTAAACGCTTTATTAAGTTGAAAAAGACTTTCTCAATACAAAAAGGCTTGAATACAAACTATATATGAAAACGAAAAATCGGTATGGGAGGAAAAAGCTCATTATAAATAAATTTGAGAAAAAATTGTATAGAGCCAATTATTAAAGACGTAGAAAGATAAGGAAATATCATGTAAAATAATAGTAAAAATATGTAAAGGAGGGAATAGTGTGGATGTGTTTTTGAACATTGCTGAAGAAAAAATTCGACAAGCAATACGGAATGGTGATCTTGATTATCTTCCGGGAAAAGGAAAACCACTACAATTAGAAGATCTTTCAATGGTACCTCCAGAACTTAGAATGAGTTATAAAATTTTAAAAAATGCGGGAATGATTCCACCAGAAATGGAACTACAAAAAGATATATTAAAAATAGAGGATCTAATTGCTTGCTGTTATGATGAAGAAGAGAGAAAGAAATTACGAGAAGAGTTAACAGCAAAAACTCTGCGTTTTCAGCAGGCAATGGAAAAGAGAAAGATTAAAGATAGTTCAGCTTTTCGTATGTATTAAGACAAAGTATTTCGTAAATTACGCTGAGAGGGATAAGATGAATACATTTAAAACGATAGAAGAATTAGCGACCTATATCAAAGAACAACAATTGGTACTTCTGTTTATTAAAACGGAAAATTGTGGTGTTTGTGATGTTATGCTAAGAAAAGTAAATTGCGTATTAGAGAATTATGATTACGTAGAGAAAATAGAGATATTACTACAAGATATGCAAGAGATTGCGGGGCGATATGGAGTATTTACAGGGCCAACAATTTTATTATTTCATAATGGAAAAGAAATTCTTCGTGAATCACGCTTCATTTCACTTGAAAATCTAGAAAGAACCATTCAATTATTCGAGGAATAAGGGAGGCTTTTATATGGAATTTATTATTGTCATACTATTATTTGTTGTAGTTGGAATAATCGTAACAGCAGTTCGATCGAACAAAAAGAAGGTAAATCTTACAAAACAAAATAACATTCATAATTCATCTAACAGCTCATCACCATTATTTTTCTTTGCTGGATCTGATAATGATAGCTCGCATGATGGCGGCTCACATGATTGTGGAGGGTCTTTTGGGGGAGATAGCGGAGGAAGCTGCGGTGGCGGTGGTGATTGATGAAAATGCGCCTTATATAGGCGTATTTCTTTTTAAACAAACGTTTGATTAGTCGGCTTACATATGCATAAACACAGTTAAACAAACGTTTGATTAATATTTTTAACATACTAAGGGGAATGGAAATGAAAAGGGAACCGAAAGTGAAAAATAAGGGGAAAGTAGTGTTATTTTTATTAGCTGCGGGAGGCGTATTTCTTGTTAAATTAGCATTTAAATTTGGAACCATACATATGATTCGAACTTGGTTTGAAAGTACGTTTTCTTAAATAAGGAATATAGCCTCTTGCGATAGAGGTTTTTGATTTGTTATTATTAGACTGAACGGTCGGTTTAAAGAGGTGTGAATATGAGAAGAAGCGCAGAAGAGATAAAGAAAGAAATTGCATATAAAGCAGAAAGTCTATTTTCACAGAAGGGCTACGCAGCTACATCTATGGAAGAGATTTGTGAAATTACAGAGCGAAGTAAAGGAAGTATTTATTATCACTTTAAAAGTAAAGAAGAATTATTTTTATTTGTAGTGAAACAGCATACGTATGATTGGATTGAAAAATGGAATGAAAAAGAGAAGTTGTATAGCACTAGTACTGAAAAACTATATGGTCTCGCGGAATATCATGTAGAGGACATACAGCAACCAATTTCAAATGCAATAGAGGAATTCTCTATGAGCCAAGTTGTAAGTAAAGAGATTCTGGATGAACTGTTAGCTTTAACTAGAGAATCATATGTTATGTTTGAGAAATTAATTGAAGTAGGTATACAGTCTGGAGAGTTCCGTGAAGATAATACTCGTGATCTTATGTATATTGTGAACGGATTATTATCAGGACTTGGAGTGCTTTACTACGAATTAGATTATAAAGAGCTGAAACGTATTTATAAAAAGGCAATAGATGTATTGTTAAAAGGAATGGCAGCTGAATAATAGGTCAGTTGCTTTTCTTACAAAATAAATTAGACCGAACGGTCGGTTTGTGAAAGGGGAATGAAAATGAACGCTTTATTTAAAAACCGAGCATTTATGCTCGTTATGGCGTCTGATATTTTACAACAATTTGCAATTTGGATCAGAAATATGGCTCTTTTGTATTTTATAATGGAGCGAACGAATAATGATCCAGTTTCTGTTTCGTTGTTATCAGTTATGGAATATGCACCTATTTTTATTTTCTCGTTTATCGGTGGTGCGCTAGCTGATCGCTGGAATCCGAAAAGAACAATGGTCGCTGGAGATGTATTAAGTGTACTGTCTATTATAGGAATTGTCTTGTTGTTAAAAATGGATTATTGGCAGGCTATATTTTTTGCAACACTCATTTCCGCGATTGTAGGTCAGTTTTCTCAGCCCTCATCTTCGCGTATATTTAAGCGCTATGTAAAAGAAGAAGAGGTAGCAAATGCGATTGCATTTAACCAAACATTACAGTCATTATTTCTGATTTTTGGACCAGTGGTAGGATCGCTTGTGTATACACAACTTGGTTTATTTACGTCACTATATAGCTTAATCATTTTATTTTTGTTATCTGCTATCGCCCTTTCATTCTTACCAAAATGGGTTGAAAAAGAGCAAGTGGCGAGAGATTCATTAAAAAATGATATAAAAGAAGGTTGGAAGTATGTTCTTCATACGAAAAATTTACGTATGATTACGATCACTTTCACCATTATAGGCTTAGCTGTTGGATTAACAACTCCATTAGAGGTATTTCTTGTAATAGAGCGCCTTGGAATGGAAAAGGAAGCAGTTCAATATTTAGCTGCAGCTGATGGAATAGGTATGTTAATTGGTGGTATTGTTGCTGCAATTTTCGCTTCAAAAGTGAATCCGAAAAAGATGTTTGTATTCGGTATGGGCATATTAGCAATGTCATTTTTAGTAGAAGGGCTATCTACATCATTTTGGATTACTAGTTTCATGAGGTTTGGAACAGGTATTTGTTTAGCTTGTGTTAATATTGTTGTCGGTACGCTTATGATTCAACTTGTACCAGAAAATATGGTTGGAAGAGTAAATGGGACGATTTTACCACTGTTTATGGGGGCAATGCTAATTGGAACTTCACTAGCTGGAGGATTAAAGGAACTAACTTCACTAGTTACTGTGTTTTGTATAGCAATGGCACTTATTTTATTAGCGATAGGGCCAGTTCTACGTATGCAAATAAAAAAAGAAGATGTTGCTAATAAAGAGGCACTAACAAATTCGTTAGCTTCGAAATAACTATTGTAAGGGAGCAATATTGCTCCCTTTTTCTTTGAGGAACTTTTGACAACTATATGAGCCAATTATATACTGATGTTGTAAAAACGATTTTACAGGTTAGGAGCAATGGTGTGAAAAATCAAATCTATGAATTACGCACTGAAAATAATATTTCACAAGGCGCATTAGCTGATAAATGTAAGGTTTCTAGACAAACGATAAATGCAATTGAGAATAATAAATATGATCCAAGTTTAGCGTTAGCATTCCGTTTAGCTGAAGTATTAGGAACAACTGTTGATAAATTATTTTTGTACAAGCAGTAGAGTCGTTCATTATAAGGCGCACCTTTAAAAATAAAAAAGATTCTCTTCTTATGAGAAGAGGATCTTTTCTTATAGCGTTTTAGTCTTTTGACTAGGTGGTGTAACGGATGTGTTATTTTCTGGAACTCTAGTTAGTAAGAATCCTCCTATAATAAACAGAACAATAATACTAAGAACACCAGCGTTTGTTTTTCCTGTTAATTGCGTTGTAACACCGACTAATACCGGACCCATAATTGCGGCAAACTTCCCAAATATATTATAAAATCCGAAGAATTCATTAGCAGATTCTTTTGGTACTAGTTTTGCAAAGTATGAACGACTTAGTGCTTGAATACCACCTTGAGATGTAGCAACTAACATTGCTAAAATCCAAAAATCAAGTGTCGTTTTTAAGAAATAAGCATATATGCAAATGATGATATAAATAATGATACCGACATATAGCATTTTTTTACCTGTGAATGTTGCTGATAATTTTCCGTATAATAAAGCAAATGGACAAGCGACAATTTGTGTTACAAATAATATGATTAATAGATTAGTTGCACTAATACCGAGATCGGTTCCGTAAGCGGTAGACATAGTAATAATTGTATCGACTCCGTCAATATAGAAAAAGTAAGCGATTAGAAACATAAATACAGTTTTATATTCTTTAATATTTTTAAAAGTAGCAGCAAGGCGTTTGAAGCTCATTGTAATTGGTCTAGGGTGACGTTCAATATAGTGCGTTTGCTCTACGTTTTTTAGCATTGGAATTGTAAATAACCCCCACCAAAGAGCTGTTATCGCAAATGAAATTTGACTAGCAATACCAACAGATAAAGGGATAGTTCCTTTTTGAGAAAGAATAATAAGAGCGATACAACCGATAAAAGGAATTGTACTCCCGATATAACCTAATGCAAATCCTCTTGTAGAAATTCGGTCCATTCTATCTTCAGAAGTGACATCTACTAAAAATGCATCATAAAAAATGTTTGCTCCAGCAAAACCGACTAAGGCGAGCATATAGCATCCTAATAATAAGTACCACTGAGATGTTGGAACGACTGCTAACATACTTGTAAATACGATACCGAGTCCAAAGAAGAATGTGAAAAATCGTTTTTTAAATCCTTTATAATCAGCAACTGTGCCGAGAATAGGAGCAAGTATAGAAATTAAAAGTGTTGCGAACGAGTTTGCATATCCCCAATATGCTGTTGAAGTTGCCCCGGATAGTCCAGCTTCTTTTGCAGCTGCTTTAAAGTAAATTGGAAATAATGCAGTTGTAATGACGAGCGAATATACCGAGTTCGCCCAATCGTATAATATCCAGCTTTTTTCTTGTCTGGACATTTTTTTCATATAATGTTCCCCCTTAAATTTGTTTTACTAACAGTGTACAAAAATAAAAATTATAAAAAGAGAAACAGTGATGAATTTTACATAACTTTTACATATATACACAGTTCTTTACAATTGGAGTAAATCCTCTACAATTGCTCCGTCTGTTTCACCTAAGTGTAAACCGAGTAGTCTAGCGATAGTTGGACCTTCATCAATAAGTCTCATATACGGGACGGTAACGCCACTTTTTATTCCTTTCCCAGCAGCGATAAAAATTGTTTCATAGTTAGGTTTTGTTGGAGAGTATCCATGCGTACCAAATGTATATTTTTTACTAGGCGTAACATCTTTTTCAGTAATTTCTTTTATAAAATCTCCTGTATAGTTTTCAGTGAAATAATACCCTTCTCGTGCTTCTAACATGAATAAACAATTACCGTCTGCACCGCAGTCTTTGGCAGCTTCATCATGAAGTATAAATTCAATTCCGTTTTGTTTATTTTGAAGTAGTTCTTCAAGGAGTAGTTGTACCTCCCGAATTGTATCCGTATCATTTTTGTCCTTTACATATACATAGGCAGAGCCGTCGCAACTTTGGCAATAGGCTTTCCAGTCTACTAATTTTCCTTTTTTATTAAGAGATATAAGTCCTCTTTGATGGAATAGCACATTTAATTGGATGGATTTGTTTTCACTTAAAGCGCTATGATCACCAAGGGCAATAATTGTACTTTCTTCGTATAGGTCACTTTCTTTTAGTGCTTGAATAATTTTCCCTAGACGTCCGTCGTGCCTCTGGATAGCAGCTATTGTTTCGTTAGATTCAAAGCCGTGATAGTGTCTTTGTGTGTCTAGATCGGTGAAATGTACGAACATGACATTAGGCTTTTTCGTCTGGATTGTATGCACAGCAGAGGCGAGGACGAAATCATCCAGCTCTGGTTGTGATAAACCATTTCTTATATGGCCGAAACGACGATTTAAATCTAATTGATATAGCGGGCTACCGCTAAATAAGGAAACTAACACTTGATTTTGCCAAGGTCTATTTGGAAAAATTTCTGGTAAATTGTAATCGATGTTCGCTCTTCCAGTAACAGGCCATAGAAGGGCAGCTGTCGTTAAATTTGCTTTGCGCGCTTCATCATACAATGTTGTTCCTTTTATTGATTTTCGATACCAATGCCAATCAGGTGATTCACGCCCTGGTTGAAGTAACGTATTGCTAACAACACCGTGCTTGTTAGGGTAATTACCAGTTACGATTGTTGAGTGGCTTGGATATGTTACAGAAGGATAAATTGGTTCTACTTTTTCGACAATCGTGCCCTTTTTTATTAGAGATTGGAAATGAGGTAGTTTTTGTAGTATAGGAAAATCTAAAGCTGATAAACAGTCGAATGATAAAATAATGACGTGGTTTGTTAATGCTTTATCCATAAAGTTCCCTCCTGATTATATAAAACCTATTATCATATATTACTATTAATACCTAGTAATAAAAATATATTTTTAGGTGAAAATTTATTATTTATTTTCAGAAAAATTAAACATATAATTAAGTATAAGGGAATCTATGGAAGGAGGAAACACTATGGATTGGTTAGATGGATTTGGTATCTTTTACATCATTGGCGGAATCACAATTATCCTTGTATTTGCTATTTCATATTTACTAAAGAAACGGTTTCCAGACAAACAGTTTGATATTATATTTGCACTTAGTTTAATACTTCTTTGTTTAGCGTCCTTTCCTGTTACAATGATGGTCATTGGTGGGTGGGAAGGAATGGGATATGGATTTATTGGTTTCTTCGTCCTACTTGGTACACTTATCGGTATGATTGCACATCAACTTGTGAAAATTACGCGGAAAAGCTACGTATAAAACTGCAAAAAATGAAAAGAATATATAAAAATAAGAAAATTAGCTATTGTTTAAAAAAAGAATTTGTATTATGATAATCAACAAATTTATTTCGTTATAACGATGAAAAAGGATTAGTACATGTTCAACCTTTTTAGCAGAGAGAGAATCCGTCAGGCTGAAAGATTCTTAAAAAGGTAATATGGAACCTGCCTTTGAGTTCTGCATATGCAGCGGGAATTTCCCGTTATCAAAAAGAGAGCATGCGCAATTTTTGTGCATGAATCAGGGTGGTAACGCCGGCAAAGCTCGGTCCCTATTTAGGGATGCGGGCTTTTTTGTATTTTCTAGAAGGAGGAAGACTGACTATGGCAAAAGAACAAGTGCAAGCCATTACGAAGATGGAAGAGGACTTTGCGCAGTGGTATACCGATATTGTAAAAAAAGCCGAACTTGTTGATTATTCAAGTGTAAAAGGGTGCATGATTTTACGTCCGTATGGTTATGCCTTATGGGAGAATATGCAGAAGGTGATGGATGAGAAGTTAAAAGGAACTGGCCATGAAAATGTATATATGCCAATGTTTATCCCAGAGAGTTTATTGCAAAAAGAGAAGGATCATGTTGAAGGATTTGCTCCTGAAGTAGCATGGGTTACGCATGGTGGAGATGAAAAGTTAGCGGAAAGACTTTGTGTACGTCCTACATCTGAAACTTTATTCTGTGAGCACTTTTCAAAAATTGTGCAATCCTATAATGATTTGCCAAAGTTATATAATCAGTGGTGTTCAGTAGTTCGTTGGGAGAAGACAACTAGGCCGTTCCTTCGTACGACTGAATTTTTATGGCAAGAGGGTCATACAATCCATGAAACGGCAGAAGAATCGCAGGCTGAAACATTAAATATTTTAAACTTATATGCTTCTTTCTGTGAGGATTATTTAGCAATACCAGTTATTAAAGGACAAAAAACAGAAAAAGAGAAGTTTGCTGGAGCAAAGGCAACTTATACAATTGAAAGTTTAATGCATGATGGAAAAGCACTTCAAACAGGAACCTCTCATAACTTTGGGACGAATTTCTCAGAAGCATTTGATATTAAGTTTTTAGATCGTAACGGTAAGTGGCAATATGTGCACCAAACATCTTGGGGTGTATCAACAAGAATGATAGGCGGGCTAATAATGGTTCATAGTGATAATAATGGACTTGTAATGCCACCAAAAGTCGCTCCAGTGCAAGTTGTTATTGTACCAATTGCTCAGCATAAAGAAGGAGTTTTAGCAAAAGCAACAGAGTTACAAGCACATATTCAAAAGGTTGCACGAGTAAAAATAGATGCTAGTAATAAAACACCAGGCTGGAAATTTAATGAGTATGAAATGAAGGGGATTCCAATTCGATTAGAAGTTGGCCCTAAAGATATTGAAAAGAAACAAGTTGTACTTGTAAGAAGAGATACGAAGGAAAAAGAGTTTGTACCAATGGATCAATTAGAAGAACGTATTCCAGCATTACTTGAAGAAATTCATATTTCTTTATTTAATAAAGCAAAAGTATTTCGTGATGAAAATACGTATGTTGCGACAAATTTCGAAGAGATGAAAAAAATAGCTGACGAAAAACAAGGATTTATTAAGGCAATGTGGTGCGGAGAATTAACTTGTGAAGAGAAACTAAAAGAAGAAGTTGGAGTATCTTCACGTTGTATGCCTTTTGAGCAAGAGCATTTAGCTGAAGAATGTATTTGTTGTGGTAAAGACGCTAAACAAATGGTGTATTGGGGAAAAGCGTATTAATACTTTTTCTGATAGGTGATAAAAAGGACTTTGGACTGCATAATAAAATACAATCCAAAGTCCTTTTTAGTTTTATACATTATTTCATGTGTTATTTAGATGGAAGGATGTTGTTCTTATTTTACGTTTTTACGGCGAATAAATAGTAACATACCGATTAGGAATGTTGAAAGTCCCATTAAAATAGATGTAGGATAATGTGTTGCTGTATTCGGTAATTTATCACCTTGTTTTTTCGTATTATCTTTTACATTACCACCTTGAGAACCGTTGCCACCCTGAGAATTACTATCGCCTTTAACACGGTTGCCACCTTGAGAGCCACTGCCATCAGAACCGCTACCACTAGAACCATTGTCACCAGAGCCATTGCCACCAGAGCCATTGCTACCAGAACCATTGCCACCAGAGCTATTGCCACCAGAACCGTTGCCACCAGAGCTATTGCTACCATAACCATTGCCACCAGAGCTATTGCCACCAGAACCACTGCCACCAGAGCCGTTACCACCAGAACCGTTACCGCCGGAACCATTGTCGCTAGAGCTGTTGTCACCAGAACCATTGCCGCCAGAGCCACTATCGTCCTGAGAACCACCGTTTCCTGGTGGTTTATTATTATCTTTCGAGTTACCTTCTACTAAATGATCGTTATTTTGTACAATTGCGTTTATTGCTGGAGAGAAGTTTTCTGTTGCTGCATTACCGATATTTAAACCGCTAAAAAAAGATAAAGAGAGTGTTGAGGCTAAAATGAAGATTTTCGTCATGGTTTTCCTCCTAAGAAATTAATATTCCATCTAAAATACATCCCTTTGTAATATTTCTTAGGAAAAAGAGTTTTATACAAAAAAAACTATATATAGAAAAAGGTGGAGTATTTCTAAAGAGAGAAAAGAGTTAGTGTAAATTTTTTATAATAAGTAGAGCGTGGGGAGTTTCAGACTCATTATAATAGAGGAAGTGACAGCAGATGAAAGAATATATTGCATTTGATGTTGGTGGTACACAAATTAAATATGGGATTGTTTCAGAAACAGGAACAGTACGAAAGCATCAAACAGTTCCAACAGAAATTCATTTAGGTGGAGAACAAATTATTCAAAAACTTATATATGTATCCAAAAAAATAATGAATGAACATACTATTGTAGGAATTGGTATTAGCACTGCGGGAATTGTTGATATTAACAAAGGAATTGTGACGGGAGGTGCGGATCATATTCCAGGATATAGTACTATTCCTATAATTGATAGATTGCAAGAGATATTAAAAGTTTCAGTATCGATTGACAATGATGTGAATTGTGCAGCGTTTGGAGAAAAATGGAATGGTAGTGGAAGAGAGAAAGAGAATTTTATTATGCTCACCCTCGGAACAGGGATTGGGGGAGCGATTTTTATAGATGGAGAATTGTACCGAGGAAATTCATTTAGTGCTGGTGAATGGGGGAATATGTTAATAGAAGGAAAAACGTTTGAAGAGGTTGCCTCGATTTCAGGATTAATTCGTCTTGTCAGAAAGTATAAAGGCAAAGGTGAGTGGAATGGGAGAACAATTTTTGAGTTGTATGATAAAGGAGATAGAGAAGTTGCTCAAGCAGTTGGGATTTTCTTTAGACATTTGGCAATCGGAATTAGTAATCTTGCTTATATTTTCAATCCAGAAACGATTATTATTGGTGGAGGAATTACCGATAGAGGAAATAAGTTTTTAAAAGAAGTAAAAGAAGAGGTCAGTAAATACTTAAATCAAGAGATTTATAATAATTGTGAGATTGAACTTGCACAAAACGGTAATTGTGCAGGAATGATTGGTGCTATTTACCACTTCTTACATCATCATAAGTAAATTATATGAATGTTTTCATATAACTGAGAATTTATCCTTTTTATCGCTAGGTAAATAATGCTACAATATAAGAGAAGAATACAATATTTTCCGATTTGGAAAATGCTTTGTAGAGAGGGAGAAACTTCATGCCTATTATTTTAGAAAAAGGTCAAAAGATCGATTTAACGAAAGGACAACCAAAAGTAGCAAAACTACAGGTTGGCTTAGGCTGGGATCCAATTGGGCAATCAGGTGGATTTCTGTCTTCATTATTTGGAAGTAAACCAAATGTAGATTGTGATGCATCTGTTGTTATGTTAGAAGGAGATCGTTTTTTAAACAAAAATGATTTAGTTTACTTCGGAAATAAACTTTCTACTTGTGGTAGTATTATTCATTCAGGAGATAATTTAACAGGCGAAGGCGCTGGTGATGACGAAACAATTTTCGTAGAATTACATAAAGTTCCGAGCCGTATTAATCGTTTAGTATTCGTTGTAAATATTTATGACTGTGTAAATCGTCGTCAAGATTTCGGGATGATTCGTAATGCATATATTCGTATTCAAAATCCGCAAACTGGTGAAGAATTAGCACGCTATAATTTATCGGATAATTATGCTGGCAAAACGACTCTAATTGCAGGTGAAATGTATCGCCACGGAAGTGAATGGAAATTCTCAGCTGTTGGAGAAGGTACACAAGATAAAAACTTAAGTGAGATTGTATCACGTTATCAATAAAATAAACCGAGGAGGAATTGTGTATGGCATCAATTTCATTGAAAAAAGGACAAAAGGTAGACTTAACAAAAACGAATCCAGGTCTTTCAAAAGTTCTTGTAGGACTTGGTTGGGATACGAATCGTTATGACGGACAAAACGATTTCGATTTAGATGTTAGTATTTTCTTAGTAGGTGCTAACGGTAAAGTTTCAGGTGCAGAGGATTTCGTCTTCTATAATAACCCAAAAGGTGCAAATGGTGCTGTAGAGCATTTAGGAGATAACCGAACTGGTGAAGGTGAAGGCGATGACGAATCGATTAAAGTAGATTTAAAAAATGTACCTGCACATATCGAACGTATTTGTTTCACTATCACAATTTACGATGGAGAAGGACGCAGCCAAAACTTCGGACAAGTTTCTAACTCTTTCGTACGTATTTTAGATGAAGAAAAGAATGCAGAATTAATTCGTTACGATTTAGGAGAAGATTTCTCTATTGAAACAGCGGTAGTAGTAGGTGAACTATACCGTCATGCAGGTGAATGGAAGTTCAATGCAATCGGAAGTGGATTCCAAGGTGGATTAGCGTCTCTATGTAATAATTTCGGTTTAGATGTAGAGTAATAGATTGATATATCCATCGATAAAACAGATGTTTACTGATGGATATATTTTTTAAGATTAAAATATAGAGGTGAATATAAATGGTTATTCAATTGCAAAAAGGACAGAAGATTGATTTAGGTAAGACAAGCCCTGGTTTAACAAAAGCAGTAATTGGTCTTGGGTGGGATATTAAATCTTACGACGGTGGATCAGATTTCGATTTAGATGCATCAGCATTCCTATTAGATGCGAACGGAAAATGTACGAAGGAAACTGATTTTATCTTCTATAATAATTTACAGTCTCCTTGTGGATCTGTTCTACATACAGGAGATAACCGCACAGGTGAAGGTGAAGGTGACGATGAGCAACTTGTTGTAGATTTGAAGAAAGTTCCAGCAGATGTGCACAAAATTGCTATTACAGTTACGATTTATGATGCAGAAGGCCGTAGTCAAAACTTTGGACAAGTAGGAAATGCGTTCGTTCGTTTAGCGAATGAAGAAACGAATGAAGAAGTTCTTCGTTTTGATTTAGGGGAAGATTTCTCCATCGAAACAGCAGTTGTCTTTTGTGAATTATACCGTCATAATGGACAGTGGAAGTTTAATGCAGTAGGAAGTGGATTCCAAGGTGGTTTAGGTGCGCTTGTAAGAGCGTATGGCTTGGATGCATAGAAAGGAAACGACATTCGTTTCCTTTTTTTGACCTTTCTATAAATCTAGCAAAGAATAGGGGATATAGGTAAGATGAGTATTTTGCAAGGAATCCTTGATACGTATGCTCAGTTTTTTGACTTGGACATGTGGATTAAAGTGTTGCAGGATCCAGTATCTTGGGGATTAATTGGTACACTTGTTGTACTTGAAGGGTTGTTATCTGCTGATAACGCACTTGTATTAGCAGTAATGGTAAAACACCTTCCGGAAGAGAAACGTAAAAAAGCATTATTCTATGGACTTATTGGAGCTTATGTATTCCGCTTTATTGCGATTGGAATCGGAATGTTCTTAATTAAATTATGGTGGGTAAAACTTCTTGGTGCACTTTACCTTGCTTGGTTATCAGTAAAATACTTTATTGATAAGCGTAAAGGTGCAAGTGAAGAAGACGAAGCTCACGGTATGAATCAAAATAGTATTCTCTTTAGAATGTTCGGTGTCTTCTGGGGAACAGTTGCGATGGTTGAATTAATGGATATCGCGTTCTCTGTAGATAGCGTACTTGCTGCATTTGGTGTATCTAATGAAGTTTGGATTCTATTATTAGGCGGAATGCTCGGTATTTTAATGATGCGTGGTATCGCTGGTGTATTCTTAAAATTGTTAGAGCGTATTCCAGAGCTTGAAACAACAGCATATATTTTAATCTTAATTATCGCATCGAAAATGCTATTGTCTCTAATTGATATTCATATTAGTCATACACTGTTCTTCATTATTTTAGTTGTAGCATTTGGAGCAACATTTATAATTCACTACATGAAGAATTCTGGACAAGCTAAAGAAGAAGTTGCAGCTACTAAAGAAGACAATAAATAATTGAAATGGGTTTGCTCGTTTTGCGAGCGCCCATTTTTTATAACCAAAAATAGTTTATAATATAAGAAGGACTTAGAAAAAACGTAAATGTTTTTGGAGGTGAACTGTTGTGTTTTCACGTTTTACACTTCAACCATATGCATTAAAAGATGAATCAGATTTAAAGCAATTTGAAATGCTTTTAGAAAAACGTCCACAATATGAGCTGACAGAGAATGAGATGAAATTTAGTTATATAGCATGTCGAATCCTTGGCGTTCCTAATGATGTAGATGAATATTTTAATGAATTGTTTGATTATAGTGAAGCGAAAGGAATCGAAGTTTTACACGAACAAAATTTAAACAAAGTGATTGATTCAGAAAAGCTTCGTCATATTCAAGAAGTGTTCGGATTACATCAAGAAGCACCCAATGGTCTGACAGTAAATAGGTTAGTTGCACACTTATCTGGGAAACAACTTTTACCGAAAGTAGACAATCCTGATTTACAGCATTACATACATACGACGTTTATTTCACTATTGAAATTATATGAGAAGCAACATAATCAGTCGTTAAAGACAGAAGGCTTCCGTCGTTTCTTAATCGACATAATTAAACTAAGTGAAAATTACGTAGCGAAGTGGTTTTCTACGATTAATTATAAGAAACAAATGCCGCGTATCGTTTGGTATGGTGATGCACAGGAAAGCCGTATATATTTCTTATATTTTCTTATTATGCTCGGTTGTGATGTGCTTTATTATCACCCCGAAGGAAAAGATGGATTTGAAAATATTGATGAAGAGGGAAGAACTTTTGTTGTATCTCATTCAAGTCGCATTTCGCTTGAACCGTTCCCTGATCGTCGACGTGAGCGTGTTGCAACAGTAGCATATCAAGCTTCGAAAGAAATTGAACAAGTACTTCACCACGATAATTCACTATTATATAAACCGTGGCAATTCCGTTCGTATACACCTGTAGCACGTACGTTAAAAACGACATATGATGAACTCTTTTTAATTACGAAAGAAAAGGCATTTGTACGTCCAACATTCTTTGTTGAAAATAAACATATTTATATCCCTTCTTTATTTGCGAAAATATCAGGTGTTTCAAAGAATGATAAAGAATATTTTCAACGATTAAAGGCTGTTACATCATTTGATAATAGTTTACTAATTAATACATTCCCATTTACGAAAGAGCAAAAAGCAAACTTCCAATATCATTATCGAGATGCATTGGACCGAGCTGGGAAATTACATCCTGATTTAATTATGAATAGCCATTGGTGGCCGCATAAGCGTTTACCGGAAGGTTTACAACATGGGATTGCAGAGGCGATTATCCATACGTGCGAAAGTGAAATGTGTAAACCAATTGCAAAAGAGACGAAACAAGATGTAGCGCTATATGTTTTCGCACAACTTTCTCAAATACCACCGAATATTTTAGAACAGCTTGAGAAATTTGATTATTCACAAGATGTACCAAAAATTGTTATATTTAATAATGAGAAGAGTGGAGAATTAACTCGTTCTGACGCTGTTTTATTACTATTTTTAAATCAAATAGGAGTAGATGTATTCCACTTCAATCCAACAGGAAGAAACGATATTGAACCGTATGTTGAAGCGGGAGCATTTGATTCTCATTGGCTTGAAGAAGTTAATTTCGATCTTGAGTTTCATGGTTCATCAGCCTATAAAAATTTATCACAAACAATAAAAGGACTATTTCGTCCATTTTTATAAGGAAAGGGAGAATACCATATGAATAACCCAGTCGTACTAGATTCGAAAACTGAATTGAATGAGCAAACCGCACAAGATGTTCGCTTGCAACTTAGACAAGATGCAGATGTGCAACGTATTTATAATGCAGTAGATATTAAAGACCAACTGGAATTAATTGAACTTGGAAAAGAACCTTCTATGGAAATTTCACGTTTTGCTGATCAAATTTTACATACAATGTCATTATCAAAAATAGAAGATTCTGGTGAATTGTTAAAGCAACTTGGTAAAATTATGGACAGATTTGATAGTAAAGACTTTGCGGAAGAGAAAAGTGGTTTCTTCTCACGTATGTTCAAAAAAGCGGATAAAATGATTGAACAAATCTTTAGCAAGTATCAAACGATGGGCCGTGAAATTGATAAAGTGTATGTCGAAATTACGAAGTATCAAGATGAAATGAAAAAATCAATTGGTACGTTAGATGGTTTATATGAGCAAAACTTAAAATATTATTTAGACTTAGAAAAATACGTAGTAGCAGGAGAAATGTTGTTAGAGCGTTTAAATACAGAGTTAGTTCCGATGTATGAAGAGCGCGTGCGTAATAATGATCAATTAGCAGGTATTGAATTAGAGTCGCTTAAAAACTCGGTTGAAATTTTAGAGCAACGTATTGATGATTTAGAAAAAGCTCGTATGGTTGCGTTACTTACAGCACCACAAATTCGTATGATTCAACGTGGTAATAATAAATTAATTGGTAAAATCAATACAGCATTTATTACGACGATTCCTATCTTTAAAAATGGTATCATTCAAGCGGTAAATGCCAAACGTCAAAAGCTTGTTGCAGATTCTATGGCTGAACTTGATCGCCGTACAAATGAATTACTTAAGAAAAATGCACAAAATATCGCAACGCAAAGTGTAGAAGTAGCGAGATTATCGGGTTCTTCTAGTATTAAGATGGAAACACTTGAGGAAACTTGGAACATTATTTCAAGAGGTATGCAAGAAACACAACAAATTGAAGAGCAAAACAAACGTGAGCGTGAAGAAAGCCGTAAGCGTATGGCTACATTAACAGAGAATATCAAAAAAGAATTACAAGGGTAAATGAAAAGGCAATGAGGAATAGTCCTCATTGCCTTTTAGTTTTTCTTCACTAATTTAATGATTTCATTCACAACAAGCGGAATGATACTTAATAAGAGAACAAATCCCCAATCTCGCATCGTTAATGCATGTACACCGAATATATTTGCAAGGGGCGGGATGGAGATGATACAAACTTGCATAAGAACACCGATAAGGAGGGAGAAGACTAAATATTTATTTGTAAAGATCCCAATTGAAAAAATCGATTTTGTTCTTGAACGCAAGTTAAATGAATGAACGAGCTGAGAAAAACTAAGAACGACAAATGCCATCGTTTGAGCATGTAATAGAGCATCGTCATCAATTTGCTCTGGGAAAAGAGGGAATAAATTTGTATCTCCAGTATAGAATTTTGCTCCGGCGATAAAAGCTATTAGCGTTAAAAGTCCAATGACAACTCCATTGAAAATTAGGAAAGGAACGCTGCCGCTAAATAAGCTTTCTTTCGCATGTCGTGGTTTTTCCTTCATCACATCTGGGTCTTCAGGATCAACCCCAAGTGATAATGCAGGCAGTGTATCTGTAATTAAATTCACCCACAAAATGTGAATAGGTCGTAGTGGTGTCGCCCAGCCGAGTAAAATGGCTAAAAATAAAGCGATAATTTCTCCGAAGTTACAAGAGAGTAGGAAGAGAATTGATTTTTTTATGTTGCGATAAATATTTCTACCTTCTTCAACGGCTTTCACGATAGATGAGAAATTATCATCTGTTAACACGACATCTGCTGCCCCTTTTGCAACGTCTGTTCCTGTAATGCCCATCGCTACGCCAACATCAGCTTGCTTTAAAGATGGTGCATCATTGACACCATCACCAGTCATAGAAACGATATTTCCTTTTGCGCGTAATGCCTTTACAATTTTCACTTTATGCTCTGGAGAGACTCTAGCGAATACATTTAAATGATTAATTTTGTTAGCTAGTTCTGTATCAGAAATGTTATCTAATTCAGTTCCAATCATAATTTCCGATATTTCTTCAGCAATGCCAAGTTCTTTGGCAATTGCAAAGGCGGTATCTTTATGGTCACCAGTAATCATAACTGTGCGAATACCGGCTTTTTTACATTCTTTAATTGAATCTTTCACTTCAGTTCGTGGTGGATCAATCATACCGACAAGACCAATAAAGATAAGATTTTCTTCAAGATGATTTATATCCACATCGTTTGAATCGTATTGTTTAAATGCGAATGAAAGTACTCTTAAAGCTTCTTGAGACATTGATCCGGCAGCTTCTAATATTTGATTTTTATCAGAATCAGTTAAAATCTCGATTTTGCCGTTTTTAAAAATATGGGTACATCGAGGTAAGAGTTTATCAATAGCGCCTTTCGTCATGCTATAGTAACTTTCATTGTACATATGTACGGTTGACATCATTTTACGATCTGAATCAAAAGGTACTTCGTTAACACGTTCATGTATTTTTTCTAAATGATCTTTTTGCATGTTAAAAGTGGTTCCAGCAACGAGAAGTGCAATTTCAGTCGGGTCTCCCGTTTGTGATTCGTTATTGTAAGACGCATCATTACATAGCACCATATTTTCTAACAATAGACGTTGCGCATCATTATTTACATTTAAACTTTCTAAGCGATCGTATGTGTTATCACTATAAAAGTGAGTAACGGTCATTTTATTTTGCGTTAACGTACCTGTTTTATCTGAACAAATAATTGTGACAGAACCGAGGGCTTCAACAGCTGGTAGTTTCCGAATGATAACGTTTTGTTTAATCATACGTTGCACACCAATTGCAAGAACGATGGAAACGATAGCTGGCAAGCCTTCTGGAATAGCTGCAACAGCTAAACTAATAGCAGTCATAAACATTTCTAATGTATCCCGGCCTTGTAAAAAACCGATGAGAAACATAACGATACAAATAGCTACAGCGACAAAGCCTAAATATTTTCCAACTTGTGCTAAGCTTTTTTGAAGTGGTGTCATATCATCGTCTGCTTCATGTAAAAGGGTAGCAATCTTACCAATTTGTGAGTTCATCCCAGTTTCAACAGCAACACCGACGCCTCTTCCGTATGTTACAAGAGTAGACATAAATGCCATGTTTTTTTGGTCGCCGAGTGGTACTTGCTCATCACTTTGCATGGAAGGGTGGTAGATTGCATCTTTATCAACAGGGACAGATTCACCAGTTAGAGCAGATTCTTCAACTTTTAAATTTGCGGTTTCGATAAGGCGTAAATCGCATGGGATATATCGTCCAGCGTCGAGCATAACGATATCCCCTGGAACGACGTGCTCAGATGGAATTTCTTTTAGTTCACCATTTCTCTTGACGATAGCTTTAGGTGTTGCCATCTTTTTCAATGCCTCTAAAGCTTGTTCTGCTTTCGATTCTTGGACAACACCGATAACAGCATTTAAAACTACAACGAGCGCGATAATACTGGCATCCGCCCATTCACCTACAAAGGCAGAAATAAGGGCAGCAATAATAAGGACATATACGAGGACGTCATTAATTTGGGCGAAAATACGCTGCCATAAAGTGCGTTTTTGTTTTGTAGCTAATTCATTAGAACCGTATTGCTTTAAACGTTCACTTACAATCTCATCTGTTAAACCGTGTTGTTCGTTTGTTTCTAGGTCAATTAATATTTGATTTTTCGTCTTACTGTACCAATTGCTCATAAGTAAGCACCTCCAGTAAAAACAGTTAGCAATGGTAGTGTTGCTATTATTTGTGAGTAGTATGTATGGAGAAAAAATCTAAGATGAGGTTCTACTTCTATTGTACAATATTTTACAGTTGGTTGAGGGAAAGAGATGAGTTGTCATGAATTTGTTGGAAATAAAAAAGAGCCTCATATAAGAGAGGCTTTTTTACTTTTTAATTAATGTACCTAATTCTTCTGTAATAGCTTGCATTTCACTAATGCTGAATGTTTCACGTTTCATAACATGATCATAAATGTCACGTAAATCTTCGTACATTTCTTCGTTAAAACTAGCAGCTCTCATCGCTCCAGCATTAACCATACGTAATTTTTCTTTAATAGCTTCGACCATATATTCAACGTTTTCTTCTGACTTTACGGATAAATCCACCGAAGTGTCCCCCTTTAAAATAACATAAGGCTATCTTAACATTTTTTATCATTTTCGTTAATGAATCTTTTCAATCCCATTAAATTAGTAGGGATTTCCTTTATATTCACTAATTGGTTGTTTATACTATAAGTATATATAAACAAATGCACCAAGAAAGGAAGAAACAAAAATATGGTTCAAGTATTGTTTGTTTGTCTTGGGAACATTTTCCGTTCTCCGATGGCAGAAGCGATTTTTCGAGATCTTGTCGTAAAAGAGGGACTTAAAGAGAAAATTGTCATTGATTCTGCAGGAACTGGAGATTGGCATGTTGGCCATCCGCCACATAAAGGAACACAAAAAATTTTAAAAGAAAATGCAGTCACTTTTGAAGGAATTAAAGCAAGGCAAGTAGAAAAAGAAGACTTAACAAAGTTTGATTATATTATTGCCATGGACAACAAGAATATAGCAGATTTAAAAAGTTTAGGTAAAACTGGAGGCTATATTGGTAGGCTGTCCGACTTTGTTCCAGACGGTGGCTGGACAGACGTTCCTGACCCTTACTATACAGGGAATTTCCAAGAAGTATATGACCTTGTAACAGAAGGGTGTGCAAAGCTATTAGCTTTCATTCGAAATGAACAAGGAATATGAGGAAGCTTAGAAAGAAATACTTTCTAACATAAGAAATGAAAGGGTGAAGGAATATGGCAAAGAAAAATAATATTGCTCGAAACATTGCGATTGGTGTAGCGGCAGGTGTAGCTGTATCCATGTTAAAGAAAGAAAACCGTGAAAAAGTAAAAAATACAGCAGAAAAAGCAAAAACAAAGATGATTGAAATTGGTGAAAATGCAAAGATTAAAGAAAAAGTGCAAACTGTTACAGATAAAGGACGCGAACTTGCTGATTTCAATGTGGTAAAAGCGAAAGTAGCAGAAATTAAAAAATTAACGCCATCTGTTGTAGAGACGTTAAAAGAAACGAAAGAAATTTTTAGTAAGAAAAAAGTTGAGCCAGAAGAAAAGCCAGAAACGATTGAAATTCAAGCTGTATCTCCAAAGGTAGATGAGCTAAAAGCAGAAGAAGAGCCAGTAGTTGCTGAAGATGGTGGTATGAAAGAAGCGCGTGAATTATTTATGAAAGACTCAAATGCAGTGGAAAAAAAAACTGAAGCGTACATTGAGTTAAAGCAAGATAAAGAAGAGAAGAAAAGCGTTTAAACATATATGAGAAAAATTTTAGAAAAGGTGAGAAGAAATCGTACTTATTCGTTTGGTAAAGATTTATATGACCGGACGATGCGCGATGATGTAGCGGGCTTGGCAGCACAGCTCGCTTATTTCTTCTTGCTTGCGATTTTTCCTGGGCTCGTTTTCTTAATTACGCTTCTTGGATTTATTCCCATTCAAACAGAGGATGTGCTTAGTTTATTAGAGGTTTATGTACCAGATGATGCAATGAACTTAATTGAGGTAAATGTAGATAAAGTTGTAAACCAGCAAAATGGTGGTTTATTATCATTTGGTTTATTATCCATGTTATGGTTTGCCTCAAATGGTGTTAATGCGGTTATGAATGCTTTTAACCGCGCTTATGACGTGAAAGAAACACGTTCTTTTATTACAACAAGAGCGTTATCAATTGTGTTTACATTAGCTATTATTTTTATGATTGTCTTTGCGTTAATTGTTCCGGTATTCGGACAAGTTATTGGAGCAGCAGTGTTTAAAGCACTCGGTTTATCAGATAGTTTTTCTTTCGTATGGAGCATTACACGATTAGTAGCGAGTTTCTTCGTGCTATTTGCTTTGTTTAGTTTCTTATATACATTTGCCCCAGATCGAAAGTTAAAAAGAAGAGAAGTTATTTCAGGGGCGTTATTTGCTACTGTAGGATGGATTGTGGTATCGTACTCATTTGCTTATTATGTAGATAAGTTTGCGAATTACGCCAATACATATGGTGGTCTCGGTGGTATTATTATTTTAATGTTATGGTTTTACTTAACTGGATGGGTAATTTTACTTGGCGGTGAAATTAATGGTTTACTCCATCATTATAGAACGGGTGACAATAATTCCCGTAATGAAAAATGACCTCTTGTTCCATAATAATAGGGAATAGGGGGGATATTTCATGAGTAATAATAAAAAGAATCACAACAATAAAAATAACAATAAACAAAAGAGCAGTTCGCATCCTAAGCATAAAACGAGTAGTAGTGCGAACGGACATAATAGCTACCATTAAAAAAAACGGGTCCTCTATGAGGGACCCGTTTTTTTTAATGGGCAGTAAGACCCCCACCTCAAAATTCAGCGAAAGCAAAGAAGTTAGGTGGGGGTCGGGCTGCCCATAAAAGTCCGATTGGTGAGGGCTGATAATCAGTGGGGGATGAAGAAAACCCCCACTGATTAAAGTTTCACTTTATTTGCTTCCTTTTAATAATCGTAAGCCATTCAAAATGACAAGAATCGTACTTCCTTCATGGCCAATAACACCGAATGGAAGAGCTAAAAATTGCAAGAAGTTTGAACAAATTAGCATGGCAATAACGGCTAGCGAAAAGATTACGTTTTGCTTCACAATACGGTTCATTCGTTTTGATAGACGGATCGCTTGAGAAAGACGAGATAGTTCGTTTTTCATCAGTACAACATCCGCAGTTTCTAAAGCTACATCTGTTCCTTCTCCCATTGCGACACCAATGCTAGCAGTAGCTAGTGCAGGTGCATCATTTATACCGTCTCCGACCATTGCTACTGTACCGTATTTTTCTTTTAACTTTTTAATCGTTTCAACTTTTGTTTCTGGTAAACATGATGCGTAATATTCTTTTATATTACTTTCAGAGGCAATAGCTTTTGCCGTTTCTTCATTATCACCAGTAATCATAATTGCTTCGACACCAATGCTTTGCAATTCACGAATAGCAACTATTGTTTCTTGGCGAAGCGTATCTTTTAAAGCGATAAGTCCAAGAATGCCTCCTTCATCACTAATATAAACGACAGTTTTACCTTCCTTTTCAAGTGAGGCAGAAATACCATTATGAAATGTTTTGGTTTCTTCACCGATAAAATCAGCTTTACCTATTTTATAAGCAGTGTTTTCCAATATTCCTTTTAGCCCAAAACCAGTTACATCTTCAACCTTTTCTGGTTTTTTTAATGTAATGTCGTACGCATGTTGTGCATATTTAACAATAGATTCAGCTAAAGGATGTGTAGAGTGACTTTCAATGGATGCTGTAATAGAAAGTACTTCTTTTTCTGTTATATTTTCTCGAACATATATATCTGTTACGGTAGGTTTACCTTCCGTTAATGTACCTGTTTTATCAAAGGCGATTGCTTTTACTGAAGCGAGACGTTCTAAATGTACGCCACCTTTAAAGAGAATCCCATTTCTCGCTCCGTTAGAAATTGCAGATAACGTTGCTGGTGTAATGGCAGCAACGAGTGCACAAGGAGATGCGACTACAAGTAAGATCATAGCGCGATAAAACGTTTCATTCCAGCTCCAGTCAAGTAAGAAATGAGGAACGAACATCATAAGCGCAACAACGAGTAGTACACCTTTTACGTATGTTCCTTCAAACTTTTCGATGAATAGTTGTGATGGTGATTTTTCACTTTGTGCACTTTGGACGAGACGGATAATCTTTTGGAATAATGTTTGATCGCTCGGCTTCGTAATTTTAACTTCGATAGCACCACGTAAATTTACAGTACCGGCAAATACTTCATCGCCATGTCTTTTCTCATTTGGAATAGGTTCTCCTGTGATTGCTGCCTCATCGATATTTGTTTCACCGTTATGAATTGTACCGTCAGCAGGAACACGTTCACCTGGTTTAATTAAAATAATGTCGTTAATTTGTAACTCTCCAACAGGAACACGTTCCTCAGTTCCGGTGGAAATACGTAATGCTTCTTCAGGTTGTAAGTCAAGAAGAGCGGAAATTTCTTTTTGGCTCTTACTTAACGTATAAGATTCCATAGCACCGCTGAGCGCAAAGATGAAGATTAAAATAGCCCCTTCTGCCCAATAGCCAATAATTGCAGCACCAATAGCTGCAAAGAGCATTAGCATTTCAACATTTAGCTCTTTTTCTTCAATCGTATCTTCAATTCCTTCTTTCGCTTTTGCATATCCACCAACTATATAAGCAAGGATATAGCAAGTAATACCTACATTCATTGCATCGTTCTTTGTGAATAACCAACCAACTAAAATAAAAATACCAGATGCTACTGCAAATACAAGTTCATAATGTTTTTTTAATGTGTCCCATAGAGAGGGATGAGAAATTGTTTCTTTTGCGTGTAACGTTTTTACTTCTGAGTTCATTACTACTCGCTCCTTCCGAATTCTTATTGAGAAAAATAATCAAAATCGAAACCCCTATAAAACGACGAAAGCTGCCATCCATAATGGATAGCAGCATTTCTGTTGAATCTGTTTTTAATAGTTATTATGTTGTAATTATTCTATAGTATATCATATGTTTTTATGAGATGGTACGGTTTTGTTTCAAGTATAAACGGAAAACTTGTGTTTTCGCAATTCCTCTGGTATATATGAATATTGTTCATAAAAGATCGGAAAGGAAGACAACAAGTGAAGACAGAGAAATTTTTTACCCATCCGATTGGCGTATTTATTGCTGCGATAGTAGCAACTTTTTTATGGGGAAGCGCATTTCCTTTTATTAAATTAAGTTATGTTGAACTTGGAATTCAACCACAAGAAGTTGGAGAGCAAATATTATTTGCCGGTTATCGTTTCCTTTTATCTGGAGTCATGCTCTTATTATTCTTTAAAATGTTAGGAAAAGATATGAGCTTCAAAAAAGGAACGGGGAAACAGTTAATACAAATTGGTTTATTCCAAACGTTTCTTCAATATATCTGTTTTTATATTGGAATGAGTTATAGTTCGGGAATTGAAGCAGCTATCATTTCAGGGACATCATCATTCTTTCAAATTTTACTCGCCCATTTTTTATATAAAGATGATGCCCTCAATATGAGAAAAATAATTGGGGTATCGATTGGTTTTTGTGGCGTCATTTTAGTAAATGTGCCGAGTGATGGTAGCTTATCATTTCATTTTGGAATCGGAAGCTTGTTACTTCTTAGTGCAGCAATGCTGTATTCATATGGAAACATATTAGCAAAAGAAGGTAGTAAAACATTAGATGTTGGCTATATGACAGCATACCAAATGATGTTTGGTTCTATAGGATTATTATGTATAGGGGCTTTACAAGTTGGAGTAATGCCATTTACATTTAGTCTACATGCACTACTTATGCTGATTTATTTATCTTTCTTATCTGCAGCTGGTTTTTGTATTTGGAATACAATTATGAAATACAACAAGGTTGGAAAAGTATCTATGTATATGTTCTTTATACCCGTATTTGGTGTATTATTATCGAGCATGATTTTAGGTGAAGCAATTCATTCATTTGTGCTATTCGGTTTAGCGTGTGTAGCCGCGGGAATTATTGTGGTAAATCGAACGCCAGCTAAGCAAAAAATGGAGCAAGAAAAACAAGTGGCATAGAGAGCAGAAAAGCGATTACAATGGAAGAACAGTACTGTTCTTCTTTTTTTTTGTAGAAAAAGGATAATAGACTAAGTGTAACGAAAAAAGATACAAAAAGCATTTATTGAGGAGAACATATTATGAATCTACTTTACGTGTTGTTAATTGGGCAAATACTTCTTTTTTTAATTGGTGCAATTTATGCAATACGGCAGACAAAAAGAACAAAAGATAATATGCCGTTACCTTTAGCAATCCGTCTTATTCTTAGTTTTTCTTTAACAGGTAGTGCAATTTGGATATGGGTACAAGATCCATCTGTAGAGTATAGTACGTGGGTTGCACTTGGTATGACTTTATCCACTGTGGGAGATTTGTTTATGGCTGGGCTGATTCCAATTGGTCACAGGTTAATTGGTGGGATGGTTACTTTCGCTCTTGCTCATTGTTTTTATGTAAAAGCATTTTTGCAAACAGGAATTTCGTGGAATGGTTTTTGAATTGGCTTACTCGTATATGGGCTCTTTCTAATTGTAGGATGGTTCTTCTTTATCCGAAATGATAAACAGGATAAATTGTTTACGATAGGAGCTCTAATTTACGGATTGTGGGTTGGAGGAATGGCTTGCTTTGCATTCGCCTTATATTATGAAAATACAGGAATATGGTGGATACCAGCGTTTGGTGGTTTACTGTTTGTGATTTCTGATTTCATTATTGGCGTGACAGATATCGGAGGGCGTAAATTGAAGTATGAGCCACTTTGGATTTGGTTTACATATGTAGCTGCTCAAATGTGTATTGTATATGTGGGATTATAAAAAGATACTCTCAAAATAGTGGATAGACTATTTTGAGGGTATCTTTTTTGCTTGTTTAATTTGATCAGTATTATTATTTTAAAATTTATAATTTTACAATTAATAATTTTGTAGAAAATCATCAGTTGTATTATTTATAATAAAAGTAAAAAGATGATGAGATGGTGAAATGATGCAAAAGAAAAAACGTTGGCGTGAATTCTTTGGAACTATTGCAATTGCATGTTTATTGGTGTTTTTGGCGAAAATTTTTGTGTTTTTCCCTACGACTGTAAAAGGAGCATCTATGAGGCCAACGTTGAAAGATGGAGATAAGGTGATTGTTAATAAGTTAGCAAAACAATTTGAAAGCTATGGGAGAGAAGACATTATTGTTGTGAAAACAGATAATTTTTATGTCAAAAGAGTGATTGGATTGCCTGGAGATATAATTGAGATGAGAAATGATCAATTATATGTAAATTCTGAAGTAGAAGATGAAGAGTATTTGGATAGTAATAAAAAACAAGCAGAAAAAAAACTTATGAATTTAACAGAGGACTTTGGACCGATTACAGTTCCTAAAAATAAGATTTTTGTTATGGGAGATAATCGCTTAATAAGTAAAGATAGTAGAAATGGTTTAGGTTTTATTGATAGAGAAGATGTGTTAGGAAAGTTAGCAGGCGTTTATTATCCGTTTGAACATATGAAAATAATAAAGTAAAAAAACCAAGCAAATTTTAGTTTGCTTGGTTTTTTTGTTAAACAGTAGGAGATTCGTTAGATACAAAGGTATCTTCATATTTCTTTGTAGTACTTAAAACGAATTTATGTTGTAGCAATTGTAGTTTAAATAACGCCAAAGGATCATGATATGTTTCTGGATTGCTTCTTAGCGTTGCTAATGTTTGCTCGTCTTCCTTTATCTCAAGTTGAGCTGCATCTACATTTTGTTTCAATATGTTAAGTGGATCTTTGAAGAACATCATGATATCACGTTCTAATGCACCTTCAAATACTTCAAATTGAAGGAAGAATTGTTTTGAAATTGTGTGAGCAATTTCTGTATAGTCTTCTGTTTCAATATATTGTTTATATTTGTTGGCGAGCATAGATTGGTTTTTTTGCATATTACCAAATAATTTTCCGGCACTTTTTAAGAAAAACTGTGTCGGTGTAAAGCGTAATAAAATATTGATGTTCGTTACTGTAATTCGATTTGTCATTCGTACAACATCTCGATTCCAATCATCTAATAATTTGAAATCGCAAGGAAGTTTCATACGTTCTTCTTTATATAATTTATTAAATGTTTCACTCATTTCATCTAAATAAGCTTGAGCTTGAATAAATTCATTATGTGCTGTTTCAATCCATTCTTGAATAGAACCAGTAAATTTAGGAAGAAGTACCTGTTGTACATGCTTTTGAACTCGTTCATTCATTGCAGCATTTAATTCTTCATGAACTAGTTTGAAATCACTATCTTCTTGAACAAGATCAGAGCAGCTCTGTAATAATTCAGGAATTTGAGAATGTATATCTCGTGTAATTTCTTCTTTCATTAAAAGATAGGATTCGGTAATAGAGCGAATTTTATCTTTTTCAAGAGCAGTAAGGTTATTAATAAATCCAGTAAGTTTCACTGAGATGTGTTTATTCCAGCGTACGGATTTTACTAATGTATTTTCTAATTCCACACGTTCATTTATGAGATAAGCAATTGTCTTTTGCGTAAACCATATTAGCTTTTCTATACGTTCTTTTTCTATATCGCGTTTTGCAAGATTAGAGAGAATAGATTCTGTTACATCTCCAAGTTGCTGGCTACTCTCTTGCGAAGGAGAGTATGGGAAGAATTGTGCATCTGGAAAATGTGCTTTAAGTTTATTAATTAGTTTTTCATTAGTAGTCGTATTATTTGTATGTAATACGAAGTGAATTTGTAAGTTTGGTACTTGTTCACGTAAATAAATTAACGTATCAATTTCTTCACTATGCAATGGTGAAGAAGAATTTAATACGTAAACAAGGCTATCTGCTGCTTGTAAGTATTCAAAGTATGCATTGTTTTTATCCAATTGTTCTTGAATGGATGGTGTAATAAGAAATGTAAACTTATTTTTTCTTAAAAACCTACTTGGTAGCTTAATTTCTATACATTTTTTCTCAAGTTCTGACTGAGCAGATGTAGACGTTATTTGATGGAATTCATCAAGGTTAGAGATATTTCGTATATCTAACTCGGTAAATTCTGTAATTTCAGTTTGACTAGCGTCTTTAAATAGAATAGGAGTTGTTAAAGTTTCAGTTAAGATGTTCTCTCCCAATATTGAATTAACAAATGATGTTTTATCATGGTCGCTAGTTCCAGCTATTAGTAGTGGTGTGACATTTAAATCACATAGTTCATGGACGAGTAGCGTAAATTGATGACTTAAATCTACATCATTTTTCTCAGCCCATACAGCGATTGTTTCGAATAAATGAGAAACTGTTTCCATATTTACATCTGCTTCAGCTGATGTATTAGAAAGTAAGGAACCAGCACTTTTTACAAGTAATGATTCTAAAGTTGTAGGTGAGACTTCATTCCATGCTAACACTGCTGCAGAGACAACTAGAGAATCTTTTGCTTTTGTTAAACTGAACCAATTTGTTAATAAATTTGGTACAAGTCCGTTTAATTCATGCATAAAGTGATTTCCGGTAATTAATGCAAAGTATGTTTCTTGATAGCGAGTACAAATTTCATTCCAATCGTCATTATTGTCTGTTTCAATATGCAAGAATAAATGATTAATACTTTGAATCCAAGGAAGGTATAAGGATTCATGTTGATAGCTATTCCAAAGAGCAATAACAAGTTCTTTAAATTGGGCTTGATCAACAGCATATAGAGCTTTTAAAGACTCATAGAAATATTCAGGCTTAATATTTTTTGTAAATCCTTTGTTTATGTAATTTATTAACGTATCAAACCAGTGTAAAGATTGTGTTCGAATACCTTCTTGAACAGCTAGTTCGATAGCGTTGTTCCAATCTTCTTGTTTTTCATAGAAAGAACGTGCAATTGCAGTAATATTTGGGTAATCCGGTTGGAATGCAACAGCTTCACTAATCGTCTTAAAAGCGAGTCCTAAACGATCTTGTTCGATATAAAGAGAAAGAAGTTGTAAGGAAACCTCCATCGTAAGAGTTGTATCTTCCGTTTGAATAGATTGATAAATTTCTTCTGCCTTTGATAAGAATCCTAGTTCAAAATAAGCATCTGCAATATTTTTTGTCGCCCAAAGTGCAAGAGCATTATTTACTTTTTCCCATTTAAATATAGCTGCTTCAAAATCTTTATTTTGATAATAAAATTCACCTTGAGCAAATCGAATATTAGAAATGTTGGAGAATTCATTTTTAGATTCATTTATATATGCTTCACCGAGTACTTCCGATGCAGGAGTAGAAGTTTCTTCTGTTAAAAATGTTTTATAGTAAACTTTTTGAATAAATTGATTTTCAATGGTCATGTTCGTTCCCCCCTGTATAATTTAGAAAAATGATGTTGTATGTAAAAGGGTGTATGTTCTTTTAATAGGTAGAAGTTGCATTATATAGACCAAACTATGTTTTTGCTAGATATATCATTTTTCTTGAGAGTTAAACCGTTGCGAAAAGTAACTTTCCTTTATTGTAACAAAAAAACACGCATATGAATTTTTATTTTTTATCGGGTCATTTGCGTGCAGTAAGAATCTAATCTCAAAATTGGTGAATGTAAGTGAGTTATGTGGGAGTCGGGATGTCTGTAGAAGCAAGATTGGCATAGGTTAATAATTAGTAGAGGATGAACAAAACTCCCACTGATTAAAGTTTCACTTTATCTCTGTTAAAGGAAAGAATAGAAGTAGAGTTCATTATAAAAACAATGTATAGTGAATATGTATACCATGTTTGCCTTAAAGATAGAAAGGGTACAATGTGGAATAACGATCGTGCATAGGATGTGTCTTCCGAATGGAACAACATATTGGCGAGTTAATCGCGCATTATGGCTATTTTGGAATTGTTATAGCTTTGGCTGGTGGGATTGTCGGATTACCGATACCAGACGAGTTTTTATTGACCTTTGTTGGTTATAATGTTTCAAAAGGAGTTATGTCAGGAACTGCTGCTTTTTTAAGTGGGATGGCTGGTGCGATGTTAGGGATCACGTTAAGCTACATATTAGGTTTAAAACTTGGGCTCCCTGTTTTAAAGAAATATGGGCCGAAAATTAGAATTAAAGAACATCACATTGAAAAAACACATATTTTATTTGAAAAATATGGGCCATTTCTTTTAATGATTGGTTATTTTATACCGGGAGTACGTCATTTAACAGCATATTTTGCTGGGGTATCAAATTTGACACTTTGGCGTTTTTGTTTATACGCTTACGGTGGTGCGCTCATTTGGATAAGTGTTTTTATTGGGCTTGGCTGGAAGTTAGGCGAGAAGTGGCGCTTCGTTGAGTATAGTTTACATCATTATGGAATATGGATTTTATTAATTTCAGCAGTTGTTACATGTGTTGTATGGTTGTACATAAAGAAAAAGAAAAACCGCTAATAGCGGTTTTTTAGCTGAAAGCAATAAATAATACACCAGCTGTAATAAAGACTACACCAACACCGGTCATAAAGTTTAACTTTTCACCGAGGATAATCATAGCGAGAATGATAGAAAATACGACGCTTAATTTATCGACAGGAGCTACTTGTGAAACCTTTCCTGTTTTGAGGGCAAGAAAATAAAATAGCCATGACGAAGCACCTGCAACCCCACTTAATGTGATAAATAGCAGTGCTTTTTTATTTAGCAGTACGTCGCCGATATTTTGAAATTTACCTTGTATGATAATAACGCCTATCATAAATAATGCCATAATAATAGATCGAATTGTTGTTGCAACGTTTGCATCGATGCCGTCTAAACCAAACTTTCCAAAAATCGATACAAGGGCAGCAGCAATTGCTGATAATAGGGCAAATAAGAGCCACGAACTCATAGTAAAATTCCTCCAATCTTACAGTATTATACATGAAAATGATTCTCATGTATAAGGTTGAAGCAATTGAGGTTTATAGGAAGCACGACTTCAACTTAACTTCTTGCTCCACCTGAATTTTAAGGTGGGAGTTTTACTGTCTGTAAATAGTGGGCTAAATAACGAAATAACCCCCACCTTATATTTTTAATAAGGTGGGGGTTATTATACTACTCTGCAATTTCCTCATATAAAAAGTACGTTACATTATAAATATGTTCTACTTCATCGTCTGTCATAAACAGTAATTCGTCACGCTCAATCCCTTTTTTCTTTTCAATAAACTCAATCATGTTTTTGCGTTCTTCTCTCTTCATCAATTTTATTTCTCCTCTCAATCTGTTTTAATACAGTTTATTTAAGTTACTGCTATTATATAACAGAATCTTTAGAAAGTTCCACCTATTTTATTGTTTTTTTCAAAAGAACTTTTCGACAAAACAAGCCCACCTAAGGGGGCTTGTTTTATTTTATAGTCGTAAAAACTCAGGCTCCGTCGTACCGGCACCATCGATGTAATAAATTGTGTCGGGATTGATTTTGATCAGTACGTAATTAGGGTCTTCAGGGCCGAGTAACCAACGTTTTAAGCTATTATTCCAAAACTTGTTTTTTAATGTCGAGTCTTCCTCGATTGAAGCCAATCCTTCAACTTCAATATAATCTTCATCTAATTTTTTCCCTTCTCGTCCGAGTAGTACATGGACATTAGGATTTTGTTCAATATCTGTTATCTTTTTTGATTGTCGATCTGTTGCAACATACAGTACAAAATCTTCATGGAAAAACATCATAAAGGCGCTATGAGGTTTCTCATTTCGTACTGTAGATAATACACCAGTACGTTGACCTTGAATAATAGTTGCGATTTTTTCTTTTAAGTGCATAATTTTAACCCCTTTTCACAATTTATAATTCTGTCTGTTTAAACAAGATAATTTAAATATCTTTCATACTGTTTTCTTCAATCCGATTTTTTAAACGTAATTGTGATGAAATCGGACAAGTTAGGAGAATAATAATAATAATATTGAGGAGAAATACATACGATGGAAGGATGAAAAAGCATGTTTAATAAAATATTTCTTATAGTAGCGCTTATAGGTGTACCACTGTCTGTGCTTGGAAAAACACTTCATTGGCCAGAAACAATTATGTTTGCTGTGTATTGTATTACGATTATCGCATTAGCTGGTTTTATGGGGAGAGCAACAGAGAGTTTAGCAATTGTTTCTGGTCCTAGAATAGGCGGGTTATTAAATGCTACTTTCGGTAATGCTGTTGAACTTATCATTTCAATTTTTGCACTTCAAGCAGGGTTAATTGAAGTGGTGTTAGCTTCTTTAACGGGTTCTGTACTTGGAAATTTATTATTAGTAGGAGGGTTATCTTTCTTTGTTGGAGGTCTTAAATACAAAAGACAAAGTTTTAATGTATATGATGCAAGGCATAATTCAGCTTTATTAATATTTGCTGTTGTTGTGGCCTTTGTTATTCCAGAGATCTTTTCAATGAAGATGGACGCTGGCAAGACGTATCAATTAAGTATAGGTGTTTCTATTATTATGATTATCATGTACCTTGCTGCATTACTATTTAAGTTAGTTACGCACCGTGGTGTATATCAACATAAAAGTGACGAAGTAGCGCATGAAGAAGAGCCAGAGTGGTCGAAAGGGAAGGCGCTCCTTATTTTAGCGATAGCAACACTGGCAGTAGCTTATGTGTCAGAGGCACTCGTGCATACTTTTGAAACTGTTGCAAAGTCATTTGGCTGGTCAGAGTTATTTATAGGGGTTATTATCGTTGCAATTGTTGGGAATGCAGCGGAACATGCGTCTGCAATTATTATGGCTTATAAAAATAAAGTAAATATTGCAGTCGAAATTGCAATAGGCTCTACATTACAAATCGCTATGTTTGTTGCTCCTGTATTAGTATTGCTATCTATGTTCTTCGCACAAAGGATGCCTTTAGTATTTACCATACCAGAACTTGTGTCTATGATTACAGCCGTTTTCTTAACGATTGCGATTTCCAATGATGGAGATACAAACTGGTTTGAAGGTGGCACTTTACTAGCGGCGTATGTCATTATGGGAATTGGTTTTTATTTATTATGAAAAATAGGCATAACAATTGCGCTCAGAGAAAACAATAAACGAAGTAGTATATATACCTACATAGGAAGGAGCCAGACAGGTGAAACGAGTATACAGCATATGCCTTTCAACTATGGTCTCGTTTATTTTATTATTTCCTAACATGAGTTTTGCAAAGACAACAGTAGGAACAAAAATGCCTTCATCTGTTTTAAATATTTCAAAAGACAATACATTTCCAAATGATGCGCAAGATTTGCCACGTTTACAACCAAGTAAATTTGCTCAAGAGCTATTGAAAACGGCTAATATTAAAATTGAAAATCCAGACTTAATTCGGATGTTTAATGAAACGACAATTTCAAATGCGCCGCTTGCAGTAGGGTATCGGGCAAAAATTTATTTAGGTCAATGGGCTTTACGTTATGAATCAGTAGACACATCGATTAATTGGGAATATAAACAAGTGAATCGAAATGTGTATGATAATCGCGGAGGAGACCGTTTATATCCACTTCGCTATAAGCAAGAAACACAAAAGACGGTTGAAGGCGATTTAACAGCAGATATGAAAGATGCTGCAGATGTGAAAAAAATGATGCTTCTCAAAGCACTTGAAAAAGTACAATTACCCCTTTCGTTTAAAACGACCATTGGTTATGGTACTGGGCATGAGCGTGTGTATAATATTAGCCCGAGTCAACTCGGATATTTATACGCTTATACACCAGCAGTAAATGAAAAAGGAAAAGTAACATTTGGAGAAGTGTATCTTGTATTAAAGGGAAATCAAAAAAGACTTGTTGTGAAAAATATTACTTCTCAAGGAATTGGAGCTGCTATTCCAATTCATGATCATTTGTATTTTAAATTCATTTCTTCTTCCCACTCGCAATAACATGAAAAAACGTCAGCTTATGAGCTGACGTTTTTTTATAATGTAATGTTTGCTGTTTTTGATAAGAAATCTTCTGTCGGATAGTAGCTGTTTTTTACAAGAACATTTGGTCCAAGACATTTTACTGCAGGACAGTGACAGCTTAATGATTTTGCTGTTTTTGAAGCGCTCCATTTTTCATACGCTTCTTGTAATGTGTTTGTTTGTATGTTTCCTAGAAGTGGAACATCACCAAAATCAGTAACGATAATATTGCCATCAAAAATATTTACATTTAAGCGTGAACGACCATCTGGATCGTTACGAACAGTTACATTTTTGCTCTCTTGTAACTTTTTAAATGTGGCAATGTCTCGCTCGTCATCGCTACAAGCATAGAAAGGTAAAGTTCCAAATAGCATCCATACATTTTCATCGCGAATTTCTAGTAAATGTTCAATCGCATCACGAATTTCAGCTTTTGTTAAAATTTCTAGATTACTCGCGAAGTCACTTGGATACATTGGATGAACTTCATGACGTTTACAGCCCATCTCTTCGACGATTTGGCGGTGAATATGTTCAATATGTGGTAGAGTTCTTTTGTTTAGCATTGTTTCGGCCGATACAAGTACACCTGCATCTGATAAAGCCTTACTATTTGTAATCATTCTTTCGAATAATTTTGCACGTTGTTCGTAAGTAGGCTTACGCTCCATCATTGCAAATCCGCCTTCAACGAAGTCATCAATTGTTCCCCAGTTATGAGAGATATGCAATACGTCTAAATAAGGAATAATCTGTTCATAACGTGCTAAATCTATAGTTAAGTTAGAGTTGATTTGAGTGCGAACGCCTCGTTCATGGGCATATTTTAAGAGTGGTGTTACATAGTTGTCGACGGATTTTTTGGAAAGCATAGGTTCTCCGCCAGTAATACTTAAAGAACGTAAATGAGGAATCTCATCTAATCGTTTTAATAAAAGATCCATCGGAAGCGGATTTGGGTCTTTCGGCTGTAACGTGTAACCAACAGCGCAATGCTCACAGCGCATATTGCATAACGTCGTCGTTGTAAATTCAACATTTGTTAATAGTAGTTTGCCGTACTCTTCAAGGTCCATATACGCTTCCCATGGATCGTAAGAAGGAGTAATCGGCTTCATTTTTTGTGATATCGTCATATGAAATACTCCTTTGACTATTGAAATAACAATTTGTCCATTCTCTATAATAGAAGAATATGTGCTTTTTATAAAGTGAAACTTTTTAGCATGAAAAGAGAGAGGGCTTACATTATAGTGGATGACTGTGACAAAATTGATGAAATTTCATGCCCATAGCAATCGTTTTTGCGGTATAATAAAAGCAACTCGAATTAAAAGGAGAGTGCCTTCATGGGAAAAGCAATTCAAGATAAAGATACACAATTAGTATATTTAAAAGAACGTTTAAATATGTTCATTGAAGTAATTGATACAATTGAACCTGAAGAAGTAGAATTAGAAGATGTAGATCGTCTTCTTGCAATGTTAGATGAATTAGAATTAAAATGTGAGCAATTTAAAAAAGACGAATAATATATTAAAAAGGCTACCAATTCCAATTTGGTAGCCTTTTTCTGTTCGGGTAATAGAAGGACGATAGAAAAAGAGGTATAATCAAGTTGTGAAAAATTTCATTTATGCTCTAATAGCGTGAAACAAATAAATAGCTAAAGAGCATAACAATTGAATTTTCAGCTCATAACGTTTTGGTAGCGTTCACAATTGAGGGGGAAGTAACAATGGAAAAGCTTCAAGAAAGCATGTATCAACTAATTGTTGAAACGTCAACGAACTTACCGAAAGATGTTCGTCGTGCGATTCAACAAGCGAAAGAGCGAGAAAATGCAGGGACTCGTTCTGCGATGGCACTTGGCACAATTACAAATAATATTAAAATGGCTGATGATAACATCTCGCCGATTTGCCAAGATACAGGGATGCCAACGTTTAAAATTTATACACCAGTTGGTGTGAATCAATTAAAGTTGAAGGAAGCTATCTATAATGCGCTTGAGCGGGCGACAAAAGATGGTAAACTTCGTCCCAATTCTGTTGATTCTCTTTTTGGAGATAATAGTGGAAATAATTTAGGACCAGGTACACCGGTGATTAAGTTTGAACAATGGGAAAAAGATTATATTGATGCACGTTTAATCCTAAAAGGTGGTGGCTGTGAGAATAAAAATATTCAATATAGCTTACCGTGTGAACTAGAAGGACTTGGACGAGCTGGCCGTGATTTAGAAGGGATTCGTAAATGCCTTCTTCATGCAGTATATCAAGCACAAGGGCAAGGATGTAGCGCTGGTGTAATTGGTGTTGGTATCGGGGGAGACCGCACATCAGGTTATGAATTAGCAAAAAATCAATTATTCCGTACATTAGATGATGTCAATCCAGTACCAGAGTTACAACATCTTGAAGAGTACGTATTAGAAAATGCGAATAAGCTTGGCATTGGTACGATGGGATTTGGCGGAGAAACAACTTTACTTGGTTGTAAAATTGGCGTCTATAATCGTTTGCCAGCTAGTTTCTATGTATCTGTTGCGTATAATTGCTGGGCATATCGTCGCCTTGGTGTGAAAATCCATCCTGAAACAGGAGACATTATGGATTGGTTATATCAAGAAGGGGAAGATACACTTCAGCATGAAGTACAAGAAAAAACAGAGCAACGTGAGATTGTATTACAAGCACCAATTACAGAAGAGCAAATTCGTGAACTTCGCGTTGGTGATGTTGTAACAATTAATGGCATGATGTATACAGGTCGTGACGCAATCCATAAGCATTTAATGGATAATGATTGTCCAGTAGATTTAAACGGACAAATTATTTACCACTGTGGTCCAGTTGTTGTGAAAGATGAAAATGACAATTGGCAAATTAAAGCGGCAGGTCCAACGACAAGTATTCGTGAAGAACCGTACCAAGGCGATATTATGAAGAAATTCGGTATTCGCGCTGTCATTGGAAAAGGCGGTATGGGTGCGAAAACATTAACGGCTTTAGAAGAACACGGCGGTGTATATTTAAACGCAATCGGTGGTGCAGCGCAATATTATGCTGAATGTATTAAAGAAGTGAAAGATGTTGATTTCTTACAATTTGGTATTCCAGAAGCAATGTGGCATTTACGTATCGACGGGTTTAAAGCAGTTGTAACGATGGACTCTCATGGTAATAGCTTACATGCAGATGTTGATAAAACATCACTTGAAAAATTAGCTAGCTTTAAAGAGCCAGTATTTAAGTAAATAAAAAATGCATCTCGAATGATTCGAGATGCATTTTTTTGGTATATATAGAAAAACATGTTCAGCATGAAAGAATGCGTAGCAACAGAAACTACAAGTACGATTATATATGGAAAGGAGACTATTTATGAAATATAAATGGTTATATATCGGTCTCATTTTTTCAATTATGATGGCACTTGTTCCAGTTTCAGCACTGGCTTATACAAATACTCCACATAACTGGGGAATCCCGCGTCCTAAAAATGAAACAGTACCAGATGCAGGAAAGTTATATACAGATTTACTACAAAAAAATGGCGGGTTTTATTTAGGAGATACGAAGAAAAAAGATATTTATTTAACATTTGATAATGGATATGAGAATGGATACACCGGGAAAATATTAGATGTATTAAAAGAGAAAAAAGTACCAGCAACTTTCTTTGTAACGGGGCATTACATTAAAACACAAAAAGATTTATTGTTAAGAATGAAGGATGAAGGACACATTATTGGAAACCATTCTTGGAGTCATCCTGATTTTACAGCGGTAAATGATGAGAAACTTCGTGAAGAATTAACGAGTGTAACGGAAGAAATTAAAAAAGTAACTGGGCAAAAAGAAGTGAAATATGTACGTCCTCCGCGCGGTGTATTTAGTGAAAGAACGTTAGCTCTTACGAAAGAAATGGGCTATTATAATGTATTTTGGTCACTTGCATTTTTGGATTGGAAAGTGGATCAGCAAAGAGGATGGCAATATGCGCATAATAATGTTATGACGATGATTCATCCAGGATCTATTTTATTACTTCATGCAATATCAAAAGATAATGCAGAAGCACTTGCGAAAATCATTGATGATTTGCGCGAGAAAGGGTATCATTTTAAAAGTCTAGATGACTTAGTAAAAAGCAATCAACCGTAAGCATGTATGCTTACGGTTTTCTCATGCTATAATGATGTGTAAAAAGGATGGGGAAACGTATGTGGAGCGAACATGTTACGTTAGAGTATCCGTATCATTTTGAAGAAGTATTAAAACGTTTATCTTTTGATCCTCTTAACGTCATTCAATTAGATGAGAAAGTTATTTATATCCCGCTTTGTATAGACGAGGAACAGGTTGTTGTTCGCTTACAAGGGATTGGTACTGTTCAAAATCCACAGTTTTGGATTTCTAGTCAGACAGGAGATCCAGAGAAAGTCATGAAACGAATGAGGGCCATTTTTCATTGGAATGAACCGTTTCAAGATATACAAAATCATTTTTTAAACACATCATTACGTCCACTATTTGAAACATATGCTTATACTCCAATTATTTTAGAATTTGATTATTTTGCTTGTCTTCTTCGCTGTATCATTCACCAACAAATAAATTTGAAATTTGCTACTGTGTTAACAGAACAATTTGTGAAACGGTATGGAACAGAGAAGAACGGTGTATTCTTTTTCCCCACTCCGGAAATAGTAGCAAATATTTCAATAGAAGAATTGAGAGAGCAGAAGTTTAGTCAGCGAAAGGCTGAATATATAGTAGGATTAGGTCGAAGTATTGTCAGTGGTACATTAAATTTAGCGAGTATAGAAAATGGGACGGAAGAAGAAGTTTCAGCACAATTGTTGCCAATTAGGGGAATTGGTGCATGGACAGTGCAAAACTTTTTAATGTTTGGGCTTGGACGGAAAAATATGTTCCCGAAAGCGGACATTGGGATTCAGCGTGCAGTGCAAGGTATATTTCAATTAGATGATAAACCTGATGATGCATTTTTAGAAAAAGTGAAACAAGAGTGTGAACCATACTGCAGTTATGCAGCGTTATATTTATGGAAAAGTATAGAGTAGAGGTGTAATAATGATACAAAAGCAACATGAGAGTAAGTTGGAAGTTGGTCAAACGTTTCCTGTGACAATTAAACGTCTTGGGATTAACGGAGAAGGCGTTGGTTATTTTAAGAGACAAGTTGTTTTCATTCCAGGGGCATTACCAGGAGAAGAAGTTGTTGCAGAAACAACGAAAATTCAGCGTGGCTTCGCTGAAGCGAAAGTGAAAAAAGTTCGTAAAGCTTCACCGCATCGTGTGAAAGCACCGTGTCCAGTATATGAGGAGTGCGGCGGTTGCCAATTGCAACATTTAGACTATAAAGAACAACTAAATCAAAAGCGTGATATCGTTGTACAAGCATTCCAGAAGTATATGAACAACGGTTTGGAAGAGAAAATTCGTCCGACGCTTGGCATGGAAAATCCATGGCATTATCGTAATAAGAGTCAACTACAAGTGGGGCGTAAAGACGAAAAGGTTATTACAGGGCTGTATAAACAAAACTCACATCAGTTAATTGATATTGCTCATTGTATGATTCAACATAAAGCAACGAATGAAGCGACAAAAGTTGTAAGACGTATATTAGAAAAGTTAAATGTTTCTATTTATAATGAGAAAAAGCAAAAAGGTTTAGTACGTACAATTGTGACACGTACTGCAGTGCAAACAGGGGAAGTACAAGTTACACTTATTACAACAAAAGAAGAATTGCCAAATAAAGAGCAATTTATCGCAGAAGTACAAAAACAGATGCCAGCTGTTAAATCAATTATGCAAAATGTAAACTGGCGTAAAACATCTGTTATTTTCGGTGATAAAACATTTAAATTGGCTGGAAAAGAAGTAATTCAAGAAACACTTGGTGATTTATCATTTGAATTATCAGCACGTGCATTCTTCCAGTTGAATCCAGAACAAACGGTTGTTTTATACAATGAAGCGAAAAAAGCCGCTGCTTTAACAGGCAATGAGAAAATTGTAGATGCGTATTGTGGCGTTGGTACAATCGGACTTTGGCTTGCAAATGATGCAGCGGAAGTACGTGGTATGGATGTAATTCCAGAAGCGATTGCAGATGCAAGAAAAAATGCGAAGCGTCACGGATTTACAAATACGAAATATGAAGCAGGTAAAGCTGAACAATGGTTACCGAAATGGGTAAAAGAAGGATGGCGTCCAGATGTAATTGTTGTCGATCCACCACGTACAGGTTGCGATGATAAATTACTGGAAACAATTTTAAAAGTGAAGCCGAAACAAGTTGTGTATGTGTCTTGTAATCCTTCATCATTAGCACGTGATGTACAAGTATTAATGAAGAGCTATGAAGTGGAGTATGTGCAACCAGTTGATATGTTCCCGCATACAGCTCACGTAGAAAATGTAGTGAAGCTTGTTAGAAAGTAAAGTTTATTAATATTCCCTCATGGTATGAGGGAATATTTTCTATGAAGGAGAATGAAATGTACAATTATAAATTAACGATTCAGTACGATGGTGCACGTTTTAAAGGATGGCAACGTCTCGGTAATAACGATAATACGATTCAAGGAAAAATCGAAAGTGTCATCTCTGAAATGGTCGGAAAAGAAATTGAAATTATCGGTTGTAGTAGAACAGACGCTGGTGTACATGCTTTGAATCAAGTTGCTAACTTTCAAAGTGATGAGAAGTTAGTGGAACATAAAGTGAAAAAATATTTAAATCAATATTTACCTAATGATATTAGCATTACGAATGTGGAAGAAGTACATGATCGCTTCCATGCTCGTTACAATTCTAAAGCAAAAACATATCTGTATAAAATTTGGAATGAAGAGCATACAAATCCATTTATGCGTAAATATAGCATGCATGTGAATAAAAAATTAAATGTGAAAAGCATGAAAGCAGCTGCAAAACATTTAGTTGGTTCACATGATTTTACTGCTTTTTCAAATGCGAAATCAAAGAAAAAATCTATGGTTCGAGAAGTATATACACTTGATGTGATGGAAGAGGCAGGGTTTGTACAAATTAGAGTAAGTGGTAACGGCTTCCTTCATAATATGGTAAGAAAAATTGTCGGGGCATTAATTGAAGTTGGATTAGGACAATTAGACGCTGAAGCAATTCCAAACATTTTAGAGGAAAAGCAGCGCAATCAAATTAATTGTCTTGCTGAGGCAAGTGGGTTGTATTTAGAGAATGTTGAGTTTTAATGGCAAATAAAAAAATCGGGCTAAGTAGCTCGATTTTTTTAGTATTACGAAGATTTTTCGTTTTTTATACGTAGCTTCAAATTCCAAAAAGCAGCAAGCATAATAGCTGCAAAGGAGCCAAAAATTGTTCCTAATAGCTTTGCATAAGGAGAGCTGCTTACATCGGCATTAATGAATAACATCATACAGAGCATGGCAGGGAAAAAGTATAAGTATTGTAATAACTTTAATTTTTTATCATTACTCATATATATAGCCCCTTTCTAGCATGTTATATGTTTATTGTAACATATTTTACCAAGTTGTTTTTACACTTGGAGACATGTTTATTTTATATGTGTAAACGCAGTTTTTTAATTCGATATTGTAAGTTTTGCCTACTTAATCCTAAAAATTTTGCAGCTTGTGAGATGTTTCCATGATTCTCTTTAAGAATTTGGTTAATGTAGTTCTTTTCCATTTTTTCTATTGTGTGTTTTAAAGTTTTAGGTGTATCAGCATTGTGATTAGTTAGTGCATGTTGCATATTGAATTCTGTTTTTATTCGTTCGCGAAAGCGAGTAGGCAGCTGAAACGCTGTAATGATGGTTTCAGCTTCTATCAAGTTCATGGAACCTTCAATTATATGTTCCAACTCCCGTACGTTTCCAGGCCAATCGTATGCATAGAAAAATTCTCTTACATTTACATCTACATCGGTTACATTGAGCCCGAATTGAGTATTATATTTTTCAATAAAGTGCTGAACAAGAGCTGAAATATCTTCTTTTCTTTCACGTAAAGGCGGAAGACATAAAGTAACGACGCTTAATCGGTAATATAAGTCTTCTCTTAATCGATTATGTGCGATGGCTTCAAAGGGATCTTCATTGATAGTTGCTATAATACGAACATCAATTTCTTTTTCGTGTGTACCTCCGATTCTTCGTATTGTTTTCTCTTGTATAGCCCGCAGCAACTTAGCTTGAAGTATTGGGCTTAATGAATTGATTTCATCTAATAATAAAGTTCCTCCGTTTGCTTCTTCGAATAAGCCTGATTTATCTATTGCTCCTGTAAAGGCACCTCGATTTGTTCCAAATAGTAGGCTTTCCATTAATGTATCAGGTATAGCGGCACAGTTTTGTGAAATAAAGGGTTTGCCTGAACGCTGACTTTCATTATGGATGCTTTGTGCAAATAGTTCTTTACCAGTGCCTGTTTCTCCTACTAGAAGTATGGAGGAAGATGTACGAATTACTCTTTTTCCTTCTGTAATGATTGATTGAATGGCTTCAGAATCACCAATTATGTGATCAAAGGTAAATTTAGTGCTTTGTTTTCGAGAAGGGCTCATTTTTATTGTTTGCTTTAAGTTACTAATTTCTTTTGATACTTCAATAGCGCCTTTGATTTTTCCATTTTCTGTTATAGGGAAAGTATCGTTAATCGTTGTAATTTCTTGTCCTTTATTATTAAAATACGTTTGTTTTATATTTTTCTTTGTTTTTCCAAATTTTAATGCCTCTATAAGAGTACTATTTTTATTTTCTTCAAATGCAAACACCTCTAAAGGGCTTTTATATAGCACATCTAAGCGATCCATTGATTCAATTTCCATCATTTTGCGGTTATAGACAATCGTTTTACTTTCCTCATTAATAATATGAATCCCGATATCGAGTTCATTGAGTAAAGTTTCATATAGCATATTCATTTCAATAATTTGTTTAAAATTAATTTCTTCTGTATGCATGTAACATCTTCTCCTCATTTTACCCTATGAAGACTGACTTTTTATAATTTTATTAAAATTCTCATAAAATCGCAAAAATTTTTTGCTATTTTTCTCTTAAAACTTTTCAAATGATAGAAAAATTTTGCGGTTATAAACATTTTTTTTTGAGAAACCTTCATTTTAAATAGGAATTGGAGATTGGTACGCATTTTGCATAAATAATAGTTGAAATCTCTAAAGGAGGGATATGCAACGTTTCAGTACCAATTAAAAAGAAGGAGGAGTTTATAAAGTGAAGACGGTTATAGAAGGCGTGTATAGTCCTTGTTACGGGAAAGTTGAGAAGTTATTTGTTACGGAAAGTTCTTACGTATACGAATGGGAGAAATTAGCATTAATTGAAACGATAGATAAACAGAAAGTAGAAATTAAGATAGGGATCAGTGGTTATATTGAATCATTAGAAGTAGTAGAAGGACAAGATATTGCTGATCAAAAGTTATTAATAACAGTAAGGGATGACCTTTTAGTAACAGGCAGTGATTAATGTAAGTGACGTGTATTTTTGCTCTTTTAAATCATTATTTTTAAGGTGAGGAATTTTAAAAACGCTTACATTAAATGGGTTGGCAAAGTGAAAAGGGGGGATTTATATGATGGATCAAAACCAAGGATTAAAAAGAGAATTGAAAAGTAGGCACATATTTATGATTGCACTCGGTGGAGTTATTGGTACAGGACTTTTTTTAGGGTCAGGTTATACGATTCATGAGGCTGGACCTGGAGGAGCAATTGTAGCGTATCTTGTCGGTGGATTTGTAATGTATTTAACGATGCTCTGTCTTGGAGAATTAGCTGTTGCGATGCCTGACGCAGGGTCTTATCAAACGTATGCGACAAAGCATATTTCCCCTGCAGCAGGTTATGTAGTGGGATGGATGTCATGGTTAAACTGGTCTGCTACGATAGGTATTGAATTAATTGCAGTTAGTATTTTGATGAAACGTTGGTTTCCTGATGTACCGTCATGGATTTGGTGTGTAGTGTTCGCGGTACTGCTCTTTGCTATTAATGCGTTATCTTCAAGAAGTTTTGCGGAAGTGGAATTTTGGTTTGCAAGTATTAAAGTAATTACAATTATTGCATTTATTATTTTAGGCGGGGCGGCAATGTTTGGTTTTCTAGATATGAAAGGAAATGAACCAGCGCCAATGTTCTCTAGCTTTACTGATTATGGTGGGTTGTTCCCCAATGGATTATCAGCCATTTTAATTACGATGATCGCAGTTAATTTTTCTTTCCAAGGAACAGAATTAGTTGGTATTGCAGCAGGTGAGAGTGAAAATCCAGAGAAAACAATCCCGAAGGCAATTAACAATACAGTTTGGCGTATACTTGTTTTCTTTGTACTATCTATTTTTATTCTTGCTGGACTATTCCCTTGGCAGCAAGCAGGAGTAATTGAAAGTCCATTTGTAGTTGTATTTGATAAAATTGGTATTCCTTATGCAGCAGATATTATAAATTTCGTTATTATTACAGCAGTGCTATCCGTTGCAAATTCAGGATTATATGCAACTTCTCGTATGCTATGGTCTATGTCTAATCAAGGAATGATTAGTCCGATTTTTGGTAAGTTATCTAAAAACGGTGTTCCTATTTATGCATTGATTGTAAGCACAATTGTAGGTTGTCTCTCATTATTATCAGGTATTTATGCGGAAGATACAGTTTATTTATGGCTGCTTTCTATCGCTGGATTCGGAGCGATACTAGTTTGGGCATCTATTGCTCTATCTAACTTATTAGCTAGAAGGACATATGTTAAGCAGGGCGGGGATGTGAAGGACTTGAAATTTAAAACACCATTGTATCCATTTGTACCACTTCTTGCGTTAGTATTAAATTTAACAGTAATCGTTGGAATGGCCTTTATTCCAGAACAAAGAATGGCATTATATTGTGGTATTCCATTTATGATTGTTTGTTTACTGTTTTATCGTGCTACAAGAAATAAGGGAAGTAATGTAGAGCATATTGAAAAGACAAATACAACGGAAGTAGAGAGTTTATAATAGTGATTAATTAGGAGACTGTAAAATTGTAAACAGTCTCTTTTTTTGTGAAAATAAAGCTGGAAACATACTATGTATGCAAAGGGGAATTAGCGATGAATCCAGAAGTTTCGCAGTTATTAAAACAAATAGATTCAAGGAAAGAGGAATTGTTAGAACTTACAAAAACATTAATTCGTTTTGAAACACCAGCACCGCCAGCGAGAAATACAAATGAAGCGCAAGAATTTGTTGCAGAGTTTCTAAGAAAACGAAATTTTAGTATTGATAAATGGGATGTATATCCGAATGACCCAAACGTTGTCGGGGTTAAAAAAGGAATAAAAAGTGATTCATATAAAAGTCTTATCATTAATGGTCATATGGATGTAGCTGAAGTGTCAGCAGATGAGGCGTGGGAAACAAATCCGTTTGAGCCATTTATAAAAGATGGTTGGTTAGTTGGACGTGGCGCAGCTGATATGAAAGGGGGACTAGCTGGAGCGCTATTTGCTATTCAGCTATTACAAGAAGCTGGTATTGAATTACCTGGAGATTTAATCTTTCAATCCGTAATTGGAGAAGAAGTTGGAGAAGCTGGCACACTTCAATGCTGCAGGCGAGGTTACGATGCTGATTTTGCAGTCGTAGTGGATACGAGTAATTTACATATGCAAGGACAGGGCGGCGTAATTACTGGCTGGATTACTGTGAAAAGCCCTCAAACGTTTCATGATGCAACGCGTAGGCAAATAATCCATGCTGGAGGACGTTTATTTGGAGCGAGTGCAATTGAAAAAATGATGAAAATTGTGCAAAGTTTACAAGAATTAGAGCGTCATTGGGCAGTTATGAAAACATATGAAGGCTATCCGTCTGGAACAACAACAATTAATCCAGCTGTTATTGAGGGAGGAAGGCATGCGGCGTTTATTGCGGATGAGTGCCGATTATGGATAACAGTGCACTTCTATCCGAATGAAACACATGAACAAATAATAAAAGAAATTGAAGAGTATATTGGAAAGGTGGCAGCTGCCGATCCATGGTTAAGTGAAAATCCGCCACAATTTAAGTGGGGCGGAGAATCAATGATCGTAGATCGTGGTGAAATTTTCCCTTCATTAGAAGTCGATAGGGAACATGCAGCTGTAAAAAAACTTAGCTCAGTACACGAGTCTATTTTATCAAAAAATGCAATTTTAGATATGTCTGCAACGGTAACTGATGGCGGTTGGTTTAGTGAGTTTCACATTCCAGCCATTATATATGGACCAGGTACATTAGAAGAAGCACATTCTGTAAATGAGAAAGTTGAAGTTCAACAGTTAATTGAATTTACAAAAGTGATAACAGCATTTATATATGAATGGTGCCACACGAAAAAATAGATTTGTATAGTAAAATCGTACGAGTATGTATACTTGTACGATTTTTTATTGAACTATTTCAGAGTTGAATATAAACAACTGAAATAGTTCTTTATTTTGCTATGTCTTTCGTTTCATTTCAATTAATTTCTCTTTCGCTAATTCAACGGCAATCGCATCATCTAAATAGCCAATTGGAAAGAGATAGTCGGGAATAATATCTGTCGATAATATGAAATAAAGTAATGCGCTCCCAAGAACTGCACGTTCTTCTTTTGAAATGGTTTCATTACAAAATTGTTGATACATATCTGTTAATTGTTCAATAAAAGGACCAGCACTATCAATTTGCTCTAATTTGCTTGCAAAACTGTCATGAATACGTTTTTCGCCTTCTGTTGTCTGGGCATAGCGTTCGTAATTTTCAAGTTCTTGTTTTACGCGAGTTGTAGTGTAATCGAAATCGAATGAGTTAGAGGATTGTAAAGTTTGCTGAATGGTATCAAGAGATGTGTACATATCCGTTTTTTCTTTATTAATGTGAGGAGAATCAGGGTACATTTCATCAAATAACAATTGGGGTGGAACTTGAAGACATTCTGCAAATTTTTGTAGATGTTTTTGTTTTGGCGGTTGTTTGCCATTAATAATTCTTGAAACTGTTGCAGGATCAATATTTGTAAGTATTCCTAGTTGGCGCATAGATAAGGCGCGTTCTTTTAAAAGTTTTTTTATTAATTTGCCAAGCCGATCATTCGGGTTTTCATTAGCCATAGTGTAGGCACTCCTTTTTTAGTATTGAAAAAATATTGAGCATTTATTACAAGTATATGAAACAGACAGGCACAGTTGCTCAACATTTTCATAATATGCATTGAAAAGTGAGAAAAAGGGGTGACTATTTATGAGTACAGTAGGCTTATTTTCAATTTTTTTAATCGGGATCGCTTCTAATTTAGATAATGCAGGTGTTGGAATTGCATATGGCATTCGTAAAATTCGTATTTCGTGGTTTAACAATTTTATCATCGCATTCTTTGGATTTTTATTTACTTTACTAGCTGGATTTTTTGGAAACTGGATTGCGTTATTTATTTCAGAGTTTACAGCAAATCTGATTGGAGCAATCGTTTTAGGGGTAATCGGTGTGTTTATTTTGTGCCAGCCTTTCTTGGGTCAAAAAAATACTGCAGGTTCTAAAGATGGTAATGTACTTATGGGCATTTTACGTAATCCGGAAAAAGCAGATTTTGATGGTTCTAAAACAATTAGTTTCTCAGAAGCAATTGTTTTAGGAGTTGCGTTGTCTATTAATAATATTGCAGGTGGATTTGATGCAGGGGTAACAAATTTAAATCTTTGGCTTACAGCGACTATTTCTGGGGTGTTTAGTTTTATTTGTATTAGTGGTTTTGCGTATGTAGGAAAACGATTTTTAGCAGAATACTTAGGGAAATGGGCGACAGTTATCGCAGGACTATTATTAATTCTTATTGGGATCGATCAGTTGTTGTAAGGAGAGTAGAAAACAAGGTTCGAGTATTTCCTTGGAAATACAGCAAGAGATTGCATATATCGACGTACTTTTCTCCATACTAATACGGATTTCTTTTAAGAAAGGGGGATTTGTATGGGACGCGGGAAAGCATTTGATCATAAGAAAAAAGGGCATGATCATCAACCACCTAAAGGTGCGTTCATTCATAAAGATGTAAATGAACATACTTTGGAAGAGGAAGAGCTACCAGTAAATATTGAGGCGTATAAAAATAGTTTAAAAAAACATTAAAAGCACCTACATAGGTGCTTTTTTACCGTATATCTTCAATTAATTGTTCGGATTCTTCATGCATACTGTACTCACTTAATACTTGAATGCAAAGCCACTTTAATTCCTCAATCGTATGCTCAAGTTCTTCAGGAAGCACATGATAAATGTCTTCAAGTCCCATCCCGAAATGAATAAGTTCAAGTACTTGATCATCGATGTTCCGATCCATTAATAATTCAAGTACTTCTAAATTGAATATGTATCGGTGAGCTTCGTCGAGTGAAACAACTTTTAACTTCAAGCTTTCTACAATACTCAATATAAAAAGAAGGATTGTTTTTTCAAGAACAGGTTGTTTTCCCATTTGAAATATTAGTTTCATCTTTCACACCTCCACATATAGCGCTAGGTTGTACTATATTATTCAGGAGGGGGGAACAAATATGCATGATATAGAGAAACTTTCAGCACTGTTTTTGTAAGAGGATTGATAACTGACAAAAGTGAGGTTTTGGCGAAATAAAAAATCCTGCTAGTATAGCAGGATAACTCGCGATTAAAAAATGCTCCAACCTTCTTGAGCAGAAAGAAGTTCAAGAATTTTAAAACCGGCAATACTATTTCCGTTTGCATCTAAAGCTGGTCCGAAAATACCGATTCCCATGTCTCCTTTTACGCAGCCAAAAATACCACCGGCTACACCACTTTTTGCAGGAATACCAACACGAATTGCAAATTCACCAGATTCGTTATACATACCACATGTGACCATAAATGTTTTGCAAATTTTTGTAATATGCTTAGGGATAATTTGTTTTTTCTTATATGGATCATATCCATCCATTGCAAAAATTAAGCCGATACGTGCTAAATCGATGCAGTTTACTTCAACTGCGCATTGACGAGTATATAAATCCATAAGTTCTTCAATATCACAATCGATAATTCCGTTTTGTTTCATATAATAACAAAGTGAACGGTTTAGGTAAGCTGTCTCTAGTTCTGAATCGGCAACTTTAGAGGAATAATTAATAGTAGGATTATCTGTTATTTCACGTACAAAATGAAGAATACGTTCCATTTTTTCCTCGTTATCTTTTCCTGCTAGCATGCTTGTAATAGCTAAAGCCCCTGCATTTATCATTGGATTAAGGGGTTTGGATGGACTTGTCGTTTCTAACTTAATAATAGAATTAAATGGGTCACCCGTTGGTTCCATTCCAACTTTAGAAAATACATATTCTTCACCACGGTCTAAAAGGGCAAGGGCGAGTGTAATTACTTTGGAAATACTTTGAAGAGTAAATAGTGTTTGTGAGTTGCCTGCATGGATATATTCTGTTTCTTTATGGAAAATGGCAATCCCTAAATCGTCTGGATTTGCATTTCCTAGTTCGGGGATATAAGTAGCAAGTTTTCCTTTTTTCGTATATGGTTTTACTTGTTCTAACAACTGTTGTAAGTTGTTTGTTTCAATGCACTGCATAGTACCAACGCTCCTATTTTGAATTAACTAAGTTTACTTTTCCCGATATGCTCGGAAATAAATAATAACATGAAAAAGTGGAATGATAAAACGAAAGTTCAATGTGCTATAATAGGTCTTTCGTTTCGAGTATTCTGTATTTTAAAAAGGAGAATTTTCCTTTTATATAACAGTTTGGAAATAGGAGATTTATCCATAAAAAGTTCAGAAATAAAAACTACACATCTATACAACTATATGTTATTATGGTTATGTAATAGAAAGCGTTTTCTAAAGCGTACTTATAATGATAACGATTTCATAAATTTGATTAGGGGGAATTAAAATGTTGCAGTTTTTACAACGTATTGGTAAAGCTTTAATGCTTCCGATCGCAGTACTACCAGCAGCAGGATTATTGCTTCGTTTAGGGCAACCAGATGTATTTGATATTCCTGTTATGGCACAGGCCGGCGCAGCAGTTTTTGATAACTTAGCACTTATTTTTGCAATTGGTATTGCAATCGGTCTTTCAGTGGATGGTAGTGGTGCAGCAGGTCTTGCAGGTGCAATTGGTTATCTTGTTATGAAAAATAGTATTGATGCGCTTAGCAAAGGGTATTCAACTGCTGAATTACAAGATAAATTGGGTAAAGTCCAAGATTTAATAGGTAATAGCGCAAATGTAGATCCATCTAAGCTTGCGGATACAATGACACAAGTATCTAAGGCTGCTGAATTATCGACTAAAGTAGATATGAAGGTTTTAGGTGGTATTATTGTCGGTGTTATAGCGGGACTTCTTTATAATAAATTCCATAAGATTAAACTTCCAGAATGGTTAGGTTTCTTTGCTGGAAAACGTTTCGTCCCAATTGTTACATCAGTTGTGATGCTGATATTAGGAATTCTATTTGCACAAATTTGGCCAACAATTCAAAATGGTATTGATGCATTAGCTCATGGAATTGTTAATTTAGGTGCAATTGGTTCAGGATTGTTTGGTTTATTAAACCGTTTATTAATCCCAATTGGTTTACACCACGTAATGAACACATACTTCTGGTTTGTATTTGGGGACTTTACAAATGCAGCAGGTAATGTTGTTAATGGTGATATTGCTCGTTTCCTTGCCGGAGATAAAACAGCGGGTATGTTTATGACTGGTTTCTTCCCAGTTATGATGTTCGGTTTACCAGCAGCATGTTTCGCGATGATTGCAGCTGCTAAACCAGAAAAGCGTAAAGCAGTTACTGGTATGTTAGCTGGTCTAGCATTAACTTCATTCTTAACTGGTATTACAGAGCCTATTGAATTCTCATTCATGTTCTTATCACCAGTATTATATGGTATTCATGCTGTACTAACAGGTCTTTCTTTATTTATTACAACATCACTTGGCATTCATGATGGTTTCTCATTTAGTGCCGGTGCAATCGATTACGCTTTAAACTTCGGTATTGCAACAAAACCAGTCTTACTAGCAGGTATCGGTTTAATTTACGCAGCAATTTATTTCATAGTATTCTACTTCTTAATTAAGAAGTTCGATTTAAAAACTCCTGGTCGTGAAGATGATGATGAGTTAGTTGAAGATGGTGATGCACCAGTTGCAGGTTCAATTGGTGAAACTTACGTAGCAGCTTTAGGTGGAAAAGAAAACTTAACTGTTATTGATAACTGTGCAACACGTCTACGCTTACAAGTAAAAGATGCTGGTCAAGTAAACGAAGCAGCGTTAAAACGTGCTGGTGCGAAAGGTGTTATGAAATTAAGTAACACGAGTGTCCAAGTTATCGTAGGTACAAATGTTGAATCTGTTGCCGATGATATGAAAAAACACGTATAACTAATACGATAAGAGGATATCCGAAAAGATTGATGACATCAATTTTTTAGAGGATATCCTCTTTTTTGTTAATAATTTAAAGGGAATCTTACTTTTGTAAATTTTCTTTTTCTTTTTTGTACATATAGGTTGGTAATATGTGCAGTGCGTGATAAAGTAGGGATGATATAGAATGGATTATCCATAATCTACTAAAATAATTCTTTAGTAGACGAATTAAATTATTGTTGAGTAAGGGGAAAAAAGCAATTATGGATCAGGAAAAAAATAATGCGAATAGGGAAGCACGTCGGCCGATTGTATACATAAAAAGAACAATTATTTTCGTCTTACTACTATCACTTGTATATTTCATGTATACAAAAATTGTTGCGCATAATAAGAAAGAAGAAACTTTAAAAGCGGCAGCAGAAATGAAGAAACAAGAAGAGCTAAAAAAGAAAGAAGAAGAAAAAAAGAAGCAAGAAGAACAAAAACAACAAAAACAAAAAGAGCAGGAAGAACAAGTGAAGCAAGCGCAAGCTGTGGAGAAGCTTACCGAGGGACCACCTCAAGAAATTAATGAAAACGCTCAATTGGACCAGTATTTACAAAACGCAGGATTTAGTGGTACGGCTGTTATTGTGAAGAATGGAAAAGTTCTTTTAAATAAAGGGTACGGCATGGCAAATAAAGAGCAGCAAGTACCAAATAATTCAGAGACAACTTTTTATATTGGCTCTATTTCAAAGGCGTTTGTGGCAACCGCTATTATGCAGTTGAAAGATCAAAATAAATTACAAGTAGAAGATACTGTTGCAAAGTATATTCCAGACTTTCCTCAAGGTAATAGTATTCAGCTAAAACATCTATTAACACATACATCAGGGATTCCCGAATATGAGCAGGGAAAAGAAGATATTTCTCATGAAGAACTGATAAAGCGGATAGGAAATCAAAAGCGTATTGGTGGTCCAGGAGAGAAGTGGAAGTATTCTGATTCGAATTACTCTATACTTGCATACATTGCCGAGAAGGTAAGTGGACAGTCGCTCGAAGAATATATTAAACAACATATTTTTGCTATTGCGGGTATGAAACATTCTGGTTTTGGCACAGCGTTAGAACAAACAAGATTCCCATCAACGGGTTATAAAATAGTAAATAATAATATGACAACACCTAATATTCCGAGCATGTCACAACTATATGGTTGTGGTGATATATACACAAGTGCGCATGATTTATATTTATTTAACGAAGCACTATTCTCTGGTAAATTAATTTCAAAAGAGAGTTACGATCAAATGTTTACGGGTGGAAAAAAGGATTACGGGTTTGGATGGTACGTAGACCCAGGAAGCTATTCGAATCACGGTGTAATGCCAGGATGGAATTGCTTAAACGGATTTAGTAAAAATGGTAGTGTATATGTTGTTTTATTATCTAACATTCAAAATAACATTAAATCATTTGGTAAAGTGAATAACGACATTTATTCGATATTGCGGAATATTGAAGTGTAAGAAACTATCCTTTTGGATAGTTTTTTTTATGCCTTGAACCAAATATTTCTTTTAGAAAATGTATGTCTTACCTATCACAAAAATATCTATTTTGTATACATTAAGATGTATGGATGTGAAATTTTATAATCTAAAAATAATAGGAGGAGAAGTGTATGTGTCTGTTCAGAAAATATTGGCATAAATTATCGAGATTGTTTAATAGGCAATTAGATTATTTTTTAGATAATAAGTTATTACCTGCTGTGGAAAGACTTTTATTTTCACAAAACTTCGCGAGATTTATTCAAAGAAATTCTAAGCAAGCTACAGAGGAATTTATTGAATCAAGTAGATTTCAATCTATTATTTGTAACATTTTAAAAGAATGTAATACATCACCATTTAAAGAAATTGCAGAGCAGTATTTGGGTAAAAACGTAGAAATTACTGTGACAGTTGGACAGTTAACGGGTGTGATTGTAGCGGTTGGAGATGATTTCTTAACACTGCGAGAAGGAATAGGAACAGAAGTTTTATTACCATTTACAAGTATTATATCAATTAAAGAAGCGTAAGAAAGGAGAGTTATATATGTTATTTACTGATGAATTACGTAACCATGTTGGGGAACTAGTGCAAGTTGTGACAGCTGTAGAAATCATTGCAGGCGTTCTTTTATCTGTGACGGATGGGGCAGTAATTGTTCGTACTTCTCCTTCTTATGGACCACCAGAAGATGTAGTTGTACGTATTCCTATTATTGCTTATGTTCGCTTGGAAGGGTAAGAGTGATGCAAGTATGAGAGTGTCAGTTGTGATTCCAGTGCATAATGAAGCAAGTACTTTATCAAAAGTTTTAATAGAAGTAAGAAAGCTCGAACCATATGAAATTATCATAGTAGATAATGGATCGACAGATGGTACGAAAGAAATAGCGCTACAGCATAATTGCCGTGTGATTTATTATAGATATTCCCTTGGTAATGATGTGGGACGGGCAATTGGTGCTAGAGAAGCAAAAGGTGAAATTGTTTTATTTTTAGATGGCGATATCGTCATGAAAAGTGAAGAATTATACAATTTTATTAAAGGAATACAGCAAGGACATGAGATTGTTTTAAATAATTTAACATGGTCCGTTTATTTGAAGATGAGACCGCATTATACGACGGTTGGAAAATATATGTTAAACCGTTATTTGAACAAAAAAGAGTTTGTTGTAGGATCTTTAATTGCGATACCACATGCGATAAGTCGTGAAGTGATTGAAAAACTAGGATGGTGGAATTTAGCGGATCCAGCACTATTTCAAGCGATGGCGATGTCTAGAGGAGTAGATATTTCTGATATGGCTTCAGTTGATGTCATTTACACAAATAAAGTTCGTCCTGTCCATACGGGCACATCACCTGGCTCTCCTTATCCGAAAGCGACTAGTCGTATTATGGGTGATCATTTGCGTGCTTTACAATACGTAATTGAAACATACGGTAATCGCGGTGATTTTTCAGAGGACAATAGAGATAGAGAGTTTGTAGGAAAGTATAAACCAGTTTTATTACAAAAGAAAAAAGCGAAATATAGTGCCATTATCCCGGTATCAGAAGAGAAAACAACTATAAGGTCTGTTATACAAGAAGTGAAAGAAGCAGGTGTAGATGAAATTATAGTTGTCGCGAATGGAGCAGATGTTGAGACTGTTAAACAGGCAAAGCTAGAGAATGTTATTGTTGTTGAATTTACGAAGGCGCTTGGACATAATGTAGCACGAGCAATAGGGGCCATGCATGCTACGGCAGATATTTGTTTATTCGTTGATGGTGATTTTGTTATTCCAGCAAAAAAACTCACTCCATTTTTACATGCTGTTGAAGATGGAAATGACGTGGTGTTAAATGATTTACAATGCTTATTAGATATGTTTCATCCAGCAGATCCAATTAGTATGGGAAAATACTTTTTGAATTTGGTAGCGAAAAGACCAGATTTATGGAATAACTCACTAACTGCTGTACCACATGCCATTCATAAGAAGGTAATAGAGAAAATAGGATATGACTCCCTTATCATTCCGCCATTAGCACAAGTGAAAGCTATTTTAGAAGGATTCTCTATTACAGCAGTAGAGTTAGTAGATGTTATAAAAACAAATCGAGTACGTCCAGAGCAACACGAATTTGTAAATGGACGTATTTCAGCATTTGATCGTATTTTCGGTGATCAAATTGAGGCGATTGCGTATTTATTACAACGTACGGACGAACGCGGTGGCTTTACTGATGGAGATAGAGATAGAGATATAATTCAACAATTGAGAAGGGAAGAAGAGAATACAAATGAATAGTAGTAAAGTAGCTATTATTGGGTTAGGGTATGTTGGCCTTCCTTTAGCAGTACATTTTGCAGAAAGAGGGCATACAGTACTTGGATTAGATAAAGATATTAGAAAAATAGATTCAATTATAAAAGGAGAAAGTTATATTCCGGATGTTTCTTCTAAAGAGTTACAAAGTTTATTGACCAAAAAAAAATTAACAGTAAATACACCGGATCAAGGCATTGCTGATTTTCAAAATAGTGATTATGTTATTGTCACTGTCCCGACTCCAATTAATGAACAAAGAGAACCAGACTTAAGTGCCCTCATTTCAGCTTCGCATTATATACAACAAAACCTTCAAAAAGGACAAACCTTCATTTTTGAAAGCTCCACATATCCAGGCACACTTGAAGAAGTCATCCTACCTATTATTTCTCAAAATGGTAAAAAGGTAGGTGAAGATTTCTATATCGGATATTCCCCTGAGAGAATTGATCCAGCAAATAGTCAATATTCAGTTCAAGTTATTCCAAAAGTTATTAGTGGACAAACAGAAAAGTGTAAACAAAAAGTACAGGAGTTGTATAGCACTACATTTGATGTAGTTGTTCCAGTTAGTTCTCCAAAAGTAGCGGAAATGTGTAAGTTATTTGAAAATATTCAGCGCCTAGTCAATATTTCCTTAGTAAATGAGTTAAACACACTATGTGAAAGTTTAGGAATTGATTTTTATGAGGCGCTTGAAGCCGCATCTACAAAACCATTTGGATTTACCCCATATTGGCCAGGACCAGGAATAGGAGGACATTGTATTCCAGTAGATCCTTTATATTTCCAATGGAGAATAAAAAAGAATGGGGAAATTAGTCAATTAATTGAGGCTGCACATGTGATTAATGAAGAAATGCCAGAGAAAATAGTCCGGAAAGTAAAAAGTGTGGTGCAATCACCTGCAATGGTGTTAATTGTAGGGATTGCGTATAAAAAAGATGTAAATGATTTGAGAGAATCACCAGCGTTACCGATTATTCAGTTATTAAGAAATAAAGGATACGAGATAGAATATCATGATCCTTATATTTCTTCCGCGGAAATGGGAGATAAGGTGTACCAATCTGTTTCTTTAGATGAAGAAAAAGTTAAAAAAGCGGATTGTATTTTAATTTTAACGGATCATTCAAATATTGATTGGAAGCTTTTTAAAGGAATGGATCAAGTAATAGATACACGCGGGATCGTAAAGAAGGTGAGTAAATGAGTAAGAAATGTTTAATTACAGGTGGGGCCGGATTTATCGGGTCGCATTTAGCTGAAGAGTTGATGAGAAGAGGTTATGAGGTCACTGTTGTGGATAACTTTTATAAAGGTAAAAATAAGTATCATAAAGAGTTAATGAAAGAAATCCGTGTTATTCCAATAAGTGTTTTAGATAAAAATTCTATTTATGAATTAGTAGATCAGCATGATGTCGTGTTTCATTTAGCAGCAATTTTAGGTGTGAAAACAACAATGGAAAAAAGTATAGAGCTCATAGAAACGAATTTTGATGGGACGAGAAATATTTTACAAGCAGCGTTAAAAGGAAAGAAGAAAGTAGTTTTTGCTTCTACTTCAGAAGTATATGGTAAGGCCAAGCCGCCTTTCTCTGAAGAGGGAGATCGATTATACGGGGCAACTTCTAAAATACGCTGGAGTTATGCAGTGTGTAAAACATTAGAAGAAACATTATGTTTAGGATACGCATTAGAAGGTTTACCGGTAACGATTGTTCGTTATTTTAATATTTATGGTCCAAGAGCGAAAGATGGTCCGTATGCAGGGGTAATCCCGCGATTTATTAGTGCGGCACTGCAAGGAGAAGACATTCTCGTATATGGAGATGGAGAGCAGACACGTTGTTTTACGTATGTAAGTGATGCGGTAGAGGCAACGATTCGAGCGATGGATGAAAAGGTAAATGGTGAAATTATTAACATAGGTTCTGAGAATGAAAAGAGTATAAAAGAAGTAGCAGAAGTAATTAAAAAACTAACGAAATCTTCTTCGAAAATTGTCCAAGTTCCTTTCGAAGAGGTATACCCACATGGATTTGAAGAAATTCCAAATAGAAGACCGGATGTTGCGAAATTAAGAGAACTTGTTCAGTTTCAAGCAGAAGTAACGTGGGAAGAAGGATTGAAAGAAACTATTAAGTGGTTCCGTGAAGAAAATAATGGCTAAGTCACTATCGGTCATTATACCTGTATGTAATGAAGTTGAAACGATTTCAGATGTTATCCAATCGGCAAAAGGATTAAATCCAATAGAGATTATTGTAGTAGCAAACGGTTGTAACGATGGTACAGAAGAGGTTGCTGATCGTTTAGGGTGTAAAGTAATCAAGCATACGGAGCTACTAGGGAACGATGTTGGCCGTGCGGTTGGCGCAAAACACGCGATAGGTGATGTATTACTATTTATAGATGGTGATTTTGCTATTCAAACTTCCAAATTACAATTATTCCTGAATCCGATTTTACATGATCAGACCGACATCGTTTTAAATAACTTGGATGCATTATTTTTAAAAAGGCAAAAACCCAATTCTATTACAGTATGGCGCCAAATATTAAATGCAATGTTAGAGCGTGAAGAATTAAAAATTGATTCCTTATTAGATGCACCTCATGCGTTGACGAAAGAAGTCGTTCAAAGCATTGGATATGAAAGCTTTGTTAATCCTATTGTCGCTCATTTACGCCTAGTTCAAAGTGAATGGAGAATTAGTCGGCATTGTGCAATTGACGTTATTACGCCAAATAAATTTCGGCCGACCGAGCATGCTGCATATGGCACGGGTCTGTCGCAATCTGAAAAACGGATGATAGGTGATCATATAGAAGCTGTAGCGGAGCGAATAGTAGGTAGTGATGAGCGCGGAGGATATTATGATGGAAATAGGAAAAGGGATAGTGTCTATCATACTCTAGATTTCGAAGATTTTTATCAAGGATGGGGCATTACATCTAAATTGTATAAAGGAAAGCAATTATCAGTCATTATTCCTGTACAAGATGAAGAGAAAACAATTGGAAATGTTATAGATGAACTTCGAAAAATTGAACCTTTTGAAATTATCGTTGTAGTAAATGGCTCGTCTGATCAAACCGCAACGATTGCAAAAGAAAAGGGAGCAACAACAATTGTATATAAAGAAGCACTTGGAAACGATGTAGGGCGTTCACTTGGAACTTACTTTGCAAAAGGCGATATTGTGTTGTTTATAGACGGTGACTTTGTTATCCCGGCTAGGGAACTATATCCTTTCGCAAAAGCTATTGCAGATGGAATGGATGTCGCATTAAATGATCTAAATCATTATTTAGATTTAAGAGTACCGCTTCATCTTGTAACTGCATTTAAATATGCATTAAATTTAGCTTGTGATAGAAAGGATTTAGGGGTAGGATCACTTATTGCGGTACCTAATGCATTTAGCCAAAAGTGTTTGAAAGCAATTGGGTATAAATCTTTATTGTCACCTTGTGTAGCACAAGTGAAGGCTCTTCTTTCTGGATTTGAAATTGCATGTGTATATCATGTTGAGGTTGATAAGATGAACCGTATTCGTCCCAGTGAACATTTCGCAAAAATAGGTCACCCTCCAGCTGTACTTCGAATTATAGGTGATCATATAGAGGGACTAGAGCAAATAATTGCATTAACAGACAATCGTGGCGGATTCTATGACGGCAATAGAAAAAGAGATGTTTTAGAGTAGTAACAAAAAAAGTGTACAACATATGTACACTTTTTTGTTCTGTTATAAAAACTATAACAGATTAGGAGATAAGAGTATTACAGCTCTACAATGGGTATTGTTCTTATATTACAAAATAGGACTCGTATATAAGGGTACCAAAAAAATACAATTAAGGAAAGGGTTAATTATAAAGACTTTTAAGTGAAGTTAACACTATACATATAGTAGTTTGCTCAACATTTCACAAACATGTCACAACTGTTTCGTTCACTTTCGCAAAAAAGTAGTATTCTAAGTGTGTAAGCTGTTATATAAAAAATCTTAGTCCTGTACTAATCAAAAATGGAGGAGATTAGGATGACTCAAGTATTAGAAAATGTTAAAAACGCATGGGAAAACTTTAAAGGTGAAAAATGGAAAGCTGAGATTGATGTTCGCGATTTCATTTTAAATAATGTAAACGTTTACGAAGGAGATGAATCTTTCTTAGCGGGAGCAACTGAAGCAACGAAACAACTTTGGGATCAAGTAATGGATTTAACAACAAAAGAACGTGAAAACGGTGGCGTTCTTGATATGGATACAAAAATCGTTTCTTCTATTACATCACATGAACCAGGATATTTAAATAAAGATATTGAAAAAGTAGTCGGTTTCCAAACTGATAAACCATTTAAACGTTCTTTACAACCATATGGTGGTATTCGTATGGCGGAACAAGCTTGTGAATCTTACGGATACGAAATGGATAAAGAACTTAGTCGTATTTTTAGAGATTGGAGAAAGACTCATAACCAAGGTGTATTCGATGCTTATACATCAGAAATGAGAGCTGCTCGTAAATCAGGTGTTATTACTGGTCTTCCAGATGCATACGGACGTGGACGTATTATCGGTGACTACCGTCGTGTAGCATTATATGGGGTAGATCATTTAATTGAAGCGAAAAAAGCTGATTTAAATTTAACTGGCGGTGTAATGAGCGAAGAGACAATGCGTTTACGCGAAGAGTTATCTGAGCAAATGCGTGCACTTCAAGAGTTAAAACAAATGGCTGCTGCTCATGGTTTTGATATTTCTAAGCCAGCAACAAATACGCAAGAAGCATTCCAATGGTTATACTTCGCATATCTTGCAGCAATTAAAGAGCAAAACGGAGCTGCAATGAGTCTTGGACGTACTTCTACATTCTTAGATATTTATATTGAAAGAGATTTAGCAAATGGTACTTTAACAGAAGAAGAAGTACAAGAAATTGTGGATCACTTCATTATGAAATTACGTCTTGTGAAATTTGCAAGAACTCCTGATTATAATGAATTATTCTCTGGTGACCCAACTTGGGTAACTGAGTCTATCGGTGGTATGGCATTAGATGGTCGTTCATTAGTAACAAAGAACTCATTCCGTTTCTTGCATACATTAGATAATTTAGGACCAGCTCCAGAACCAAACTTAACAGTTCTTTGGTCTAAACAATTACCACAAAACTTTAAAAACTACTGTGCAAAAATGTCTATTAAAACATCAGCAATTCAATATGAAAATGATGACATTATGCGTGCTGATTACGGCGATGACTACGGAATTGCTTGCTGTGTATCTGCAATGAGAATTGGTAAACAAATGCAATTCTTCGGCGCACGTGCAAACTTAGCAAAAGCATTACTATATGCGATTAACGGTGGTAAAGATGAAAAATCTAAAGCACAAGTTGGTCCTGAGTACGCACCGATTACTTCTGAAGTATTAGATTATGAAGAAGTTATGCATAAGTTTGATATGACAATGGAATGGTTAGCAGGCCTGTATTTAAACACATTAAATGTTATTCATTACATGCATGATAAATATAGCTACGAACGTATTGAAATGGCACTTCATGATACAAATGTTCTTCGTACAATGGCAACAGGTATCGCGGGTCTATCTGTAGTGGCAGATTCATTAAGTGCAATTAAATACGCAAAAGTAAAACCAATTCGTGATGAAAATGGTATTGCAGTTGACTTCGAGATTGAAGGAGATTTCCCTAAATACGGTAACAATGATGATCGTGTAGATGAGATTGCTGTAAATCTTGTAAAAACATTTATGAATAAACTTCGTAAACATAAAACATACAGAAATTCTGTTCATACAATGTCAATCTTAACAATCACATCTAACGTTGTATATGGTAAGAAAACTGGTAATACTCCAGATGGCCGCCGTACTGGAGAACCATTTGCACCAGGTGCGAACCCAATGCATGGACGTGATACAAAAGGTGCATTAGCTTCATTATTATCTGTGGCTAAATTACCATATAAAGATGCACAAGATGGTATTTCTAATACATTCTCTATTATTCCGAAAGCACTTGGTAAAGAAGATGATGTACAAGTACGTAACTTAGTATCAATGCTTGATGGCTATGCAGTAAAAGAAGGTCACCACTTAAATATTAACGTATTTAACCGTGAAACATTAATGGATGCAATGGAACATCCTGAGAAGTATCCACAATTAACAATTCGTGTATCTGGTTATGCTGTAAACTTTATTAAATTAACTCGTGAACAACAAATTGATGTAATTAACCGTACAATGCATGAAAGCATGTAAATGAAAAAAAGTGTCCCTTCGTTCTTAATATATAGCGAAGGGAGGCTGTTTCAATAAAGGAGGAAGTAACATGGTAAAAGGAAGAATACATTCTGTAGAGTCTTGTGGTACTGTTGATGGCCCAGGGATTCGTTATGTCATATTTACACAAGGGTGTTTATTACGTTGTCAATATTGTCATAATGCTGATACGTGGGAAATCGGTAAAGGTAAAGAAATAACAGTTGAAGAAGTGATGCAGGATGTGACATGTTACCTTCCATTTATTGAAGCTTCCGGAGGCGGTATAACAGTTAGCGGTGGAGAGCCATTATTACAGCTAGACTTTTTAATTGAGTTGTTTAAAAAGTGTAAAGAGGCTGGTATCCATACAACAATTGACTCTTCTGGTGGTTGTTATTCTGAAGAACCAGAATTCCAAAATAAGCTAGATATTTTAATGGATTATACAGATTTAGTTTTATTGGATCTGAAACATATCGATTCCAAAAAGCATCGTAAATTAACAGGGAAACCAAATGAACATATTTTACAATTTGCTCGTTATTTATCGGATAAGAATAAACCGATTTGGGTACGACACGTATTAGTCCCTGGTGTTACGGATAATGAAGAGGATCTACAAAAACTATCTAGCTTTATTCAAAGCCTGTCTAATGTTCAAAAAGTTGAAGTGTTACCATATCATAAGCTTGGTGTATATAAATGGGAGGCGCTTGGACACAAGTACCCACTCGCAAATGTAGAACCACCTACTGAGAAAAATGTAGAACATGCTAAACATATTTTACAAGCGGTCTAATCCAAATATTGGATTAGGCTTTTTGCTTTCTTTACAATAAAATCTAGAGTATATATTGATAAAAGAGTATACTGAAAGTAGAATATCCATAATTTTGTAAGGAATAAGTGGAGAAATTTACATAATTGTAAAGGGAAATCAAAATAGTAAAAAGAATTAAGAAGTAAAAGAGTGAGTATCATGGAATAGAGAACATTTGTAAGTTATTGCGAAAGCTCTTATAGGAAAGTATAATGTAAAGATATGAGCACAGATAGGATTAAGGGGTCAATCTTATATGCTTTGCATATCCACGACAGGTACATAGCTGAAAGGGAATTATTAGAATCTGTTTATGTAATTTTTAAGGAAAATGTTTTTCCTATTGTCGTATATGCAATATGGAGAAACAAAAAGCTAGGAGTGGATTTGTTTGATAAAAAACCCCAAGGTTTTAATATTAACTGCACATTACGGTAATGGTCATGTGCAAGTAGCAAAAACATTAGAACAAACATTTCGCCAAAAAGGAATTGAAGATGTTATTGTATGCGACTTGTTTGGAGAATCACATCCATTTATAACTGACATTACAAAATATCTATATTTAAAAAGTTATACAATAGGAAAAGAATTATATCGTTTGTTTTATTACGGGGTAGAAAAAATTTATGATAAGAAAATAGCATCTTGGTATGCGAACTTTGGAAGAAAACGTTTGAAAACACTGTTACAGGTGGAGAAACCAGATATTGTAATTAATACATTTCCAATTATCGCTGTACCAGAATTGAAGAAACAAACAGGTATTTCAATTCCTGTCTATAACGTATTAACGGATTTTTGCGTGCACAAAATATGGATTCATCGAGAAGTAGATCGTTATTTTGTTGCAACGGATCACGTGAAAGAATTGATGGTTGATATCGGTGTACCTGCGGAACAAATTGTTGAAACAGGAATTCCAATTCGGAGTAGTTTTGAGTTAAAGGTAAATCCAGAAATCATATATAATAAATATCAGTTATGTGAGAACAAAAAGATTTTACTAATTGTAGCAGGTGCTCATGGAGTATTAGGAAATGTAAAAGAACTATGCCAATCATTTATGTCAGTGCCTAATTTACAAGTAGTTGTCGTTTGTGGAAAAAATGAAGCTTTAAAACAGGATTTATTAAGTTTACAGAAGCAAAATTCCGATGCATTAAAAGTGTTTGGGTATGTTGAAAATATTGATGAATTATTCCGTGTTACTTCTTGTATGATTACGAAGCCAGGCGGAATAACATTAAGTGAAGCAGCAGCGTTGCAAGTACCTGTCATTTTATATAAGCCTGTTCCAGGACAAGAAAATGAAAATGCGATGTACTTTGAAAGAAAGGGAGCAGCAGTTGTCATTCGCGATGATAGTGAGGTTTTTGCTAAAACAGAGGCATTATTACAAGATGATGTGAAGCTTCTTCAAATGAAAGAAGCAATGAAAAGCATCTATCTTCCAGAGCCAGCTGGTCATATTGTAGATGCAATTTTGGCAGAAAATCATGCAGAACCGCGCCATATACCTATTAAATCACCTGCTCTTGCACAATCTTTTACTTAATATGAAACCCTCTTTGTATATGTAAAGAGGGTTCTTTATTATTTTCAAAGAAAATTTAGCCAGTTATCCACAAAAGGATTACGCTTTCATTAAACAGTAAAGTCGGAATATTAACAACTATATCCACATTGTCCACAATTTTTAGAAAAATATCCACAATTAAAACAGCTGATATATGCTTTAATATAGAAAAATATTAAATGTTTTTGAAAATTACTAACAATTTCATTGATTTTGTGGATAAAGTTGTCCACAGCAAAAAAGACCCTTATGTATAAGGGTCCTTTTTGCTTACTTCTATCAGTCGAGAAAATTGTGTAATGAAAATGAATAATTAGGGGGGAAACTTCTAATTATTCATTTTCACTTTAAATGCTTTTCGAGCGATATCCTGCTGCACGATCTGCTTTTTGAAATTCGCGTTGATAGAGAACTTCTTGTGTACTAGATAATGTGTTTTTTGCTTTATCACGTTTCTTTTTATCCATTACAAATCACCTCGTGTCTTAAAGTTACTATTTATCGTTTCCAAAGACATGAGGGGATATACGCATATGGAAAATGTTAACTATTGATTATTATTTCAGAAAATTTAGATTACGCTTCTTTTAATTGATGAGCATCTTGGAAGGTTGTATCTCGCATTGTAGCAAGTGTGTATTGATCTTTTGGAATTTCATATAAGTTATACACTTCTTCGTTTGCGTTAATTTCATCATATACGGCTTTTCTTGTTTCGTTTGCTAGATTCACATATTGCAGTTTTTCTGCAGCTTTAATAGAACGAATATTTATTTTACGAATACGCATGAAAATTGTTTCAATATCTAATTCATAGAAAAGTTCACTAAAAAATGAATCTTTTGCCAATTTATTATAGCCTTTTCCATGATATGGTTTGCCAAGCCATGTCCCGAGAAATCCAGCTTTTTCTTGCACATCAAATAAAGTAATTGTTCCGATAGGGTTACCCCATTCATCTAAAATTGTGCGTGAAATTAATTCACCACGCTCTTCAGCTTCAATCGTTTGTTTCGTTAAGAATAAATATTCTTCATAAGAATAAGCCTTTTGACGCACAAAAGGGAAGACAGCTGGATCCACCATTAACTCGTATAGAACGTGGCTGTCGTGTAAGTCGCGTTTTTTCAACATACTAACTCCTCCTCACACGAGGGTAGCATGACGAAAAAACACCCCACCCTCGAAATTTTTATATCAATCTTTAAAAAATTTCGGGGTGGGAATCGAACCCACTAGAACCAGTTTCTAACGCTGGTGGCGCACCATTTGCCTTCCCCATTCATCAATTTGAAAATGATAATCACGACACAAATTGATTATGGTTTCATTCAGTTTATAATCGTATAATACTTTATCTAGTCAAAAAAATAAACTAGTTTTTTTTATTTTTTTTGTAAATTATTTTTCCATCAATCATAGTTAGTACAGGCTTGGCTAAATAATGGAAAGGATGATGAGTCCATAACACGAGATCGGCGTCTTTTCCAACCTCGATGCTTCCAATTCTATCCTCTAAACGCAAATTTCGCGCTGGAAATATGGTGATTCCTTCTAGTGCTGTTTTCTCGTCTAACCCTTCTCTTACTGCGACAGCGGCACAAATATTTAAATATTGAATGGGTGTATAAGGATGATCTGTTGTTATAGAAACTTCCACACCATTTTTAGATAATATATGGTAAGTATCCCATGTCTTGTTTTTTAGTTCGATTTTAGAACGACGTGTCAGAGTGGGACCAACTGAAACCTTCAAATTGTGTTTCGAAAGCTCTTCAACAAGAAAGTGTCCTTCTGTACAATGTTCAATACGTAGATCAAGGTTGAATTCCGTTGCAAAGCGTAGCGCAGAACTAATATCATCTGCTCGATGGGCGTGGATACGTACGGGTATTTCACGACGTAATGCTTTTAAAATAGGAAGCATTCGAAAATCAGCTTCGTGCCCGTAGTGTTGCGCTTCATAGAATGATTCCCGAAGTAACCCCATAATCCCCATACGTGTAATGGATTCTTTTGTTCCATTACTATGGACTTTTTTAGGATTTTCTCCAAAGGCAATCTTTAAACCAGCAGGTTCTTGAATAATCATATGATCAATACAAGTTCCAGCTGTTTTTATTACACAAGTCGTACCCCCGATAATATTTTGACTGCCAGGCATAACGTGAACGGTTGTAATTCCGTTTTGTACAGCGTCTTGAAAGGCAATATCGAAAGGGTGGATCCCATCTAAAGAACGAATATGTGGTGTTGAAACTTCAGATGTTTCATTGGCATCATTTCCAGCCCAACCAGTACCCTCATCATAGAGACCAAGGTGAGTATGGACATCAATAAAGCCAGGTAAGAGATGGAGTGCTCGTGCATCTATAACGGTCATATCCTGAGTAGGTTGAATAAAAGGTTTGACCTCGGTAATTCGCTCTCCTGTAACGAGTACATCGCCTTGAAATTTTTGAGATGTAATAGGGTATACAATGGCTTGTTTGAGCAATATTTTCATAGGTACCTCATTTCTGTTACTTTATAATGCTAATGGAAGTTAAGGGAAAGTAACTGAAAGGTTATTTGTATAGTGATGCTTCGGATTCTAGAAAATGAAAGTTTTGAAAGAGCCCATGTAAAATTGTGTTTTAGAAGTACTACATTGTATGCGAAAGTATATTTTGTAATGCATGGTCTATTGCCGGAAATGTGTATTGGTATCCATGTTCAATTGCTTTAATGGGTAATACACGTTGCCCTTCTAGTACAAGTATGCTCATTTCACCTAATAAAGTTTGAATGATAAATGAAGGTACAGGCAACCAATGAGGTTTTTTCATTATAGTTGCAATGGTTTCTCCAAATTCCTTCATTCTTATAGGTGTTGGTGCTGTCATATTAAGAGGACCATCAATTTCTTTTTTGTGTATGATGAAATCCATCATACGAACGACATCGTCTATATGAATCCATGATAACCATTGCTTCCCAGAACCAATGGTGCCGCCGATATAGAATTGATAGGGAAGTAGCATTTTTGGAAGAGCTCCTCCATTTGCACCTAATACAACTCCAAATCTTGTGTAGATTGTTCGTATTCCGAGAGAACTTGCTTTAGATGCTTCTTGTTCCCATGAATATACTGTATTTGCTAAAAAGTCATTTCCAGGAGTCTTATGCTGTTCTGTAAAAGATTCTATTTCAGACGTTCCATAGTATCCAATAGCACTTGCGTTAATAAATGTGTGTGGTTTTGTATGGAGTGTTTGCAATTGTTTAATGAGTCCTTTTGTTGTTTGAATTCTACTGTTTAAAATGGCTTTCTTTTGTTGCTTTGTCCATCTACTATTAATAGACTCTCCGGCTAGATTAATAACTACATCAATAGAAGAGAGGGGGAAGGTTTGTAAATCCGGTGTCCATTGAACATACTGAAGGTTAGGGTCGGAAGTTTCAGTAGTTTTTTTTCGTGTGAGAATGTAAACAGTATATCCTTTTTGAATAAAAAAAGTAGAAAGGTATTTGCCGATAAAGCCTGTACCACCAGAAATTGCGATTTTCACAAGTATTTCCTCCTCATTATATATATTCTTGAAAAGAAAAAATGTTCCTCGACTATGTTAAAATAATAGAGAGGTGAGAGTATGGCTGTCATTACAAAAATCGAAGTACAAAAACGATCGAAAGAACGATTTAATATTTATATTGATAAAGGTCAAGGCGAAGAGTACGGATTTAGTGTGGATCAAGTAATCTTAATAAAACATGGATTACAAAAAGGATTAGAAATTGATGAAATCGAGTTAGGAAATATTTTGTACAATGAAGAAGTACAAAAAGCATATTTACAAGCAATCTCCTATTTATCCTATCAAATGAGAACAAAACAAGAAATAGAAGATTTTTTACGAAAAAAAGAAGTGGGACAGGCCATCATCTCTGAAGTCGTTTCGAAATTATTACATGACCGATATATTAATGATAAAGAGTATGCTGTTTTATATACGCGAACGCAAAGTAATGTGAATCGAAAAGGTCCAACTGTTATTAAAAGAGAGCTATTAAATAAAGGTGTTCAGGATTTAATTATTACACATAGTTTACAAGAATATCCAAAGGAAAAGCAAATTGAGAATGCTTCGTTTCTCATAGAAAAGAAGAAAAAATCTTATCAAAAGCATTCTTTTTTACAAATGAAACTAAAGTTAGATGAGATGCTTGTTCGAAAAGGATATTCTAGAGAAGTAATTCAGATTTGTTTGGAAGAATTGAAAGACGAAAAAGATGACGAAAAGCAACAAGAAGCGTTACACTATCATGGGAATAAATATTATGAGAAATATAAGAAGCATGATGGATGGACATTTGAAAACAAGATGAAACAAGCGTTATATCGAAAAGGATTCTCTATTGATGAAATCGAGATATTTTTGCAAATGAAACGCGAAGAGGAATGAGGAGAATAAGATGAATATGCCAAAACGCTACAGTGAAATGACACCGCATGAGCTAAGGGAAGAAATTGGCGCTTTGAAGGAGCAAGCAGTAAAAGCTGAGCAGCTTGGGATTGTCAATGAATTTGATGTATTAATGAGAAAAATGGCAATGGCTCGTGCTTATATGACGGATATAAACAAATTCCGTATTGGTGAAACATATGAATTAGTAGAAGAACCTGGTGTATTATTTAAAATTACGTATTTCAATGGGGTATTTGCTTGGGGATATAAGCAAAATGATAATGAAGAGATTGGCATACCAATTTCCTTATTGCAAGAAAAATAAAAACCAGAGAGCACATATCTCTCTGGTTTTCATCTTTGGTAGGCGTTAAAGGAGATAGGAGATTCTAAAATTGGCGTTTTTTACATTCATTTGCCAATATAATGAGAGACTGGGTTTGTTGCGTCTGTCCGTTAACTTGCGCTTTCGCATGTTTTGGACGAGTCCACGTATGGTTAAATAATTCAGAACGACTATCTAAGCGATCACGGTAGCTCATCTTTATCACCTCGTGTAGGAAGTTAATTTAATTTGTACTACTCTTCCTGCTGATTTGCAGCACGCATACGTTCTTGTGGGTGCGTGTTAATTGTGCCGTTAGGTCGTTTCGAAGCGAAGCGTGATTTCGCTTTCGGTTGACCGTCGATTTTGCTGTTATTTTTTGACTCAGACCAAAATTCGGCTTGTTTACCCATTGCGAACGCCCTCCTCATTATCGGTTGATACCTCTTCTTTAAGAAGTATCAATTATAGAATGTGCAAAATTGAAGAAACTATCCTTTAGAAATGAAGGGATAAATAGGTAAAAGGAGATTATAATATGAATGATATTTATGAAATATTAACGAAAGAATTATTAGACAAGAATGACAAGCTTTCTTACGCACAAGCTCGTGCGTGGGTTGAGTTACTATGGGAAGATTTTCAAACAACTTATGCCAAATCAGGTCGTTATCAAGGCGATGAAATGACGGAACAAGTGGTACGATCATGGATTAATAATCATGGTATACGCCTTCATGAAATGCGTACAAATAATCCGAAGTACAGCCATTTAATTAATCAAGAAGATCATTTGAAACATTAAAAAAAGCGACTTAAGTCGCTTTTTTTAATGTGGAAGTAATTCTAGTTTTTTTCGAAGTTTTTCTTCACTAAAAATCCATCCTGTATAGGAGCTAATAATATTTAAATTGTGGTCGAGCTGAACGATCGCAACAAATGGATAATAATCTTTACTTCGGTATCGTAAATCAATGAATCGTACTTCGTAATAATGATCATGATCAAAAATATCCCAGCGATATACAGGAGAGAAAGATAAGAAGGCTGAGATGTTTTCATCTTGTTTAGCTGCTCGCATAATATCATTGTCTGGGAACGGTACCCGATCGAACTTATCATATATCATGATGTTACCACGATGCCATCTCGCAACGTAGTAATAATCAGCCGTAACGACTGCTAAATGATAATGATAAAATCGGTAAGAAGGAGAAATGATAATCTTCTCGACATTGTTGAAACGTTTGTGTACAACGCTTCTTATATTTCTATGCATCATAATCCGTCCGATATAGTAAATAATCATTAATATATATGCTGCTAAGGCTGTATATCCTTTATGAGAACCGACGAGCATGCAAGCAATTGCAAGTATATGGATAAAGAAAATTACGGTATCGAATGTATTAATTATGCCAAGTGCGACCCATTTTTTTGTGAAAGGTCGTAATGCTTGTGTACCATAGGCGTTGAAAATATCTACAAAGACGTGAAGAAAGACGGCAATAAATGACCAAAGTAGTAAATGAAGATATGGAGCTTCTGAAAAGAAGGCGAAAGAGATGCCACTTATAAGGAATGACCAAAGAATTACCGCGGGAATGGAATGAGTAATCCCACGATGATTTCTTATATATTTAGCGTTATTACGCAATTTTAAAACTGTGTCAATGTCAGGAATGTTGGAACCAGCAATTGTAGCAAGCATAACAGCTTGAGGGCCAATATCACTTTGTGCTATGGCTGGATCTAATGTTGCTAAGCTACCTAAAGTGATACCCATAACAAGGTGAGTGGCTGTGTCCATAGAAATCCACCTCCGTTTTTTTATTAATGTAACTCTTTTTATTCGATACCTCAAGTCCTTTGCCTTCTATTTCCTATGTCATCTTACTTAAATTTTTTCCTAAAATCTTTATAATAGTACTTATATGCAAAAAAATGAGGGGGATCAAGTTTGACACTTGAAATACTAAACAATTTTAATATAGAGCAGTTTCAAAATGATTTAATTGGTTGGTTTGAAGAAGAACAGCGCGACTTGCCATGGAGAAAGAATAAAGATCCATACCGCGTTTGGGTTTCTGAAATTATGTTACAGCAAACAAGAGTAGAAGCTGTAAAACCATATTACGCAAATTTTATGGGGAAGTTTCCTACACTTGAAGCGTTAGCGAACGCAGATGATGAAGAAGTATTAAAAGCATGGGAAGGTTTAGGATATTATTCTAGAGCACGTAATTTACATGCGGCAGTAAAAGAGGTAAAAGAAGTATACGGCGGGGTTGTACCAAGTGATGTAAAGAAAATTGAAAAGTTAAAAGGAGTTGGACCATATACAAAAGGTGCTATTTTAAGTATCGCATATGGTATACCAGAGCCGGCAGTTGATGGAAATGTTATGCGTGTATTATCTCGCATTTTATCAGTATGGGATGATATTGCAAAACCAAAGACTCGAAAAGTTTTTGAAGAGATTGTGCGTGAAATTATTTCGACTGAAAATCCATCTTATTTTAATCAAGGTTTGATGGAATTAGGTGCACTAATTTGTATTCCGAAAAATCCAGCATGCTTACTTTGTCCTGTACGTGAACATTGCAGGGGATATGCTGAAGGTGTTCAAAAGGAGTTACCAGTAAAAAGTAAAGCGAAAGCTCCGACGATGGTACCCCTTGTTGCAGGAGTACTTCAAACGGAAGATGGTTGTTACGTCATTAATAAACGTCCAAGTACCGGATTATTAGCTAACATGTGGGAATTTCCGAATATTGAACTTGGCGAAGGGATTCGAAATCAGAAAGAGCAGCTTATAGATTATATGAAAGAGAAATTTGAGCTCGCGGTTTCTATTGATGAGTACGCAATGAATGTACAACATACGTTTACACATCGTACTTGGGATATATTTGTATTTTACGGAAAAGTAACCGGTAATATTGTTGATACAGATACATTAAAATTTGTATCGAAAGAAGCATTCGAGCAATTGCCTTTCTCGAAATCACATCGTACTATTTACGAAAATTGCGTGGAGAAAATTACAATGCAATAAATAAAAAAAGTGTTCCCAATCTAGGGAACACTTTTTTAATCGTAAGAAATTTTTGTCCCATGAGTCCAACTAGCTTCGCCTTCTTGTAAGCCGCCTCTTGATTCGATTTCTACTACAATTTCTTTGTAAATACTTTGCCCTTCGGCGTTTAAATAAGGCAAAATTTGTTGTAATGAATGATGAAAATAAGCTAATTCATCTTCTTTCCACTCATTTTTTGAAACCATCGTTAGTTCAGTCATATCGCGTCCTATATACATATTCCCACCTCCATTTCTTATAGTTTGAATAAGTAACAAAAGATATATGCGGAAATTATTCAAAAGAAAATTACGGATAGCTTCTAAGTGAATTGGTTACATTATTGATTGTGGAGGTGAGAAAGATGAGTAAAAAACAACAAGGTTATAACAAGGCAACTTCTGGTGCTAGCATTCAAAGTACAAATGCTAGTTATGGTACAGAGTTTTCAACTGAAACAGATGTGCAAGCAGTAAAACAAGCAAACGCACAATCAGAAGCAAAGAAAGCACAAGCTTCTGGTGCACAAAGTGCAAACGCTAGTTATGGTACAGAATTTGCAACTGAAACAGACGTGCATGCTGTGAAAAAACAAAATGCTAAGTCAGCTGCAAAACAATCACAATCTTCTAGCTCAAATCAGTAATGAAAGAAAAACACTTCTCTAATTCGTGAAGTGACCCCCGAAAAGGGGACACCAATCAAAACACCTAAACCACTTGTTCCCTAAATTCTTTAGGGGATAGGTGGTTTAATTTTTCTTGAATTCGCACACAATTGTAGTAATGAAT